>CAYMSH010000016.1:0-30834 GCA_964392945.1 uncultured Planctomycetaceae bacterium | reverse complement strand
GTAACGAAGAAAGAAATGGTGGATCGGATTGCCGACCAGACCAAGAGCAAAAGGGTCGTGGTCAAGCAGATCGTTCAATGCTTCCTTGACGAGATCATAGCCGAACTCGGACAGGGCAACCGATTGGAATTCCGCGACTTCGGCGTCTTTGAGACGAAGATGCGTGCAGCCAGGACGGCTCAGAACCCCAAGACCCTCGAACGCGTGCAGGTTCCTCCCAAACGCACCGTCAAGTTCAAGGTCGGGCGACTGATGAAAATCGAGCTGCAAAAGGGCATGGAAGCTGAAGCTGCTCCCGCCGAGGCACCCGCTCCTCAAGCCGCTCCGAGCGAGTTTACGCCTCCCGAGCCCCAGAGTCCGTCCGAGTCGAACTTCTAAACCGTCGCCTGCGGCCAGTCTGCTTGCGGTTCCTGGGCGTCGCGCTGGCTTGCTTGCGGTTCGAGAGCGCGGTTGGACTACCGGTCCAGCCCTGACGGCGCTGCAAATAACGATGTTTATCACACCGCCGCGGTGAATACCGCGGCGGTTGTCTATTTACAGGCGCCCGGGATTCTGGTTTTCAGCGGTCTGTTGGAACAGCACTCCCGGAGGCCCGAAGCCCAAAAACCGGTAATCTCTGGCCAACAGCCCGCCGGGTGAGGCATAATAGGGGTCTTGTCGCCCGGACCCGGTCGGGCGCAGCGGTTCCTGCCGGCGCTTTATCGCTTTTTGACGTAAGGATCAGTTGTGGAGAGCCTTGAACA
Organism: uncultured Planctomycetaceae bacterium; assembly: GCA_964392945.1. Taxonomy (GTDB): domain Bacteria; phylum Planctomycetota; class Phycisphaerae; order SM23-33; family SM23-33; genus BS750m-G57. The sequence goes on along the minus strand of CAYMSH010000016.1, from coordinate 30,091 downwards.
GTACATCAAACCTGAAGCGCTCAAAGAAATTATGTGCGAGTTTCGCCGTGCGCTGAATGTGTCAGTCAGCATCTTCGATTGCGACGGGACTCTTCTGGCTGAAGATCCCGCCAGCCAGGGCTTTGACGACGGCCGGGCGTTTGGCGAATCACCAATTGTGATAGATGGCGACGGTTTTGGACGACTGGTTGTCGGCCCGCTTGAATCGCATGCCTTTGACGCTCCGGCTGCTGGGAGCCTTGCCGAGTTGTTGGGCGGTATGTTGGCGCGTTTGGCTAACAAGCAGCGGGAGTTGCGCAAGCGGATCGAGCAACTGGCCACGCTGTATCGCATCACGGCCGAGTTCACCGGGCGTCGCGAACTGCAGAGCGTTTTGGACCTGGTGACCCAGACAGTGGTCAAGACCATGAACGCACAGGCCTCGACGATCCGACTGCTCAGCGGCGATCAGACCGAACTGCTGGTGCAGTCGGCGGCGAATCTATCGCCGGAGTATCTCGACAAGGGCCCGATTCTAGTCAGCGAGTCGCTGATCGACTCTGCGGTGCTGGACAATCTCGCCGCGGTGGCGATAGAGGATCTCGGCAACGATCCGCGCGTGCTGTATCCGGACGAGGCCAAACGCGAGGGGATTGTCAGCGCCTTTTGCGTGCCGATGATATACAAGGGACGCGCCGAAGGCGTTCTGCGTGTTTACATGGGTTCGGTGCACGAGTTTGACTGGTTCGAGCGTTCACTGGCCGGGGCGATAGCTTCCGAAGCTGCTGCGGCGATAGTAAACGCACGCCTCTACACAGAATCGATTCGCGGTGCGAGAATGCAGCGCGAGTTGCGCCTGGCCAGCGCGGTCCAGCGAAGGATGATACCGTCGCATCCGCCGGATATCGCCGGGCTGGACATTGGAACGGTCTACGTTCCGTGCTTCGAACTGGCCGGCGACTTCTTCGATTTTATCCCGCTTGGCGAAGAGAATCTTGGTATCGCCGTTTGCGACGTTGTGGGCAAAGGCGTACGCGCCTCGCTGCTGATGGCTTCAATCCGCGCCTCGTTGCGGGCCCATGCTTCGTATGTATACGAGTTGTCTGACGTCGTGGCCCACGTTAATCGCGATCTGTGCGTCGAGACGGCGACCAGTGACTTCGCCACGCTGTTCTATGGCGTGATAGACACCAAGTCCGGACTGTTTACCTATGTAAACGCCGGTCACATGCCGGCGCTGCTCGTGCAGGACGGTGAATGTGTCGAGTTGGACACCAGCGGCGGGATCATCGGTCTGGACGAAGAGTCGCAGTGGCGCCACAGATCGGTCCAACTCGAGCCGGGTCAGACGCTGATGTTCTATTCCGACGGATTGAGCGATGCGATGAATTTCCAGGACGAATCTTTCGGCCGCAATCGCATTGTCAAAGCTCTGCTCAACGCAGTCGGCGAGCATAGCGACGCCGAGACGATCACGGCGCATGTTTTGTGGGAAATGCGCCGATTTGCGGGTCTGCAGAAGCGTTTTGACGATCTGACAATAGTAACCGTAAAACGCTGCTGATATTCATCTTTCCTATCGGCGGATACTCGATCGTATTTCTTCCTTATCGCCGGGAGAATGCCGAAGTCGGAATTATCCCATGTCTGGCGAAAAAGCCTTTGTATTACAGGAAAAATTGTTATACTGGAGGCATAGCTGTATAGCACTGCAAGTTTCTACAGGAACGATGTTTCTGCAACGTCCAGACTTGGGACAAAGTCGGTGTCGGTCCAGGTGCGGAGGTTCAAGCGAAGGGAGTCTCGTGATGTCGATTGATGGTCTTGACGTGTCCGGACGGGGATCTGATTCGAGAGGGGCTTTGCACTCTCCGATTCTGGAGCAACTCGAACCGCGCCTTCTGCTTTCGGGTAATGTTTTCATAAGCGAGTTCATGGCCATCAACGACTCAACGTTGCTCGATGGTGACGCGAACTATCGCGACTGGATCGAAATATACAATGCCAACGACGCTCCTGTCAGCCTTGACGGATGGTACCTGACCGACAAGAGCGACAATCTGGACAAGTGGGAGTTTCCCGACATTACTTTGGCGGCCAGCGGCGACCCGGGCGGCAATGACTACCTGGTTGTCTTCGCATCAGATGAGAACAAGCAGGACTCGCTGGGATACTGGCACACGAACTTCAAGCTTGCTCCGGAAGATGAGAGTGTTCTGTTGGTCAGGCCCGACGGGGTTACGATCGAGCACGGATACGAGGACTACCCCGAGCAGTTCTCTGACATTTCGTACGGCATCTATCTCGATGGCGACACGTTAAATACGCTGGTTGACGAGGGGGATAAGCTCTCATACCACGTTCCTACGGCCGGCGACGCGAACCTGCTGCCGATTGGACAGGGCGAAGGCGAGCAAGGCTGGACCGCCGTGGATTTCGACGATTCGACGTGGACTGACGCGATGGTCTTTGGACCGGCGGATATCGTCATAACGGAAGTCAGCACCGATACTACTAAATTCGTTGAGATCCAGAACGCTTCGATCGCTTCGGTTAATAACGCTGACTTGACGGTCCTTGTCAACAACGCTTCGCTCGGCATCAACAGTGTCAACGCGACGGTGTGGAACCTTCCCGATTCCATCGCCCCAGGCGAGATACTCTATCAAACAGACAGCGTCGGCGACAACTACTGGGGCGCGGCGATCGACTGGGCGCTCGAGGGTTCCGGCTGGGTGATGCTGGTTGATGACGGAGCCGCCGACGTCGAGGTGATGGACTTCGTGGCCTGGGGCTATACCGCCGCGGAGATCGCCTCGCTGGATATCAGTTACGGCGGCGACTCCCACATTACCGCCGGCGGTCATTGGAGCGGCGACGGATTGGACATTACCGGCGGCGGTCTGCCCGGACCGGTGGAAAACGCCGTCGAGTTTGGGGCAATCTGGAACTACATGCATCCGCTGAATGCGACGGATCCGGCCTCGTCGGATCCCGATTTCAATACTACGTGGACCCAGCCGATCGGCTACGACGGACCGGCGTTTAACAACTCGGGCCCGGCGATCCTGGGCTATGGCGGGATCGGCCTGGGCGGGGTCGTCACCCACATTGGCGAACCTCCCAGCGGCAGTCGCTACACGGCGTATTTTCGCCGCGAGTTCACGATCACCGACGATATGATCAACGCGGGAATCGAGATACTCAGCGATGACGGCGGAGTGGTCTACATCGACGGGGTGGAAGTGGCGAGAAACAACTTCTCGCTCCCGAGACAAGACACCTACTTTGAATTCACCAACGGCGGTGGCAACGAAAACGGCACCGCCACGATATCCATCGCGGATATCAGCGCCGGGACGCACACGATCGCGGCCTCTATTCACCAGACAGGCACGACCAGTTCGGATATAGGTTTCGATCTGCGTCTGTACGGCCAGCCCGTAAGCGGAGGAGGCCTGATCCGGCGCACCGGATCGTCCGACGGCGACTCGGCCGCGGATTTCCAGGCCACCAGCGAGGCTACTAAGGGCGCGCAGAACCCGGGCATAACCGTTCCGTTCGGCGTGGTCACTGACACTACTACGGGCATCGGCTTCAGCGACAATCAGCAGGCGTTCGAAGACGTCCTGGTAACCGACGTAGGCGACGAGATGCAGGGAGTCAACGCCTCGCTCTGGACGCGTATCGAATTCCCGGGCTCTGATGAATTGTCGGCCATGCAAACACTTACGCTGAACATGATGTACGACGACGGGTTCGTCGCCTACCTCAACGGTGTTCAGGTCGCCCAGCGCAGCGCCCCGGGTTCACTGGCGTGGAACTCGTTCGCCACCGCGGTCCGCCCGAACGCGATCGCCGTGGTTTACGAAGAAATCGACATCACTGCTCACCTGGGCCTGCTTGTCGAAGAAGCCAACGTGCTGGCGATCCACGGGCTGAACTTTGCGGCTGCCGACGGCGATTTCTTGATCCGCCCGACGCTGGTGGCCGTAGGCGACGAGTCGGTCCCGCGGCATTTCGACACGGCCACCCCGGGCCAGGTCAACACCGAGGTCTGGTGGCGTTACGTGGAAGACACGTCGTTCGACCATGACAGGGGCTTCTACACCGACCCGTTCCACGTGGCGATCACCACAAACACCCCAGGCGCGCAGATCTACTACACCACCAACGGTACGGATCCGCTCCTGGACGATGCCGGCAACATCCACCCAGACGCGGCGTTGTACATCTCCCCGGTTCTGATTAACAAGACGACGGCCCTCCGCGCGGTAGCCGTCAAAGACGGCTACGACCCGACTAACACCGACACGCATACGTACATCTTCCTGGAACACACACTCCAGCAGCCGGCGGTCCCTGACGGTTTCCCACCTGACTGGAAGGGAGTGGCTCCCAACTACAACATTAATCAGAGCGTCGTCAACAGCACCCCCACGATCCTGGATGACATGCGCGCGGTCCCGACGCTGTCGATCGTGACTTCCGTTGAGGACATGTTCGGCGTCACGGGCATCTACTCTAATCCGGGCGGTCGAGGACAGGCCTGGGAGAGGCCCGCGTCGATCGAGTGGATCAATACCGACGGTTCAGCTCTCTTCCAGGTCGATGGCGGGGTGCAAATCGTCGGCGGAGCAAGCCGCGGAACCGGCACGAAGAAGCACTCCTTCCGCCTCGTGTTCAAGGGCATGTACGGGCCGACAACGCTCGATTACCCCGTCTTTGAAGACACCGACATGGACGAGTTCAACACAATTACTCTCCGTGCGGGTTTCAACGACACGTTCTGGGGCGGAACGATACTGCAGGACCGCTGGGCCGCTGAGAGGCAACTGGCCGCCGGGGCCATCAGCTCGCACGGCCGCTTCGTTCACCTTTACGTCGATGGTCTGTACTGGGGACTGTACAATCCCCTGGAGCGGACCGACGACGCGTTCGCCGCCAGCTACCTCGGAGGCGACAAGGACGATTACGACTACTACACCAATCAGGGCATCAGCGGGGGCAATTCCACCGCATGGAACCTGATGCACTCACTGGCCAACGATGCGGTCGGCAACTACGCCGCGATCAAGGAACTGCTTGATATCCCGGAGTTCTGCGACTACCTGTTGATCAATCAGTTCGCACACAACGGGGACTGGCCGCATAACAACTGGCGGGCGACCTACGGCCGCGACGTCGAGGGGGGAAAATGGCGATTCCACATGTGGGATGCAGAGTTCGGCCTGAGGAACGTCAACGGCAATAATGTCGATTCGTTCGGTGGGCCTCCGGGCCAGCTCTTCCAGAAGATGCTCGCCTCGCCGAAGTTCGTATCCACGTTCCAGGACCGCGCTCACCGTCTCCTGTTCAACGGCGGACCCTTGACCCCGCAGGTCAATATCGACTGGGTTACTGACGCCGCGGCGGGAATATATGATGCTGTCATGGGCGAGGCGGCGCGCTGGAGCGGTTCCCGCGCGAACTGGGAGTCGCGAATTAACAATCTCAAAACCAATTATTTCCCGCAACGGACCGATATCTTCATCAACCAGCTCAAGGCAGTGGGGCGGTACCCGAATGTTGATGCACCGTTGTTCAATATCAACGGTTCGTACCAGCACGGCGGAATAATTGATCTCGGCGCGACGTTGACAATGGATGGCCCGGGCGAAGGCACGATCTACTACACGCTCGACGGATCAGACCCGAATTCAGGCGGAACCGCCTACACCGGGGCGCCAATCGACCTGACCCAGGGCGGACACGTCAAGTCGCGGGTCGAACATAACGGCCAGTGGAGCGCGCTGAATGAGGCCACTTACTACGTAGACGTTTCGGCTGATATTCGTGTCACCGAGATCATGTACAGCCCTTCGGCTCCGACGCAGAGCGAGATCGACGCGGGATACGGCGACGCCAGCGACTTTGAGTACATTGAGATCAAGAACATCTCGGGCGATACGCTGCCGCTTATGGGCCTGCAATTCAACAACGGCATCGACTTCACCTTCCCTGCGATGTCGATCGCTCCGGGCGAATATGTTGTCGTCGTAAGCAACGAGGACGCGTTCCTCCATCGCTATAACGGATACAGCGGACAGATCGCCCCTGAATTCGGTACGGGGCTCGTTGTTGCTACGCAACTGGCTAACGGTGGGGAGAATCTTGAATTAGGCACGGCCGTAGGCGGCGACTTCCAGGACTTCACCTACGCTGACGGTTGGTATGACCATACTGACGGCGAGGGCTTCTCCCTTACGATTCGCAATCCGGAAGGCTCGCTGGATCTCTGGGACCAGGCCGACGGATGGCGTCCCAGCGCGGCGCCCGGCGGTTCGCCCGGCGGCGACGACACGCTCACGAATCCCGGGGCCATTGTTATCAGCGAGGTGCTCGCCCACACCGATTTGCCGCAGGTCGATACGATCGAGCTTCGTAACATGACCAGCTTGCCGATAGATGTCAGCGGATGGTGGCTTAGCGATCAGAAGACCAACGACCTGGGCGTAGAGGTGCTGACCAAGTACCAGATCCCCACGATTCCGGCAATTGGACCCAAAGGGTACCTGGTGCTCAACGAGAGCGATCACTTCGGCGGCGATTTCCTGCTGAGCGAACACGGCGATGACGTGTATCTCTCGTCTGACGCCGGCGGCGCGGCCGGCGGGTATCGCGAGCACGTAGACTTTGACGGTTCGCCCAACGGCGTCTCGATCGGCTTGCACATCACGAGCATCGGCGAGACGGACTTCACCCTGTTGAGGACTCCTTTCATCGGATTGGGCAATAGTGTTCCATACTTCGGGGACCTCGTGATCAACGAGCTGATGTATCACCCGGCGAATCCGACGACAGGCGAGATCAATGCGGGCTACGGCAACGATGAAGATCTGGAGTTTATCGAGATTTACAACAAGTCGGACACCACTACCCACACGCTGAGCAACTTCTATATTGGCGACGGAATCGGCTTTTCGTTTGGATGGTACGACGCCGACAGCGGCGGCGCCGAGTCATGGACCCTGGAGGCGGGCGCTACGGCCACGTGGAACGCTGTTCTGCCGGCCGGCCTGGAAAGCTACGAGGTCTTCGCGCGTTGGGATCTTCTCGATGCCGACGGCAACGCGCGCGACCTGGACGAACAGGCTCTCTACTCCATCACGCACAACGGCGGGACGAACGCTGTTGTCCGCGATCAGAAGCCCGAGGATGACGACGAGGGCCCCGGCTATATCGACGCCAACGGCTGGGTCTCGCTGGGTACGTACTATTTCGACGGGTCCGGGCAGGTTGTCTTGACCCGCGGCGCGGCGGCAAACTCCGACAACTGGACGATAGCCGATCAGGTCAAGTTCGTCAGGGCCGGCCATTCGGATGTGATTGTCGATAACCCGACGCTCGATTCGTGGAACACCGCCAACGGCCCGACGACGATAGGACCCGGCGAATATGTGGTGATCGTGAGCGATCGAGATGCATTTAATTATCGCTATAATTATGCCGAGATCGTCGGCCAGGACAACGTCGCCGTCGCCGGTGAGTATTCCGGCAACCTGTCCGATAGCGGTGAGAAAGTCAAGCTGATGCGGGCCGGCATACCTGACCCAAGCGGCTTGATTCCGTACTATCGCATCGACTACGTCAACTACCGCGACAATACCCCCTGGCCCGAGGCCCCTGACGGCTCCGGCCCGAGCCTGAGCCGCAAAGACCCCTATGGTCCCAGCGTTCCGTTCCCCTACGGCAACGACCCGAGCAGTTGGTTCGTCGGCGCCATGCACGGATCACCGGGCCAGGCCAACAGCGCCGCCGATCTGACCGCGCCGAGCGTACCGCAGAATCTCTCGGCCCAGATCAACACGCCGTTGGCGCAGATCGAGTTGACATGGGACGCCGCTGAGGATCTTGAGACATGGGTCGAGCATTACATCATCTATCGCGATGGCGCGAATATCGGAACATCTCAATCGCCGAGCTATACCGACACCACCGCTGAATCGCTTACGCCGTATTCGTACAAGGTTCGCGCGGTCAATCGCGACGGGGCCAGAAGCGCTCGTTCAAGCGAAGTCGAGATCACCATCCCCGGCATCGTATCCCACTTTACGCCCTCAGACACGGAGATTGTGGTGATCTTCAGCGAGCCGATGGTCGAATACTCCGCCGAGGATCTTTCCAACTACTCATTCGCCGGCGGAACGCTGCAGAACGCAACGCTCGAAGCCGGCGGCGTTACGGTAACGCTCACCACTTCGATAATGACAGTCGGCCAGGCGTATTCCCTGACCATCGGAAGCCCGATGACGCTCTCCGGGACGCTCGTGCCGTCCGGTGAGAAGGTCTCGTTCCTGTACGGACAGACCATCGGCGACAACACGCCGACGGTATCTAATCCCATAGCCGACGTCAACGTCAACGAGGACGCCGCCGTTACGGTGCTGGACCTCGAATCGGCCCCGGTCTTCAGCGACGCCGACGCCGGCGACAGTTTGACATATTCGATCACGGGCAACACGAACGCCAATGTGGTCCAGGCCGCCATAGCCGCCGGCGAGTTGCACCTGGCCTATATCGCCGATCAAAACGGTGCATCGAACGTTACGGTCCGGGCCACCGACCAGTCGGGCGCATGGGCCGAGGATACTTTCACGGTGACCGTCGCTTCGATTGGAGACACGCCGCGCCTGGCGACCGAGATCGACGACTTGACTGTCAACGAAGACGCAGCCGACACAGTGCTGGACCTTGCCGATGTCTTCTACGATCCGGACGTTTTCTACTACGACGCGACGATCCCCGGCGATGATGACATCCTGACGCTCACCGTTAGCGGCAATACGAATAGCGGCCTGGTTACGACTTCTGTCAGTGGCGACAAACTGACCCTTTCGTACGTCGCCGATCAGAACGGTACGGCTGATATTACGGTTCGGGCGACGGATTCGGACGGCAACCCGATCGAGGATACGTTCACGGTAACTGTAAATCCTGTCAACGACGCGCCGGTTCTGCTCGGATCACTGGGTTCGATTGTGGTCCAGGAGGGCGCCGACGACACCGTGGTGAGCTTTGGGTTTACTGATGCGGATGTGTTCACTAACACCGATTTCCTGATGTTCTCCGAGACGGGAAACACGAATCCCGGACTGGTCTACTTCAGTTCCCCGACGGTTCTTTCCTATGTCCCCGGTAAATCCGGTACGGCGGAAATCACGGTTCGTGCTACAGATCTGGCCGGCGCCTGGGCTGAAGATACATTCACTGTAGCCGTTGAGGCCAACGGAGCGGCAAGCGTGGAGCATGTGTTGGTCAAGGGAACAGCCTGGACCGACGCTTTCCTGGACGAACTGGACGCACAGGGATTAGGGAGCCCTACGCTTTCGAACATGGGCTATCGAATTCCCGACGGTGCGGCGCAGTTCGATACGCTGCCGTGGAACAATATAGACACCGTCGTCGTCGCCTTCAGCAAGGATATCAGCGTTGTCCAGGGCGACCTGGTGCTGTATGACTCGGGTTCAAGCCCGCAGGCGATCGACAGCTTCTCCTACGATTCGGCGACGTTCACCGCCAGTTGGACACTGACTGCTCCGATAGGGGCCGATAGGATGCTGATAGACATGTCCGGCGGACCAGTTGGAACGTTCCAGCTTGACTTCAACGTGCTGCCCGGCGACGCCGACGGAGACGAGACGACAACCGCCGCCGACGGAATCGGCGTGCGGGATCGACTGTTCTTCTCGGCCGGCGATGTGGGCTACAGCCCGCATCATGACTTGAACGCAAGCGGCAGGAGCGACTTTATCGATTGGGCGATAGTTCGCTCGAACCTGGGCCTCTCACTGCCGGCCAGCGCTCCGGTAGCTCCGGTTTCGGCGCCTGCGGCCGCGCCTGTGCCGCTGGCGCAAGCGCCCGTGGCTGATACTGTCGATCAGTCGGCTTCGGAGCAGATTGCCGCGACGCCGGAGATGCTTGTTGTCTCGCCGCCCGTGCTCGGCGTGCTGCCTTCGCCGACACCCGTGACTGACGAGGCGGCGACGTCCCCGGCTGACGATCTTCTCCTGCTGACGCTGGCCGAAAGCGACGTTGAGCCTGTGTCGCTGGGATCGGGTCTCGATACGGAACTGGCTGATATCCTGGCCGAGGCCGAAGCTGGAGTATTCAGCCCGCTGGGCTAGCCCGGAAGAACCTTACACAATCGAAGAACGGACGGAACTTGACGTAAAGAGAGCGGATTATGAGGAACATACTGACTACGATTGTAATTCTGGTGTTTGTCTCGCACGCGGCGATGGCGGACCTGACGATAACAGTGCCCGATATCCTCGTTACAGACGACGAGATCGGCGGGAGCTTCGAGGTCTACGTCACTACTGACGAATCGAACACGATCGCCGGCCACCAGACCAGGCTGACCATTGGCCCGGCCGGTTCGGGAATAACATTCGACAGCGTCGAGGCTACGACTGATCACCCGTACGTCTTCCCCAGCAGCGCGATTGTCGGGTCGATCACCGGCGGCGGGTCGGTTCTGGATGTCGGCGATCTCTGGACCGGGGCGACCCAGTCGCTTAGCGATGGAGACGGTCTGTTCAAGGTCAACTACAGCATCACTCCCGGATCGCCGCCGTATCCCGTATTCGACCTGACAGTCAGCACTAACCCCACGTACACGACGCTGCTTGATGATGGGCTTAATCCGCTGTCGCACACCGTTGACAATGGAGAACTCCAGCTCCAGCAGAACGGGCCGCACAGGCTGCAGATTAGACTCAATCAGACTTTTGGCACCGAGGGCGTCTGGGTGACGGAGACAAGCACGCTCGTGGTAAGTTACGGCGAGATCGACGCCACTACCGGCAGAACCGACACAGGCGTCAACGGCGATATTTCCGTCGGGTGGGGGACCGATAAGTTCAACGCCACTACTGAAGGCGATTTCGGAATATACACTCGCGGAACGCCTTTCGGTTCCGGCGACGATATGTTGATCCAGGACGCCAGACCGCTCCATGACGATTCCAACGTTCTCATAGAGACCTACACCAACCAGGTGTTCGAAAGACCTTCGGGCTGGATCCCGGGAGTGACGTGGAACGAAGGCGGCGTGCTGGAGTTCGAGGTGCTGTCCAACGACAAAACGTTCTTCGATGACTTCGAAATCGTCCAGAGGGAGCCGGGACGCTTCCTGGCTTCGCCCTGGACACCGGGGGGGACTGCTCTTAAGGACCTGGCCGATTGGTTCGAGGGCGAAGGCACTCTGTCGTTCGGCCGGGTCGGATGCGACTGGCTCGGCGAGAGTGAGGTTGACTGGTTGGTCGGTCCCTTCGCGGCGTTCGATCTCATACCGCCTGACGGCGCGGCCTGGCCCGACGGTAATGCTCCGCTGAACATCGAGCGGGGAGTGATCGCAGTCGCTCATGATCCGACACCGGAGCCGTCTTCGGTAATTCTGCTGGCCGCGGCGGGGTTCGGCGTTCTTTCGCGTCGCAGAAAGCGTCGCGCCATTCGCTAACGCGGATTCCGCGGCGGGGTTTGTCGAATCCGTTGCCGTGGATATCCTGCGCTGTCGCTGTCACCTTCCTTGATACGCAGCGTCCGGCGTGATATAACTCCCTCTTGCGAAGATGAATATCGCCCCTCCCTTAGTTCTGTGAGATGAAGATGGCCCGCTTTCGCCTGTTGAAGGACCCTGACAATTACGTTCTGTACGATTGGGATTTGGTGCAGGATCCCGAATCGCTTGAGTACTGGTTCGAGCATTTTGAAGGCCAGTTCAAACAGGCCCTGAAGTGCGCCGCTGAGACGTACGGCTCCGAGGCCGACGGGCCGGAGAGAATCGCGGCCTCGCAAGAGCATTTCGATAGAATTCTCGACTATCTGCACCGGCATCCCGATTCACTGCCGGGCGGAAAGCTCGGCGTGTACGATATTTGTCGTCTTCGTGAAGTCGCCCTTCGAGAGCACGGTATTGGCGATCCGTTCGCATGTCTCAAGGCCCGCGAGAATCGACTGGCGATCGACTGCTATCGGCGGACGATCGAGAGCTACGCTTCGCTTACCGGCCGGGACAAATGGCTGGCGCTGGCCCGCGGCGTATTTGCCGGCAACCTGTTCGACGTCGGCTCGCCGGCCGGGATGGAATCGCCTGATGTTGCGCCGGATTTCTTCCGCAGCATCGACAACGTTAAGCCGCGCCCGTGGCTGTTTGACGATTTCGACGAGTTTTACGCCAAAGTCGGAACGTGGAAGAAAGCCGTAGTGTTCATCGACAACGCCGGAAGTGACTTTATTCTCGGACTAATGCCGCTGGTGAAGGAACTGGCTATCGGCGGGACTTCGATAGTTCTGGCCGCCAACGAGTTGCCCAGCCTCAACGATCTTACTGCAATCGATGCCCGGGCCTGCCTCGATGAACTGATTTCGCTCGATCCGGAACTGGCGTCCCTTGCCGCCGACGGCAAACTCGAAGTGGTCTCCAGTGGAAACGACCTGCCGCTGATCGACCTGACGCATGTTTCCGACGAGCTTAACACTGCGGCCAGCGGAGCCGACCTGGTGATACTCGAGGGGATGGGACGCGGCGTGGAGAGCAATGTCGATACGGTCTTCAACGTTGACGCGATTCACCTGGCCGTACTCAAGGACACGCAGGTGACAAAGCACATCGGCGGCGAATTGCTGGACTGCATATTCAAGTACGATCCGGCGGGCTAGCCCGGCACGTTTACGATCGCCTTGACCACGCCGTCGCGGTAGAACGCCACGGTCTCGAACGCGTCGCGCGAAGAGTCCAGGTCGAAATGGTGAGTCACCATCGGCATTACGTCGGCTTTCCCGGAGCTGATCAGGTCGATCGCCGCCTGGACGCATCCGTTCTGGCGCCGCACGTTCTGCACGCGGATTTCCTTGCGTCGCATAACGTCGGGATTGAAATTAACTCGCCGAAGTTCAGGTATTCCGATGGCCAGTAACGTTCCGCCGGGTCGCAGCAGCGGGGCGGACTGGTCGAGGGTCTCCTGCTTGCCGGCGCATTCGAATACGCAATCTACGCCGAGTTCCGCCTGCTCGAGTATCTCGGCCACCACGTCTTGCGTGGGATGGCATCCGGTCCAGGTTGCGCCCATTGCCGATGCGATCTCCAGACGCTCGGGCAGCAGATCGGTCACGTAGATCTCTTCGGTTCCCGCGGCTCGCAGGCTCAGCAACACCGACAGGCCTATCGGTCCGGAGCCAAGAATCACCGCTCGTTTCGGCGGATTCTCCGGCGCCAGTTTTGTCGCGTACAGACCGATCGACAGTGGTTCGACGATCGTGACCTCGTCATCGTTCATCGAATCGGGAACTGCAAAGCAGCAACTCGCGGGCATGACCATGAACTCGGCCAGCGCGCCGGGCAACTGGCCCGGACACGCCAGAAACGCCTGATTAAGGCAGGTATGCTCCCGCCCGGCCAGGCACTGATCGCACGCGCCGCAAGTCTTAAGCGGATCGATCGCCACACGCTGGCCGGGCGATAGATCGCTGACCTCGCTCCCGACTTCCACAACCGTGCCGGCGCACTCGTGGCCGACGGTCCAGGGGTACTCGATCTTCTGGCTGCCGATCGCGCCGGTCATGTAGTAGTGCACATCGGACCCGCAGACGCCGACAGCATCGATCCGCAGCAGAACATCGTTCGGCTCCGCAATCTGCGGAGCCGGCGTTTCTCGAATTTCCATCCCGCGAAGTCCGGTAAGAAAAGCAGCCTTCATAATCTAATCCTGTTGCTGTAGTAAGTCGTCTATGCCAAGTCGAAAGAATAGCAGAGATTCATCGCCAACGCTACCATCGCGGCGTCTTGACCTGAGGCTCGGATATCGCTACTCTCACGTGAGTAAGGAGATCGCCATGGGAAAAATCGATTACAAGAAAGAGTTCAGCGAGCTGTACAAGGCCTCGGCCAGGGCGCCGCATATCGTTGATGTTCACGAGATGAACTTCCTGATGGTGGATGGGCACGGCGATCCGAACAGTTCTACGGATTTCCAGGAGGCGATCGAGGCGCTCTACAGCCTTTCGTATACGCTGAAGTTCACGCTAAAGATGGGGCCTTCAGGCGTGGATTACGGCGTTCCGCCGCTTGAGGGGTTGTGGTGGGCCGACGACTGCACCGCATTCAAAGAAGGACGGAAAGACGAATGGAAGTGGACGCTGATGATAATGCAGCCGGAGTTCGTCACGCGAGAGCTGCTCGACGAAGCGATCGAGAAAGTGCGAGCCAAGAAGGATCCCGCGGCGCTGTCGAAGGTTCGTTTCGAGGCGTTCTGCGAAGGCCCGGCCGCCCAGATCATGCATATCGGCCCGTACAGCGAAGAAGGTCCGACTATCGAAAAGCTCCACGCGTTCATTTGCGAAAGCGGGCGGGAACTGGCCGGAAAGCACCACGAGATATATCTCGGCGATCCCAGACGAGCCGCTCCGGAGAAGTTGCGAACGATCATCCGTCAGCCGATGAAGTGACCTGTTCTGCCGTCCTACTTTATAAACAGAATCGCCACGCCTGCGACGGCTATGACGGCTCCTATCGCAGCTCGTATCGACACGCGTTCCTTGTGAATAACCATAACGAACGGGATTATCACTATCGGCAGGAGGGACACGAAGGTTTGCGAGACAGCGGCCTCCAGGTATTTCATCGACTGCATCAGCAGAATAACCCCCAGCACAGGCCCCACGCAGGCTCCCAGCGTTAGTTGGGCCATTGCCCGGCGGTTCTTCAGGCCCGCGGTTACTCGAGGATACCATCGCAGCAGGGCGAACATCACGGCGAACGCCGGAACGGCCGCGGTCATGCGTATGTGAGTGACCATAATCGGATCGGTGTCATCGTTGATTACTTTTTTCGCCAGCACCATTCCCAGCGCCTGGCCCAGTGCGCCCAGTGCGGCCAGCGAGACTCCCCAAATCGACGGTTTCCAGAGTTTTGCGGTTCTGGGGTTGCTTCGTTCGCAGACAACCCAGGCGATGCCGCCAAGGGTCACCGCCATTCCCAGGCACTTCAGCGGGGTTAATGTTTCGTCGAGGATCATCCAGCCCAGGATCGCCGTCATAAGCGGGGCCACGGTGAACACCAGCGTGCATAGTCGCGGGCCTATCAGGACAAACGCGCGGAACAGGCACAAGTCGCCCAAGAAGAAACCGACTATGCCCGACATGCCCAACCAGAGCCATTCCTGCGGTGAGGCGTTAAGCAGGAGCAGCATATGATCCGACTTGATCATCCCGGTGGCCGCCAGCACTGCTCCGACGATCGCCAGCAGCACCCAGGCAATTGTCAGCCGAACGAAGTTAACCGTTGTCGAGCCGATGCGTCGCCCGGCGGCTTCGAACGAAAGCGTACCGATCGCCCAGCACAGCACAGTGCTTAACGCCGCAATTTCACCAGCATACGTCATCTGCTAATTCCTTGATCGAGCCCTCCGAGGCGGACCAGAGGAAACTCACTTGCAATCTGGGCCGCGAAGATGTCTGATATTATGCACATGAGTTTAGAATACGCACGAGAAGTTCTGGATGCTGAGATAAAAGCCCTCGGCCAGGTCCGCGATCGCCTTGACGGCGCGTTCATCGACGCGCTTGACGCGATGGAGCGTTGCGCCGGTCGAGTTGTGACCTCCGGCATGGGAAAAGCCGGTCAAATAGCCGTAAAGATATCGGCTACGCTGGCCAGCACCGGCACGCCGTCGTTCTTTCTCCACCCGGCCGAAGCCCTGCACGGCGATCTCGGCATGGTGCGGGCCGGCGACGTAGTGGTGATGTTCAGCAACTCCGGCGAGAGTGCGGAAATTGCTGAACTCTTACCGTTCCTGACCATGATCGGGGTAACGGTCATCGGCATAACCTCGTCGGACCGTTCGTCGCTGGCGGCGCATTGCGACATCACGATTCTGCTTGGCGATCTTACCGAGGCATGTCCGCTGGGAATGGCTCCTACGGCGACAACTACGGTTATGCTGGCTGTCGGAGACGCTTTGGCGCTGTGCCTGATGAAACGCCGCGGATTCAACGTTAATGACTACGCTTCGCTGCACCCGGCCGGGGCGCTGGGCAAAAAGGCCCTCCCGGTACGAGCGATTATGCGAACCGGTCACGCCGTGGCGGCCGTCGGGCCGGATACGCCCGTACAGGACGTGATCCTGGCGATAACACAAGCCAAAGCCGGCGCTGCTGCCGTGATCGACGCCGATGAAAAAGTGCTGGGCATTTTCGCCGACGGCGATCTGCGTCGCGGCCTGCAGGAGGATCCGGACTTCCTGATCCGAAAGGTCAGAGACGCGATGACCGCCAACTGCTCCTGCGTGCTCGGTGACAAGCGAGTCGACGAAGTGCTGGCTATGTTGAAGGAAAAGCGAATTGGCGAAGTCCCTGTCGTCAGTGAAGACGGGTCGTTCCTGGGTATGGCGGACCTGAAGGGGCTGGTGTCTCTGTGACCTGTCGTATTCTGGCTCTGGATGTCGACGGCACGCTCGTAGGCCCCGACAATGTCGTGACGCCCGAGATCCGCGATGCGGTAAGGCTGGCCGATCGCGCCGGCATTCGCATCTGCCTGGCTACCGGGAGATCGTACAGCGAGACGATCGGCATTTGGGACCAGCTCGCCCTGGGGCGCCGACTCCAGCCGATGATCCTGATCGGCGGGGCGCTGGTCAGCGAAACCGACACTCGTCGCGCTCTCTACCACAAACCGATGAACCCCCAAATCGCCTGCCGGTTCGCCGATGCGCTAGGCGGGGCCGGGTATTGCGCGATGGCGATTGTCGATTCCTGGCGGTACGACGTTGAGTACTACCTGACCGACCACGGCGATCTGGAGGACGCCAGGAGCCGCTGGTTCGCCAATATGGACGTGAATATCGCCTCCGTCGGATCGCTGGACGACGTGCTGATGGCCCCTGACGGGCCGGACGTGCTGCGGATATCGGCCGTCGTGGACCAGGGCGACGGTCCGCAACTCGCGGCGAACCTGAAAGAGCAGTTCGGCGATGCGATCAATGTCTGCTCGATTCTGGCGCCGAACTACGATGTATGGATCGTTGAGGCCCACGCAAAACACGCCGACAAACGCATCGCACTGCAGTATGTAGCCCAGGCCAGCGGCACGCCTCTTGGCCAGGTGGCCGCCGCGGGGGACGACATAAACGACATATCCATGCTCTCCGGCGTCGGGCTCGGAGTCGCCATGCCACAGGCTCCCCAGAGCGTTATTGACGCCGCCGATCACGTAGCCGATGGCGGCCTGGCGAAGTTTATCGCCGAACTGGTCGATGGAAAGTTTGACTAGATCTGTTGACGACGGTTCGCCGGGGCGGCTAACATGTCGCCATGAACAGAACATCAATTATCGTACTCGTGCTGGCGGGGTGTTTGTGCGTTGTTGGCGGATGCGGGGGAAGCACCGGGTGGCTTCTGACCCCGGTTGACCTCAGCCAGCGCCTGACGGAAACCGAGATTAAACGCGATCCGGGCTGGTTCGTCAGCGACAAGATCGCCGTTGTCGATGTCAGCGGGGTGCTGCTCAATAGTCGTTCCAAGGGCTTCTTCGGCGAAGGTGAGAATCCCGTCAGCCTGTTCATCGAGAAAATCGACAAGGCCCAGAACGATCCTGACGTCAAAGCGCTGGTGCTTCGGATAAACTCCCCCGGCGGCGGGGTCACCGCCTCGGACATCATGTACGATCGCGTGAAGAAGTACAAAGCGGAGACTGGAAAGCCCGTGATCGCCGTGATGATTGATGTCGCCGCCAGCGGCGGATACTACATCGCGTGCGCCGCCGATACGATCATCGCGCACAGGACCAGTGTCACAGGTTCGATCGGCGTGATAGTTCAGACCATCAGCTTCGCCGGGACACTAGACAAAATCGGCGTGACCTCCCAGGCGATTACGTCGGGCAAAATGAAGGCCATGGGCAGTCCGCTCAAGCCGCTCGATCCGGCCGCGGCCGAGGTGATCCAGGGCGTCGTCGATGATTTCTACGCCAAGTTTGTGAACGTGGTCGACGCCGGTCGGCCCAAGCTTAACGTCGCCCAGGTCAGGACGCTGGCCGACGGCAGGATATACACCGCCGACGAAGCCCTGAAAAACGGTTTGATTGATTCGGTCGGCTACATGGACCAGGCCCTGGCCCAGGCCAAGCAGCTCGGTGGCTCTGAGCGAGCCATAGCCGTTATGTACGGCCGACCCGTCGGATACCGCGCAAATGCCTACAGTATGGTCCCCGGCGGCGGGACGCAGTTCAATCTGCTCAACGTCGATGCGAGCATGCTGATGTCAATGACCCGCCCGCGGTTTATGTACCTCTGGTCGGGACGATAGCTCCCAACCCGGAAAGCACCCATGGAGCTATGCGACAGCGGCGTGATCGTGGGCGCTGTTTGCCGTAATCGTTATTTGCCGGCGGGCAATGTTGTCGGCGAATCGAGTTTCAGCCCCGCTGTGTTGCATATGATATTGGTCATTACCGGCAGGGCGCTTTGGGGTTTGTAGCCCAGCAGTGAGAATCCTTCGTATCCGGCCAGGCCGGTTGTCAAGTCGTAGGGGCTGTAGATGATCACGGGTTTTCCATCGCGAAGGATCGTCGAGGCCAGCGGAAGGGCCTTGTCGCGTCCGAGTCTGCGGGACAGCGATCTGCGGTAGTAAACGCGTTTGATCTTCGCCGGCCCGTTCAGCATGAGATGGTTGGCCAGGGCTCTGCGGCGTCCGGATTCGACTAGCGGTCCGAGGACCTGTTCGATAGACCGCGTGAACGTTCGATCGCCACCGCATGAATCGACGATCAGTTGTCCGCCCGCGTCGAAGTACCGCTTCAGGGCGGTTTTTTCTTCGTCGGACAGCTCCAGCGCACCGGTTCCCGTCATCGCGGCCAGGGGCTCTTTCTTTACGTCCAGTTCGGCGATATTCATCGGGCCGGTGACATTGAGTTTTATGCGATGATTGATGCCCATCCAGATCGCCAGGTGCTCCCACGCCAGCGGTTCGGGATCGTAGTTCCCCTTGTACTTTATCCTGGCGATGTTGACCGTCGCCACGGGCCTGAACGGCTTGGCGATCGGCGGGGTTCGCATCCCGCGCCTGGGCAGGCGTCCCATATCCGTCGTCAACAGGTAGATATTCGTCATCAGTTGGAAGATTGGCGTGTTGGTCTTCTTCGCCGGTCCCAACTGCAGCGCCAGCGACAGTTCGCGCGGGCTGTGAATCGCCAGCAGCCTGGCGCCGTTGGATATGCCCCAGAGCCCGGTAAGGCCCTTGGGCGAATACTGCAACGAGAAGATCCGGTGCTTTGGGTCCAGGCGTTCGAGCCGGTAGTCAGGGAACAGGCGTTTGTAGAACCCTCGCATGTCGATTGTGAACGAGCCATTGTTGCCGGCTGCTTCAGATACGATTGTGCCGCCCTGGTATACGAATGTGCGGATCCTGTCGATCTGGCGATCGGTTATGCCGGCCGGTCCGGCTCCGGAGATGTAGAGGATCGGAGCTTCCAGGAAGTCGCTTGCTCCGGATTGCTCGCCGACTATCTGCCAGGTGACCTTTCGTTCGTAGGTGTCGCCGACGTGCCGCGCGAAGTTCACCAGATCGTGCGGCCGGCAGTTCCACTTGCCTTTGTACTGCAGTTTGTTGGCCAGCACGGGTCTCCGCCCGCGAGCCAGAAACAGCGTTGCAAACGACGTCTGTGGGATTCGCTGCCCCGCATTGCCGTAGCCCCAGCTTCCGTCAGCGTTCTGATCGTCCAGCAGTTGCTTGCTCCCGTCGGCGAACCAGTCTCTGCCGCCGACGAACTTCCTTCCGCTGGTCAGTCCGATTCTCGCCAGTCCGAACAGCCAGTAATACCGCCACTGAACCCCCTTGCCGGGGTTGGCCTGTATGTCGTAGTTCTCCTGGAGCCACGCCAGGGCCTTGGAGATCGGTTTGTCTTCTTCCCATGCGGTGCATCGCACGAATTCGTCGCGTTTGAGCGTGTCTACGCAGACCAGCAGCGTCGCAAGACCGGCGGCCGTCATCGACCCGTAAGCGCGTGTCCGGATTGCGCCGGGCCGAATGCGATATCCCCAGCCACCGTTGATCTGCTGCTGGTCGAGCCAGTGTTGCTTGACTTTGCGCCAGTATTTCAGGGAACGTTCGTTTCGCACTTCCAGCCGCGAGATTCCCTCCCAGACGCCCAGTGCGGCGATGTGTGCGTTGGAGTTGTCGTACTCGCTTAGCTCCTTGCCGTCGGCCGATTGGTATCCGTAGCGCCCGTAGGCTCCCGCGGCTCGCACCAGCCAGTCGATGTCCTTTTTCAGGGCTCCTTCGATCTTCTCGTCATTGCACGCGGCAAACGCACATGCCCGCATCGAAACTGCATAAACGCCTTTCATGTCGATCTGGGCGAGCCGCTTGAGGGCCCGTTTGACCTCTGGTTGGCGATAATCGACTTCCGCCGACAGGAGAGCGTAGACGCACAGCGCCGTCAGTCCGCCGCGCCTCGGATTGCCTTCGGCGAACTCCCCTTTGCATAATCCGTCCGGCCCGATCTGCTTGAGCAGGAACCCGATCGATCTATGGACCGCATGATCTGTCGGCGTAACCGGCGTTGGCGGAGCCGCGAAGAGCGCAGTGCTCGCCGGCTGAGTCGCCGGCGCAGTGGTTTGCCCGGCCAGTTGTCCGCCGAGAGCGGTCAGTACGCCGATAATCGCCAGGAAGCCGGTAAGTGTGTCGAATGTCCGCATGGCAGTGTTCGCCGACTATTGTACATTCTCTCCGGTTCGCGTGCATCTGAAGATCAGGAAGTAGGGGATTATTCGCGTGTCGGCGATGTTCTTGCACTTGGCCAGTGCTAGTTCCGAGGCATGGGGCTCGTCGAGTTTATCTACGCGGAAGCCGGAGTCGGTAAGCGTGTTGAAGTAGTCGCTCAGCGTTCGGAAGAATCTCGGGATGCGGAAGGGTCGGGCCGTCTGGCGGACTTCGCGCGGGGCTCCGCCGAAGAACCATTCGTCGACATCGCCGCCGGGGTTGCTCGGCGACAGGCTGAAATAGTCGCCGACCACCATGCCGTACTTCTCGTCATCATCGTTGTGATGCATCCATCGCCACATTCGCGTCATGGTGCATGGGTGGGTCACCGAAAACTGAAACAGGCCGCCGGGTTTCAGCACGCGCGAGATCTCGGCTATCGATTCGGCGTAGTCGTCCAGATCCATCAGCGTCATCGTGCTGAGCACGGCGTCAAACGAATCGTCGCCAAACATGCTCAGATCGCTGGCGGGAGTTTCGTGGTATTCGACGCCGCGCGGTTCGTCGGCTTCGTGATCGCGCGCGGCGGCTATCATCAGTCGGCTTACGTCCATGCCGACGACTTTGGCGCCCAGGTCGGCGAACTTGCGCGTGTTGTATCCCTCGCCGCATCCGACGTCGAGCACTCGCATGCCGGAGATGTCGCCGAGCAGTTCAAAGAACGCCGGATTGTTGACGAACTCGCGATATACGTCCCACCCGGCCCGGACGGCTTCTATCCAGTCCGGTGCATTTTCATCCCAGAATGATGCGATCTTCCGATTGTCCATTGATTGTCCTCTGTTCGGCGCGGTGGTCACCGCATGATGTAAAACAAGAATGCGGCGATCGCGGCCATCGCCGCAAGCAGGACCCATGCGGGCAAAGGCCTGTAGGAATACGACGCGGACTTCAGGATATACTCACCGCAAGCCGGGCACCGCGGCGAGTCTTCGTATATCTCGGCCCCGCACGCCTCACACGGCGCGGTTTCCGGCCCGTCGTCGCCAAGTTCCTCCAGATCGCTGTCCAGAGGCCCTTCGTCCAGCATGTCATCGTTCCATTCGTTCACACATATCTCCGCGAGCAGCTACTACTATAATCGCTGACGCGCCGGGGTCAAAGCCTCTGGTTGCGAGGACAAACTCTGCAATTCATCCCAGCTTGCGGCGTTTGTACCTTGGCAGGACGCGATAAGGTCGCTAGAATCGCTGAACTGTTGAGTCGAACTTAGCGGGGGCGGGACGATTTGTATGGATGCGAATCTGAGTAGACGGAGTTTTATCAAGTTGGCCGGTCTCGGCGCGGCCGCGGAGCTCTTTCCCCATATCTCTCGACGAGCCGATGCGATCGGCGAGCCGACTACGAGCAGTCAGGGGCTGTTATGCCGCCGCCGAACGCTTTAATAGAGAAAATGTGCATTTAAATTAGCAATTTTGAGCCGATAGCTGACGTAGGAGTATAATGCCTTAATGAATGATCGTGCCTTGGACGGATTTAGTGAAGCCGAAATCGTAGATGAAGCCGAGTTTATCGAGCTCGTGTCCGAACGCGCGGCCGGTATGCTCGGTGTGATGAAGGCGCTGGAGGCCAGCGATCGGCCCGATGATCTGATCGATCGCAGGCTGATCGCGAGGATACACTCCCATTCGACCCAACTGGTGGAGCTTCTCGACAGATACGGCGCTCACAATAACTCCAAGTGGCGAGTCTTTCGACTGTTGATCGCTACGATAAAGGGCTTTACCGATGTCAGCTACGAGATGCATCACATACTCAGCGTGCTGCCGTCATACCGCCTGCTGCCGATCGATAGAGATTTCGTGCGAGCCACCAGCCAGGCGTTGGTCTTCAGTAACGGCGTGATCAGGCGTTCGGGGTTGGAGATGCTGGCCCAGGCCAAAGATCTGGCGTTGACGATCCCTGAAGCGACGGTCTTGGAGTCTTCCCACGGCGTGAAGTTGCCGGCCGGCGTTCTGTCGCGCGATCGCCAAGCACATACCGAGGCCAACGTCAGACAGACCGTGACGTTCTTGGCCACGGCGTTTTTGAACGTGGCTTCTGAGTGTCAGGGCGTTCGCTCGGCCAGCCGCGCGATGCCCAACGAGTATGCCTCGTTCATACCCAGCGCCATCAGCGAGGAGAAGCTTCGCTATCTGTGCCATCGCCTGCATAATCTTCAATCGTCGTACGATACGTGGGTTTCCGATACGCAGACCGAGAAGATCGATGAGAATCTGCCGGTCCTGCGAGGGCACATCAGCGTGGGCTTCCACCTGCTGACGATGGCCACGAGCCTCATCCATTACTACGAAAGGCACGTTGAGTCGGGCCATTCCACGCGCCACGCAACCGCTGCGTTGGTCAATCCCGCCGAGTTGCTGCACACGATAATGAGTTACTCGGTCCAGTTCGCCGGCGTCTTCCTCGATGCGGCCAGAACCCTGTGCCAGGACATGCTCCGAAGCTACGCCGAAATAGTCGAGATAGAACTGCCGATACCCAATTATCGCGGCTTTCACGTGCGGCCCTCTACGCTCGTGGCCAAGATCGTTCTGTATTACGGCAGCGACGTGCGGCTGCTGCTCAACGGTCACTCCTACGACGCCAGCACGCCGCTTGAAATATTCCGCGCAAACGAAACGATCAATGCGCGCAAGCGACAGTGGCTGGCGACTGCGATAGCCGAACACGAGTTGATAAAGGGCGTCTGCCGCGACTGCGCCGACGTGATGGAACGCGTCAGGAAGATCGTGACGGACCTGGCCGGTTGCGGAAAGCTGGTGATCTACGCACAGCCCCTGGCCCTTCGCGACACGCCGGTCAACGACAGCGGAACGCTGCAGGAATGCGTGATTGATGAAATAGCGCATCTCCAGGCCACTGGCAAGATAGACATCAACGTGAAGTTGACGATAGGATTCTGCGGCGACAAGCGGGTGCTGGACGATCTGAAGCTGCTGGCGGCGCATGGATACGGCGAGGATAACATGGGAAACGACATCGTTCTTCCAGCCGAGTTGGCGTACCTTCGCAGGTGAGCGTTGCTTCCCGGCGTCAGTCCAGTTCGAGCCCGGACTTGTTGGCCACTTTGATGGTCCTCTTGCCGCCAAGCATTTCCTTGAGCCTCTTGCCGGCGAATCTGTTTCTCCATCCGGTCAGCAGCTTCAGCGTGTTGAGTTTCGGCGTTCCATACCGCACGCCGCTTACAAGAGCAGCGTAGTGGCTGCGACTGGCGAACAGCGAGTGGCACAGGTCCTGTTCCAGGCAAATTGACTGCCCGGTGGCCGAGACCAGATCCTGCAGCATCTTGTCAACTGGATTGTCTTCTTTCGGCTGGATGGGATTGGGCAGTTCGTCGTCCGGGATGTTGCGTCCGGTTTCTATCGCCTGCAGGATCGCCGGTCCTTCTTTGCCGGCCAGCGGTCTGGGGAAGCCCTTGGTCTCTCGGATCTGCTTTGTGCTTGTCGGCATTTGCCTGGTCATTGCAGTCAGGACCTGGTCCTTGAGAAACGTTCGCGGCGGAACGTCGTATCGGCGAGCTCCGTCTTCGCGCCATGCGGCGAGTTCGCGGAGTATGCCCAGCCGTCGCCGGTTCAATCGCTGCCATCCCTGAACGCGTTTCCAGCGTTCATTGGGTATGCATTCGAACAGTTCGACGGATTCCAGGGGCGACATTTCCTCACGCAGCCAGCTTTCCCTTCCGAGCTTCTTGAGGCGTTTCTTGAGGTTCTTGTGGATCGCATCGAGATACAACACGTCTTCTACGGCGTATCTCAGTTGCCCGGCGCTCAAGGGTCGTCGGCTCCACTCGCTGTAGGAGCTGTCCTGCAGGATTTTCTTGTTGAGAATTCCCTGCACGAGTTTCCCGTAGGACATGGGGTATCCGATTCCGACCATTCCAGAGGCGATCTGGATGTCGAAGATGTTCGACCCGGGTCGCTGGATGTGCAGGTAGCACATTTCCAGATCCTGGGTTCCGGCGTGCACGATCTTCAGAATGTTCTCGTCGGCGACGAGCTCCCAGAATTCGCCGGCGTCGACCTTGAACGGGTCGATCAGAGCGACAAGGTCTGGAGTGGCGGCCTGGATCAGGCATAACTGGGGCTGGTAGCTTCGTTCGCGTATGAACTCAGTGTCGAATCCGAACTTGCCGGCGGCTTTGAGGGTTTGGCATACGTCATGGAACTGTTTTGGGTCAGTTACAAGGAATTCGGACGGATCGGTTTTTTCCAACGACACTAGGCTACTCCCGAAGGCAGGGGGGCTACAGTTACAACCCCATGTGTATCGCCACGCCGCAAAGGAACACTACGGCTCCGGCCACGGCGTGGTTGTATCTTTGCATTTTCGCTGCGGGCAGGAAATTCATGCCCATCGTCGCCAGCCTCACTACCGACATCATCGTCGCGATCGTGGCCAGCGCGTATACCGAAGCGACCAGTATGACGCTTGTGATGCTCTCTGCCGCCGCCGGGTACATCAGGATCGGTATGAGCGGTTCGCACGGACCGAACACGAATATAGTGAACAGGATCCATGGCGTGACGTTCCGTTTCTTCTGATCGTGAGGATGCGCGTGATCGGAGTGGTGAGTGTGATCGTGGGAGTGCTCGACCCCTTCGTGTGCGTGATGGTGCGTATGGGGCTTGTTGCGTATCGCTCGGCGAACTCCCCAGGCGAAGTAGACCAGCCCGAACGCTGTCAGCAGCCAGGCGGCGTATTGACCGCGGATCGATTCGGTAAGCTCCAACACGTGCAGCGCCAGACCGGCGGCGATGCCGATCAGGCCGAGGATCACCGAGCCGGCGACATGACCGAGTCCGCAGGCCAGAGTAATCATCGCTGTTCGCGTTGAAGACCAGCCGCGAGCACGGGACATCGCGATGAACGGGAGGTAGTGGTCCGGTCCCAGCAGGGTGTGGAACAGGCCGATTGTCCCGGCCGTCGTAAGCAGATATATCATTTCCTGTGACATTATCGCCCAAAGCTCCTCACTATCGCGCCGGTCTAGTCGACCAGCGCTGTTTTCATCGCCGCGATATGCGCCGGGGTCGTCCCGCAGCATCCGCCGATTATACTCGCTCCGGCGTCGGCGAGTTGTTTTGCGTGTCCGGCCATCGCCTCAGGCGACTGCAGGAAGACTGTCTTGCCGTCAACGAGTTCAGGCAGACCGGCGTTGGCATGTATAAGTATAGGCAAGTCAGTGTATTTTCGAAGCTCATCAGTGATTTCGATCATCTGAACGATGCCGTTTCCGCAATTGGCTCCGATTATATTGGCCCCGGCCGCAGGGAGCGATTCGGCTACCTGCTGCGGATCGACACCCATCATTGTCTTGTATCCGCCAGGGGTGGGGTCAAACGTAAATGTCGCTATGATATCTATTTGCGGGTCAATGGCTCTGGCTGCTTCAACGGCGCAGACCGCCTCGTCGAGGGCCGTCATGGTCTCGACACAAAGCGCGTGCACTCCTGCTTTCAGCAGGGCGCTGATCTGCTGTGAGAAAACTGCGGCCATTTCTTCCTGCGTCGCGGCGCCAAGCGGCTGGAGGAACTCGCCAGTGGGTCCGATCGATCCGGCGATAATCGCCTCTGGGGCGCCTTGGAGCGAGTTTTTGGCTCCGGCGAAGTTGAACTCTTCGGCTCGGTCCTGGTATCCCAGCCTGGCCAGTGTCATCGACGAACCGCCAAACGTGTTGGTCAGGATCAGATCGCTGCCGGCCTGGGCGTACGCCGCGGCCACGGCTTTTACGTCATCTGCGTGCGATACGTTCCATTCCTCGGGGCAGTCGTCAGGCGTAAGTCCTCTGGCCTGGAGCATTGTGCCCCAGGCTCCGTCGGATATCAGAACCTTCTTTTCGGCCAATAAGTTCAGGATTGCGCCCAAGATTGTTATTTCCTTTAGTTGTCGAATTTCGCTTGAGCCCTAATGATAACCAGCAACAGGCGGATTTCCAAAGCGCAAATAAGAACGTTGTGGGCCTGGAACTGTCAGGATTGATCCTGGGAGGGCTGCTTGTCGAGAGGTGTTTCGGTCTGGGCCTCGCCGTTGGGCGGTAAAATGGCCTGGAAGATCGTTCCTTTTCCCGGTCGGCTCTCGACGGCGAGGTCAATTCGGTGCTCCTGGGCGATCTGCTGGACGATCGCCAGCCCGAGTCCCGAGGAGCCTCGATTGTGCTGTGCGGCGTCAGTGGTGCGGAAATACTCGTCAAATATATGCGGGAGCTTTTCGCTGGGTATTCCAATTCCTTCGTCCCGTATAGTCACGTGCGGGCGATTGTCGGAGCCGAGTTTGCAGGTGATGTGTACTGTCCCGCCTTCGTGAGAGTAGTTAACGGCGTTTGAGACCAGATTCAGGAAGAACATCGCCAGGTGCTCCTCTACGCACCTGGTCATCGCCGTCTGAATGTGGGCCTGGATCGTGACGTTTCTGTGGTTGGCCGTCGGGGTGACCTGCTCTATGCACAGTTTCAGCGGTCTTGCGGCGTTGATCTTCTTGGGCTTGTCGGCAGCCGTCCCTGTCGATCTGAGATTCGCCAGCTTGAGCATGTCCTGGATCTGGGTTGATAGTCCCTGGCACCTGTGAGAGATTTTCCGCAGAATGCCGACGGCATCGGCGGGCAAATCGCCGCAGTAACCGTCGATCAGGACCTTGGCGTTGGCGTAGATCGCCGAACACGGGCTCTTCAGTTCGTGCGCCGTGTGCATCATGTGCCTGGTGCGTTCGGCCTGGGATTCGATCAATTGCGCGTTTGTTTCCGCCAGATCTCGCTGGTTCTGCCTGAGCATGCCTGAAAGCTGCGAAGCCAGGTACCAGACCGCCAGCATGATTCCCCAGACCGAGCCGAGCAGCATGATCACCCGGCCGTTGGAGGCCTCGATGCTGTCGCGGATCGCGGGGTCCAGATGCAGATGCGAGACCGGCAGGATTCCTCCCAGTTCGGCCAGCACGCATACGAGAAACATCACGCAGGCCAGCATCGTAACTATCGAGCTTTGCCTTGGAGTGAAGAATATGCACGACAGGACGATATGGAAAAGGTACGCGTTGGCGATGTTCGTTTCCAGGCTGCCGACAAAATGAACGACCCCCGTCAGCACGATCAGGTCCAGGACAATTTGTGTCCAGAGGTTTGCGTGTATAACCCGCGGTGTCGGCGACTGGCCGATCAGGCGCAGGTGGATCAGGTAGGCGATATTGCAGACCACGAGTATTCCCGCACAGACAAACGCCCAGATTGCATTGGTTCGCAGGCCTAACGACGTAGTCGGACCCTCCAGGACCGTAAGAACGCCGAACCCGGCCAGGATCGAGATAATCAGCCAGCGGAGGCGGCAGAACCAGAGCGTATTAGCTTCCAGGGCTTCTTCGGAAATCGCATCGGTCAGGCTGGAGCGATCCTGCTCTTCGACAATTCCGCCGATCGGGTCTAGCGGGAGTTCGTACCGAGTTGAATCTGTCTGGGCCTCTTCAGGCATATCGGATCGCCTGTCGTTAGTATTTATCGGACTTGTATTTAATAATATACCGCGAAACGGGAAATATTACGAGAAATCTTCGGAATCCATCGCAAAAGAGTGATTACCGGTCCAACTGCGGCCTCGCGGATATCCTCGCCGATCGGCGATCTAGAATTCGTCGTAGAAGATATCATCATCGGCCAGACCCTTGGCCTGGAGTACTCGCGTCACTGCGTCGATCATCGGCGGAGGCCCGCACAGGAACGCCTGGCGCTTTCGTCCGTCGGCTTCGATCATCTTGTCCAGCGACAAGTGGATAAAGCCCGTCTCGCCTTCCCAGTCGTCTTCCGGCTGCGGGTCCGACAGCCCGTAGACTACGTGGAAATTCGGATGTTCCTTGGCCATCTCCTCGTACATTTCGAGGTAGAAGATGTCGTCTTTGGCCCGGCACCCGAAGAACAGCCAGCATGTTCGATCGGGCTGTTCCTTGTACATTGACTTGATGATGTTCTTCATCGGCGCCATGCCGGCTCCGCCGCCGACGCAGATCAACTCGGTCTCGGGATCTTCGTCGAAGATGAAGTCGCCGTACGGTCCGGTGAACTCGACCGGATCGCCGACTTCAAGATTGTGCAGGTATGTCGAACCGATACCGCCGGGTATCAGTCTTACAACCAGTTCAACTTCATCGGTTTCATAGACCGCCGAACTGATCGAATACGCGCGGAAAACCGGTCCCTCGGGCGACGGAGCCTGGATCTGGACGTACTGGCCCACACGCGAGAGAATCTCCGCCGGTTCGATCAGGCTGAAGCGAATCTCTTTGATGTTGCTGGTCATCGGCGTGGTGCTCTTGACTGTGGCGTTGAAGAGCTTGACGTTCAGCAGGTCTTCGGGGATTTTGACCTTGATGTCTTCCCTGATCTTGACCTGGCAGGCCAGGCGCACGCCGTCTCGCCTTTCGCCGCGTGGGATGTACGGGGTTTCGGTAGGCAGGATCGGTCCGCCGCCGTCGAGGACCTTGATCTTGCAGAACCCGCAGGTTCCCTGTCCGCCGCAGGCCGACGGGATGAATATCTTCGACTCGATCAGGCCCGAGAGCAGCGATTGACCGCCATCGACTTCCAGCGATTTCTCGCCGGCGTTGACGTCGATTACGCATACCCCGTAGTTGACCAGAACGCTCTCTGCGACTGTGAGAACGACCGCCAGGCCGACGACGAGGGCGACCAGTACCAATATTGACCAGATAAATATCATGAATGCTTATCCGTGTGCGATTAGTTGTTCGGTGAAACTGCAGTATTCCGGCAACGACGATTAAGTTCGTTTTGGGACCGCAAAAAAAGTCAGATTTTGACCATTCCGGCGAAACCCATAAAGATCATCGCCATGATTCCTGTGATTATCATGACGATCGCAACGCCCTGGAAGGGGCGCGGGACGTCACTGTACGTCATCTTCTGCCTCAGTCCGGCGATAAGGACGATCGCCAGCAACCAGCCGAGGCCTCCGCCGAAGCCGAACGCCACTGACTGGATGAAATCGTAGTTTCTGGTGATCATCAGCAGCGAGGCGCCGAGGATCGCACAGTTAACCGTGATAAGCGGCAGGAAGATGCCGAGTGCGTGGTACAATTTCGGGCTGAATCGCTCGACGAACATCTCTACAAACTGCACGAACGCGGCGATTACCGCGATGGCGATAATGAACCAGAGATGATCGATTCCCAGCGGGACCAGCGCGTAGGTGTAAATGCACCAGTTGATCGCAGTGGTGCAGACCATTACGAATATAACCGCCGCTCCCAGTCCCATAGCCGTGCCGACCTGTCGTGAACAGGCCAGGAACGAACACATGCCCAGGAAGTT
>CAYMSH010000015.1:0-30963 GCA_964392945.1 uncultured Planctomycetaceae bacterium | reverse complement strand
CAATGCTCTCCAGCGCTTTGCAGTATCCCAGGTCCAGGCGTTTGAGCTTCATTCCCCGCAGTGCGCCGAGATTCTTTATATTGCAGCCGTGGATGTCCAGGGCTTCGAGCTGCATTCCTTTCAGTAATACTAAATCCCTGGGGGGGAGTCCATTGATGCTCAGCTCCGTCAGTGGCAGGCCCCGAAGCGGTTTGAAGTCCTTCAGGCCCCAGCAATTGACGATATTCAACTTCCGCAAAGGGGCTCCGGCCAGGGGTTCGATGCTCTCCAGTTTCTGGCAGTCAAGGGCGTTCAGCGATTCGAGGGGCATTCCCTCGAGGCCCTTGAGGTCCTTAACCGGCAGGCCCCGGATATGGAGAGAAGTTATGGGCAGGCCTTGAAGCGGCCGGAGATCGTCAATCAGTTTGCTGGCGCCGGGGTCCAGGCTGGTGATCCTGGAGTCCTGAATACCTTCGAGGCTGCGTAGTTTTGGGCACGTCCTGATATTCAGCTTTGTCAGCTTCATTCCCTCCAGCGGAGCCAGGCTTTCGACGTTGGTCGCCCGCAGGCTCAGTTCATCGAGGTCCATGCGGTACAGCGGGGCGATGGAAGCGACATTTTTGCAGTCATCAAACCAGAGGCAGACAATCCCATCATCTTTGATAAGGAACTTCTTGATCTTTGGTTCCCCGGCTCCGTTCACCTCGGCCATTTTCTTCCGCAATGCTGCGATTTGCTCCCTGGGCGGTATGGCGTCGCGGATCCTCGTCCATTTAGCCAGGGCTCTGGTGACACCTTTCGGGGGCGGCGTGTATCCGCAGTCGATCCGCCCGGCGGTCGCCAGTTGCTTATCCAGCTTCTTCAGGGGCATGGTTGCTTTGAGCGCCGAGGCGTCGGCTTTTCCGCGGAGGGTCAGATACGTCTGGTAGTACGCCCGCGCACGTGCGAGCATCTTGACCTTGGTCGGGCCTGTCGTTCTGCGCGCCAGTTGCTCGTACCATGCGCCCAGGTCGGTGTAGGTGTCCTCCGGCAGGTCCTCCCAGGTCTTGGTCGCCAGCGGAACGAACGTTCTGGTGATCTCGTCGGCGTCGGCGTTGGGCAGGAACTCCATCGCCGCTTTCGGATCGTTCTTCTCCACCAGCAGGAGCGTTAGAAGTTGCCTGGCGGTCCGACTGTCGTCGGGTTTATCATTCAGGACTTTCCTCAGGGCGGCTTCTTTTCTGTCGGCGTGCTGGAGGGCTACAGTTGCGTTGATCTTCTCCATAACGTACTTTGCATTCCTGGACCGGATTGATCTAGCCACGAGATTAGCCCGACGGTACGTAACCAGCGCCTCGGCGGTCTTCCCGGATTCAACCTGCCGGTCGCCGCGCCGGACCAGGAATGTCAGCAAATCCTGACCGGCGGTCGAACGGTCCTTTCCCCGTGCGGTGCGATACTGCAGATCGTAGATCGACAGCATCTTCTCCTCGCACTCTTTTTTACGATCCGGGGCGGCCAGGCCCAGACGCCTGGCGGCCACAATGGCGTGCGGATATCCCTCCTTCGATTTCTTCGAAAACTCGTAGGCTTTCTCGTACAGCAGTACCTGGAATTTCGGGGAATCGGGCGCCCCCGCCGCGGCGGCGAGCAATTTCACCGCAAAGGCTACGTCGTCGCTCTTGATCCGCGTAGCGGCGACTTTCTTCGCCTCGGCGCCGAAGATCGCCTCGAACTGACCGGCCGCATCGCCAAACGCATCACCGACCAGAACTAAAACCAATACAAATGCGAGTGTTCGTTTCATGTTCTCACCTTTGCGTTAGAATTGAAATGTCCGTCCAACCCCGCCGCACATCGGGGTATGCTGAATATTGTCGCTACTCGACCAGTTGCTGTCAACAGGAGCACTCAGATCGGAGCCGTGCCGAGCCTTCCGCATCAATCCTCCTTACTGGCCGACACGCAGCTACTTGATCACGACCGTCTTCAGCGTGGGGATCTTCTTCTTGAGACCTGCGGCGACTTGCGGCGTGGCGAATTTCGTTCCCTGCAGATAGAGCTTCTCCAACGGCATCTTCTCGATCCCGGCGATGCTCTGGAGCGTCTTGCAGTTTTGGAGCGACAGGGCCGTCAGCCTCATTCCTCTCAAGGGGCTGAGGTCCTTGATCTTGCAGCCGCTTATCCACAGCACTTTCAGCGGCATGCCCCTGAGAAGTGCAAATTGGGCCGGAGGCAGCGTGTTTGTGTTGAAGTTCTTAAGCGGCAGACCTCGAAGCGGTTTGAAATCCGCAAGATGCCAGCAATTGGATATGTTTAGCCTGCCCAGCGGAGCCCCGGCGAGCGATTCTATGTTCTTGAGTTTCTGGCAGTCGTAAAGGCTGAGGCTTTCCAGCGGCATTCCTTCCAGGCCGTCAAGACTCTTCATCGAACAGGCCCTGAGTCCGAGAGAAGTCAGCGGCAGGCCCCTCAGCGGCGTCAGGTCGTCAATCATCTTGCTGCCGTAGAGGTCCAGCTTGGTGAATCGCATTCCTTCAAGGCCTTTTAGGCTTTGCAGTTTCGGGCAGCCTACCATATCCAGGCTCGTCAGCTTCATGCCCGCAAGCGGTTCTACGTGTTCGATCTGGGAGAACGCCAGATTAAGGCCTCGCAGTTTCATGCCGTACAACGGGCCTGTCGACATCAGCGACTTGGCGCCCCAAAAATTCAGTTCGACGATTCTGTCAGCCTCGATCTTGTACCCCTTGAGATTGACCTTCTGTCCTTCGCTGACCTCTGAGAGTTTCTTCAGCAGCGCGCTGAGCCGCTGCTTTACCGGCATCGCGTCGCGCTTGCGGGTCCACTGGGCCATCTCCCTGGTCACGCCTCTTGGCGGGGGAGTGTATCCGCAGTTGATCGGCCCGGCTCCGGCGAGTTGCTTGTCCAACTGCTTCAGCGGCATCGTTGCCCGCAGCGCCGAGGCGTCGGCTTTGCCGCGCAGCGTCAGATACGTCTGGTAGTACGACCTGGCCCGGGCCAGTATTCGCAATTTCGCCGAGCCCGTGGTCCTCTTGGAAAGCTGCTGATACCAGTGGCCCAGGTCTATGTAAGTGTCGTCAGGCAGATCGTCCCAGCGTTTCATCGCCAACGGTATGAACGTCCTGGTCGTCTCGTCGGCGTCGGCTTTAGGCAGGAGCTCCATCGCGGCTTTCGGGTCGTTCTTCTCGACCAGGAGCAGCATCATGAGCTGCT
This sequence comes from uncultured Planctomycetaceae bacterium, assembly GCA_964392945.1. Lineage (GTDB taxonomy): Bacteria > Planctomycetota > Phycisphaerae > SM23-33 > SM23-33 > BS750m-G57. The sequence continues at coordinate 27,774 of CAYMSH010000015.1, read as the reverse complement.
TTGTCGTGCGAGTGTCGTCGGGCTTGCCCTCGACCGTTTTTCGCAGACCCGCGATTCTGCGGTCCAGATGCTGCCGGGCTACGGCGGCGTTTATCTTCGCCAGGATGGCCTTGGCGTTCTTCAATCGAGCCGATCTGGCCACTACGCTGGCTCGGCGGTATTCGACCAGAGCGTCGGCGGTGTTCCCCGCTGCGGCGTGTCTGTCGCCCAGAGAGACGAGATATCCCGACAGCACCTGACCGGCCGCGGCGCGAGCAGAGCCTCGGGCCGTGCGGTATTGGAGATTGTAGATCGTCAGTATCTTCTTTTCGCACTCGTCGGCGCGTTTAACGTCGGCACGGGCCAGGCTGCGCGCCGCGGCGATGGCGTGGGCGTATCCATCCTTCGATTTCGCGCCGAATTCGTAGGCCTTTTCGTAGAGCAGTATCTGGAAGTCCGGCGAATCCGGCGCCCCGGCCGCCGCGGCAAGCAGCTTGGCCGCCAGCGCAGCATCGTCGCTCTTTATCCGCGTTGCGGCGACTTTCTTCGCCTCGGCGCTGAACAGCGCGTCGAAGTCGGCTTGTGCGTCGCCGCAGGTCTCTTCGGCGGACAGAGTGAGCGCCAGAAGTGAAATCCATGAGAAAGCAAGTATACGTTTCATGTTCTCGCCTTTCCTGAAGATTTGGAATGTCCGATCCGCCCCGAGGTGTGTCGGAGCATACTACATATTCTCACGGTTTTTATCGCCTGTGTCAATACGGGTTATTTCGATAAATCTGTCCTATTGTCCGCTTTTCAATTTACCTGTGTTGACTGGAAAACCCTTGTCGCAGACCGAGATGCATGTTAGTATGTTTATGCTCCAATCCCGCTTTGTGGAGCTGCGGAATTGCATTCGACACGAGCCGTCGAATTGAATAGAGGCGTGGGGCGGTTTTGCTCACATTGTTCCTGCCTGAAGGCCAAGCATACGCGATTGTCGTGAGAGTCGACTTGCTTCGGGCCTGCTCCGGGTTTAGCGCAGATGGACGTCGTCCTGGTTAAGGCGGCAGTCCGCTCCGGATGTTCGCTGCAGCGACGCTCGGGGATATGCAGGCGGGAGCAAGAACATGGGTCTTATCAACGCGGTCGGTTGGAAACATATCACAAATCGCACAAGCTGGGTGTTGGTTCTTCTGGGAGTTGCGATAATCTGCGGCAATCCGGACGCTGTCGAGGCTGGCAGCATTATTCTTGAGAAAATAGCAGTAACCGGCCAGACGCCGCCCGGCGTCAGCGGCGACGCGCAGTTCGCCGAATTCGGTCGACCGAAGATCAATGCTTCGGGACAGGTCCTGATCTGGGCGACACTGAGCGGGGCGGACGTAACCAATAACGACAACACCGGGCTTTGGACAGGCGGATCGGGCGGGCTGGAGAAGTTCATGCGCGAGGGCGAGCTTGTCGCTGGAACTACGGATATACGCTATGGAAAGACATTTGCGTCGGCAACATATTCCGACGATCAGATATTCATAAATGACGCTGGCGGCGTCGTATTTGTGGGCGGGGTCCAGGTTTTCGAAGGCGGACAATGGAACGACAACTTTGCGTTATGGGCTCCAGGCGCAGACGGCCGCACCCTTCCACTTGTCCGTGCCGGCGACCCCACCGTTGGCCTTCCGGGCCATTCGCATAGTTTGTTCCATCCAATCAGCGACAGTTCGGGCTGGTATGGAATCTGGGACTTGCCGTATCCGGACGGCGCAAGCGGGTCATCGTCTAGTGCAATGTGGTACGGGCGCGACGGCAGCTTGGATTTTACCGAGCTTGGAATAAACAACCCCAGCGGGAGCTATACTCGGCGTGTGGAGAAAGGGAGGATCAATGCTGACGGGTGGATAGTATACAAACGTGAGTTCGAACGGGGCTTCACCGAAGAGATCGCCGTCCATACGCCCGACGGAACGATAACGACGCTTTCCACGGAGGGATGGACCATTCTCAACGGTTTGCCGGGCGATCTTTCGTACGCCAAGGAGCCCGACCTGAATCCGGACATAAACGATCAGGGACAAGTGGTGTTCTGCGGAAAATGGACTTATGTCGGAGCCGGGCGTGACTTCGAAGGCATCTGGCGAACCACGCCGGACAACGCCGGCACGACCGGTCCATGGCAGGGCGGCGAGCCCGAACCTGTGGTATATGAGGGTATGGCGGCTCCGGGCATGGGCCAAGGGGTCGTCTTTGACGATCTGGCCTATCGGGCTCGCATCAACAATGAAGGACTGATCGCTTTCTATGCGGATATGGACGGCCCGGGAATAAACGCTGAAAACGACAGGAGCTATTGGGTGGGCCAGCCCGGAGATCTTAGATTGGTGCTGCAGGAGGGCGATCCGGCTCCGGGGCTTGGCGAATCGGTCACGATAAGCGGCTTGTCGCGAGTCTATCCGCATATCGATGACGCCGGAAGGACCGTATTTATGACAGGTCTGGCCGGGCCTGGAATCACACCCGACAACGACAAGTGTCTCTGGCTTTGCGGGACGGACGGAGGTCTGGAACTTATCGTGCGAGAAGGGATGCTGCTTTCAGTCGGTCAGGGCGATGAACGAACTGTAAGCCTGATCGACTACTACGAGTACTACCTGGATCAGATGAACGACAACAATCAGCTGGCGATTCGATTGGAGTTCACCGACGGGTCCAGCGGCGTATTCCTGGCCACCGTTCCGGAGCCGGCGACGCTGTCGTTACTGGCCCTTGGCGGATTGGTTGTTCTGAAACGACGGCGTCATGCTTGATCGGGAGTTTCTTGTGCGTCTTTGTCCTCAATCCCATTGACTCAGTGCTTCGGTAAGGAAGTCGATTGCCTGCAGTTCGGACGCCTTGGCTTCCTGGAGGCTGGCTGTAGCCTTCCTGATCGTCGCCGGATCGGTGATCGGCTCGGCTTCGAATTTCATGGTGAAAGGGAACAGGTCGGCGATTTCCGACAATCTTTGCGAGACGGTCTCAAAGGCGCTGTGTGCTGATCGCAGCGATGTGACGGCGGGATGCCGGTCGGCCAGGCGCCCCAAAAACTCGGCCGCCAGCTTGCGGGCCTCAGACCAGCACTGGCTGTTGTAGCTGTTGGGCCACGTTACGGCGTGACCTTCGGTCAATTCCGATATCCAGTAGTCGTAAGCGCCGATTCCGCAGCACATATTATTTCGGTAGTCCGGCCGCGTCAGCATCATAACGCCGCGCCGAACCGCCTCGCGGTCAAAGTCCCTTTCCTCCGAGAAGGCTACGGGTGTTGGGAACGCGAGCACGTACGGCCCGCCGGGTGCATCTATGGCGTCCCAGCAAACCCGCTGCGGCGTCGGTCCGCCTTCGACGCACAGATAGTGATCGTCATCGATTCCCCGGACAACGCCGAACTCCGGCACGCCGAGTCCCCAGACAACACACGGCCGACCGGCCTGGGCTTCCCGCCCGGCCAGTTCGAACGCCTCTTGAGCGTGCGCCCTGGTCCGATCGTTTCGAGCCCCTTCGGTGTAGCAGTCCTTGGAGACGAAGGAAAGAATGCTTCGTCCCAAAGCCGGGATGCCCGTGCTGAGGTCGGCCCATTCCACGAATGTCGGCCCGGAAGCACAAAGTCCTTCGTTGATCGCCAGTGCGAACGCATAACCGCTATGCCCGGCGACATCGGCCATGTCGCACTCAACATCCAACGCGTTGAGGCACATCGTCGTAGCGCCCACCCACGACAACCACGCCGGCCGCCATTCGATCGTCATATCTACTTCGTGCTGCATGTCATCTCCCGACTGTTGGTGAGTTGGCGATGAGCGTCACTGGCCTGGGGCAGGTCTGATGCTGGTCTTTTCGGTCTTGTAGGAATGGGCTCCTACGTCTTTCAGGCGTGGGTCCTTTGATTTGACTTTCATGTCAGGCGTTTCGGCGTTTTCCAGTTTTGGGTCGAGTTGGTAAATGCCTTGGGTCTCTCTTGCCGGCAGCGAGGGGCGGCGATTGCCGTCGCTGCAGAACCATGCGTTTTTGCGGAAGGTGAAGGTCTGCGGCTTCGTGTTGCCGCCGACGTTCACGAATGTTCGCACTCGCCTGTCGAAGACAATCAGGTTGTTCTCGAATGTCCCTTTCTGGCACGGCTTGAATTTGTCCAGGGGTTGTTCCTGCAGGATACGGAAGACCCATTTGTCGGGATGCACAATGGTGTTGCGGCTGACGACACAGTCGATCGAGGTGACGAACGCGATTGGCGCCATACCGCCTACGAAATGGTTGCCGACGACTTTGATCGCTTTGGCTTCGTAGTCCCGCAACTTCGGCCGGAAGAACCTCAGGCCCGTGCTGCCGCCGATGTTCACCGCCCGCGTCCCCGCGTTCTTGAAGAAGTTCTGTCTGATCAGGACGTTCTCGCTGCCGCCTTTGGCCTGGATGCCGCTGGACTGGGAGAATCCCTTCTTGCCGATGAACCGGCATTGTTCTATGACGCCGTTGTGGCAGCCGACCATGTCAATCGCCGATCCGCCCCAGCCCGACAGCGTGCAGTTCTTGACGGTGAACTCGTCCAGGCCCGAGAGCTTCAGTCCGTCCTTGTTGCCGCGCGGGCCGACGTCTTCGATCGTGACGTTATCGAACACGATCCCGACTGACGGGGTGTCGATCGAGCCGCCGTCGTCGGCGTTGATCCCGTTTATCCGGCAGCCGGAGACCTTGATGTTACGCAGCACCAGGTGGTTGCAGTCAACTAGATGTATGGCCTGATTCCCGCCTGAGAAGACCGGCGGTTTGGCTTTGTCGGCGCCGGTGATCGTGATGGGCTTCTTCTTCGTGCCGCTCAATTTCGAGATCGATATCCCCGAACCGTAGTTTCCCGCCGCCAGGGTGATAGTATCACCCGGCCGGGCGCGGCGCAAAGCGCCCCGCAGCCCGTCGGCGTCTCGAACGGCAATTTCACCGCCGCCGGCGGCCCCTGCCCATCCGGCCAGGAAGACAACAACTGTCACGGTTCGCAGGATATGTTTCATAGTTCATCTCCTTGTCGCCGACAGTAATGTATCCGATTGCCTGAGCGAGTCGCAATACCACGTTGCGTTTGTTCTGGGGCCCGGCGCCCTTTGTCTTGAGGTCCGGCCCCGTTCACGCTACAGTTGGCCAAACGAAACGCAGGGAATTCATTCATGACTGACGACGCACAACGAATCGAACAGCTTCGCGAGACCATCGCACGACACGATACGCTTTATTACGTCCAGGCCGCGCCGGAAATCTCCGATCGGGACTACGACAGGCTGCTGGATGAACTCAAGGCGCTCGAGGCGGCCCATCCTGAACTGGTAACGCCGCAATCTCCGACCCAGCGAGTGGCCGGCCGGCCGATTGACGGGTTCGAGTCCGTTACGCACGCCGTGGCGATGCTGAGTATCGACAATAGCTACGACGCCGACGATGTGCGCAAGTTCGACACGCGAGTTCGAGAGGCCGTCGGCGAGGCGAGCTTCCACTACCTGGCCGATCCGAAAGTCGACGGCGTGGCGTGTTCGCTGCGGTATGAGTCCGGCCGGCTCGTCCGGGCCGTGACGCGCGGCGACGGGCTGACCGGTGACGATGTCACCGCTAATGTTCGGACGATCCGCTCGGTTCCGCTGGAGCTAAGCGGCGACGACGCGCCCGAGGTGCTGGAAGTTCGCGGCGAGATATACTGGCCGCGTTCGGCGTTTGACGCCTGCAACGCTCGGCGTCTGGCCGCCGGTCAGGAGAAGTTCGCCAATCCGCGGAACGGATGCGCCGGTACGCTCAAGCAGCTCGATCCGAGCGTGGCCGCCGAGCGCAAGCTGGCTTTCCTCGCTCACGGGCTAGGCGAGATGTCGGCCAGGCCGGCGCCGCGGGCAAGCGAGATTAATCAGCGTCTGGCCGGGTGGGGGGTTCCGACCAGCCCGCACGGGCGCGTCTGCGCTACGATCGACGAGGTGCTGGAGGTTATCGGTTCGTGGCTCGCTCTTCGAAGTGAGGTCGACTACGAGACTGACGGGTTCGTCGTGAAAGTCGACGAACTTGACCTTCGCGACAAGATCGGGACAACCAGTCGATACCCGCGATGGTGCATCGCGTACAAATACGAATCCGAACAGGCCGAAACCGTGTTGCTCGGCGTGGATTTCCAGGTCGGCAGGACCGGCAAGGCTACGCCTGTGGCCCACTTCGAACCGGTGCAGCTTGGCGGCACGACGGTTTCCAACGCATCACTGCACAACTTCGATCGCGTGGACCATCTGGCCCTGCGGCTCGGCGATACGATAGTCATCGAAAAGGCCGGCGAGATCATCCCGCAGGTTGTTGCGGTAGTCGCCGACAAACGAGTGAGCGAGGGCGATCTGATCTCGGCTCCGCGCCAGTGCCCCGAATGTCAGACGCCTCTGCAGCGTGACAAGCCGAAGCAAGGGCATGTCGCGTTTCGCTGCGTCAACGCTGACTGCGAGCGTCACATGGAGCGGCGGCAGTTGTCCAAGGCTCCGGAAACCTGTCGCGGACTGCGAGGCCGCGGCTGCGACGAACCGGTCGAGATCGTTGACGGAATGGTCGCTCTGCGATGCGAGAACCCCGAATGTCCGGCCCAGTTTCGCGAGCGGTTGGGTTTCTTCGCCGCACGGGACCAGATGGATATTGAGAACCTCGGTCCGGCCGTCGTCGATCAGCTCGTCGATGCGGGACTCGTCACGCGTTTCGCCGACCTGTTCGATCTGCAGAAAGAAAAGCTGATCGCACTCGAGCGAATGGGCGAAAAGTCGGCCGACAACCTGCTGGCCGCGATAGAGACAAGCAAATCGCGCGGCCTGGCCAGGGTGATAGCCGCACTCGGGATCCGCCACGCCGGCGGCAGGGCGGCCGCAATTCTGGCCCCAGCGTTCGGCGACATCGACAAACTCGCGGGTGCTTCTGTCGAAGAACTGACCGAAATTGACGAAATCGGCCCGACGATAGCCCAGAGCATCCACGACTTCTTCCACAGCGACAAAGGCGCCGAGACGATCGAGGGTTTAAAAGCCGCCGGAGTGAAAATGACCGCCGAAGCTCCGACAGAAGTGTCCGGGGCTGGCGCCAGTGCGCTGGCCGGCAAGACAATTGTAGTAACCGGAACACTGGAGGGCTTCTCACGTCGCGAAGCCAAGGAAGCGATCCAGGCCGCCGGCGGCCGGGCGTCGTCAAGCGTATCGTCAAAGACAGACTTCGTAGTAGCCGGCGCCTCACCAGGATCAAAAGTAACCAAAGCCGAAAAACTGGGCGTAGAAGTAATCGACGAAGAAGAGTTCAAAAAGAGACTCACCTGACGACCGTTCGCAGATTCCGCATCCGGCCGAACTGAACGATCCTATCGCAATCGAATGACGCGGCGAGACGCCGCGCCTACGAACGGCGGAGTTTGGCGGTTTGGTCCGCTATTTGTCGTCTTGGCATCCGCAGCCGCAGCCGTGTTCGTGATCGTCTTCGCAGTCGCCTCCGAGTTCGCCTTCGTTTTCGATTTGCTCTTTCAAGAACGCTACTGAGAGCAGCACTTTCTCCAGGGCGGTTTTGAATTCCGGTTTGTCGGGGTGCTTGCCGATTGCATCGACCAGATCGCCTACTGTTGTTTCCTCCAGTTCGTACGGATCGTAAGCTACTTCCAGGAGCGTGTCGATTTCCTCCAGTCCGCTTTGGCCCTGTCCCGATGCCATCAACGCCAGCGCCAGGTGGTTGTGGGGCATCGGCTCGGCCGGGTTTATCTCGATCGCCCGGCGGGTCGCTTCGATCGATTCATCAAAACGACCCATGTTGTAGAGGATCCAGCCTTGCTCGCTGTGGGCCAGCGTTCCCTGTTCTACCGGGGCGTCGGGTGTGTCGATCACGGCCTGGTAGTCGGCGATGGCGCCTTCGAAATCGCCGCCGCGGGCCTTCTCTGAACCGCGGTTGAAGTAGGAGTCAACCTTCTGTTCGACAGTGGCCGCCGACATAGACAGCACGGTGTTGTAGTCCTGGATTTCGCCTTCGGAGTCATCCAGGGCGCCTCTGGCCAGACCGCGATTGAAGTACGCCGCGGCGATCTGCTCGGGAGGAGTGTCCGGGTTTTCGATAACCATGGTGCAGTCGGCGATTTCGCCTTCTATGTCGCCGGTTTCGCCCCTGGCCTGGCCGCGGTGAATGCAGGCCATGGCCTTGTCTTCGCCGCTGGCCTCGGGCATGTCGATTATCACCGTGTAATCTTCGATCTCGCCTTCGCGATCGCCTACTGCGCCTCGTGATATAGCGCGGTTGAAGCGAGCGGGGACTCTGGCCGCCGACGGGAGGTCGGGGATATCCAGGATTCTGGTCCACATATCGACGGCCTGCTCGAAGTCGCCTTCCTGGCATACGTCGATGGCGGCGTTGACCATCTGTTCAAGCTCGTCCAGATCGATCGGCTCGCCGGGCGCGGCGTTCTGTGCATCGCTGAATTTCAGAATCTTGGGGTCTTGATCGTCGCTCATGATTACGCCTCTGTGCAGTCGGGTAGGGGGGATGTTTCGGCGGGATTATCGTTGCCCGGGGCTTGCAGGTCAAGAACTCAAAGGTCCCGAGGGAAAAGAATCTCACCTCGGCCCGTTCGATCCGGGGTTGAGGTTGTCATCGTCGCCGGCGGGGGTGTTCTTTTTCGTGCTTATTTCAGGAGGCGGTTATGCTGGCCGATATGAGTGTGGGTCAGGTCCTGAAAAGATATACCAGAGGGCCGTCTGAAGTTTTCGCCGCGAGGGCTGGAGGGGCGGCGAATTCTTCGACGGGACTTCACGCCGGCGGCGACGCCGTGAGGCTTACAGATGCAGTTCCGCATACCAGATGACATCGTAATCAAAGCTCAGGCGAACCTGACCGACATCAGCATGGCCGTCGCTGTCGAGTTCTACGCCGACAACAGGATCGACCACGCCGATGCGTGTCGACTGGCCAATACGTCGCCGGAAAACTTTAATCGTGAACTGCTGCGGCGCGGGCTGGGGATTCAGATATACTCCTCGCATCACCAGCGTCGACCGGCGGTGTGAGCCTGGCTCGGCACGATTAAGCTCCATACGGGTATTGACAAAGGCTTCCCGGCCGCGACAATGCGCTGGTTGCCATGCCTACTTCAAACCCCACAAAAAAACCAGTCATCGGGATCATCGGCGGAATCGGCTCGGGAAAGTCGACTGTCGCTGGCCAGTTCGCCGAACTCGGATGCGCGATAATCGACGCCGATGCGATCGGCCACGAACTGCTGGACGATCCCCAGGTGCTTGACGAACTGCGAAGGCGATGGGGCGATGGGATATTCGATCATGCCGGCCGGGTCGATCGGGCGAGCCTCGCTGACATCGTGTTCCAGACGCGCCATGAGCTGGACGCACTGAACGGGATACTGCACCCGCGAATCGGCTCCGAGATGGCTCGAGCAGTCGCCGAAGCGAATGGCGATGAATCTGTCGAGGCGATAGTGCTTGACGCGGCGTTGCTGATGGAGGCCGGGTGGGATGCACTGTGCAGTTGCGTGATTTTCGTCGATACGCCGGAGCCCGAACGGCTCAGGCGGGTCAGCCGGGATCGCAACTGGGACCTGGACAATTGGGAGTCGCGAGAAAAAATGCAGATTTCTCTGGACATTAAGCGTAGCAGGTGCGATTATTTAATTGACGGCAGTTCAAGCGTCTCCCATCTGCGAGAGCAGGTACGTAAGCTTTACCCCCGCATAACCCAACCCGTCGACGATTTTTTGACACAAAACAGGCCGGAATAATCGCACTATGTTCGGGAGACGTGCTGCAAGCACGAGTGTGACATGCCCCAGGGCGGGACGCTGGCGACTGGCCGCGCCGGACAGTAGAGACACAAAAGACACGTCGACGAGGACATTTTCCAGAGACGAACCGGACGAACCAACCAAACAAAGAACGTTCTCAGGGCAGACGCCTGACCCCACCGGATAGGATGCCGGCGTACGGATCAGGTGCTCCAGATGGAGGCTGTGTAAACACATGGCAAAGGCTATAAAGAAGACAACGAAGAAGACAGCAAAGAAGGCGGCCAAGAAGACCGTCAAGAAGGCAGCCAAGAAGACGGCTAAGAAGACCGCCAAGAAGACAGCCAAGAAGACGGCCAAGAAGACCGTCAAGAAGGCCGCCAAGAAGAAAGTCGCCAAGAAGAAGGTACAACCGGAAATCCTGGAACAGGAAGTTCTGGACGCTCCGGAACCGGAAATCGAGCTGATCAGCGACGATGAAGTTGAACTGATCGAGGCGGAGGTCGAAGACTACGAACCGATGGTCTACGACGACGCGGCCGAGGATGCCGAAGAAGCGCCTGAAGAAGACGCTGTCGTTGAAGAAGCGACTGAAGAAGCGTCTGAAGAAGCCGCCGAGAAACCCGTCGAAGATGATTCCAAGGATGCTTCCAGGAAGGCTTCTGATTCGGGCGAAGAAAAATCCGGCAAGTCCGGCAAATCCGGCAAACGCGATCGATCCGGCAAGAGAGACAGATCCGGCAAGTCAGGCAAGCACGACAAGTCCGGCAAGCGCGGCCGGTCCGACAAGCACGGCCGGTCCGACAAGCACGGCCGGTCCGACAAGCACGGCAAGTCCGACAAGTCCGGCAAGCCCAACAAGCTCGAAGACGGTTTCGACGCTGTGATGCACGCTCGATACGAAGAGGTCAAACGCGGCACGCTGCACATTACCGAACTTCAGGCGATGAGCACTCCGGATCTTCGCCAACTGGCTAGAGACGAGGGCGTCGAGGGCATCGAGTCCACGGGCAATCAGGAGCTGATGATCAAGATCATCTCCAATCGCGTTAACAAGAGCGGGCTGATGTTCGGCGACGGCGTTCTGGAGATCCTGCCTGACGGATTCGGATTCCTGCGAAGCCCCGAATATAACTACCAGCCCGGCCCGGACGATATCTACGTTTCCCCCAGCCAGATCCGCCGCTTCAACCTCAAGCCCGGACATATCCTGGCCGGCCAGATCAGACCTCCCAAGGAGTCCGAGAAGTACTTCGCTCTCCTGCGTGTCGAGGCGATCAACTACCAGGATCCCGACAAGCTGTCGAAGGTCACCAACTTCGAAGAGCTTACCCCGGCCCACCCCGACAGGCGCATCTTCCTGGAGACCACCAGTGACGAAGTGTCGATGCGCGTGATGAACCTCATCACCCCGATCGGATTCGGACAGCGAATGCTGATCGTCGCGCCGCCGCGAACGGGCAAGACGATCCTGCTGAAGAAGCTGGCCAACTCGATAACCACTAATCACCCCGATGCGTTCGTGATCGTCCTGCTGATCGACGAGCGTCCCGAGGAAGTGACCGACATGCGTCGCAACACGACTGCAGAAGTGGTCTCCTCGACGTTCGACGAAGGCTCTAAGCGTCACCTGGTGATGGCCGAAATGATCTTCGCCAAGGCCAAGCAGATGGTCGAATTCGGACACGACGTCGTGATCCTGCTGGACAGTATCACGCGTCTGGCCCGCGCCTGCAACGCCGAAGCCCCGCACTCGGGCAAGATCCTCACCGGCGGCGTAGACGCAAGCGCCCTGGCGCTGCCGAGGAAGTATTTCGGATCGGCAAGATCCGTGCTGGAAGGCGGATCGCTCACGATTATCGCCACGGCGCTGGTTGACACCGGCTCGCGAATGGACCAGGTTATCTTTGAAGAGTTCAAGGGAACCGGCAACGCCGAACTCTACCTCGACAGGCGTCTGGTCGACAGGCGAATCTGGCCGGCGATCGATCTGGCCCGCTCAGGGACCAGAAGGGAAGAACTCCTGATGGACACCGACGAGTGCAGGCTGGTGGCCAATATGCGCCGCGTTACGAGCAACATGCAGCCGACTGAGGCGATGGAGCTCCTGATCAGGCAGTTGTCCAAGACCAGCTCGAACGCCGAGTTCCTGATGTCTATGAAGTTGGACTAGGCCCGCCGACGAAGCTGACTTACACCCCTATGGGGACCAGCCCGCACGGCGGACCGGTCCCCATCTTTTTATACATTGCTGCAAAGGTTCACCAATAATGAAATGCCAGGCGATTATTTTCGATCTTGACGGAACGCTGCTCAATACGCTGGATGACCTCGCCGGGGCCAACAACGAGGCCCTGACGCAAATGGGCTTTCCGACTCATCCCGTCGAGAGCTACAAGTATCATATTGGAAACGGCGTTAGACTGCTCCTTGAGCGCACCTTGCCGGAAGGCTCGCGTGACGATGCGACAGTTGAAAAGGGCGTTGCGATGATGAAGGACGCCTACAGCAGATGCTGGGACGACAAGACCCACCCCTACGACGGCATCCCGGAAATGCTCGATGAACTGACCAGTCGCGGCGTGCGAATGGCGATCCTGTCAAACAAGCCGCACGCCTACACCGAAATGATCGTCGATAAGCTGCTGGCGAAATGGGATTTTGAACAGGTCTGGGGCGTCAGCGAAACTGTACCGCCCAAGCCCGATCCCGTCGGCGTCTCCAGCCTCGTCGAGACTCTCGGCGTTCCGGCCGAGGGCCTCATGTACCTCGGCGACACTGCTACTGATATGGAAACAGCCGTCGGGGCCGACCTGTTCGCAGTCGGCGTGCTTTGGGGATTCCGCGAGGCTGATGAACTTACCCAGAGCGGCGCCAACGTGCTTCTGAGCCGACCGGCCGAACTGCTGGATGTGCTCGATCGCGACTGATCAGAGTTTCTCTTGCGATATGTCGGTTGGCCGGGCTTGTGGGGCTTTCCGCCCGTAGATATTGACACGCCGCCTGAGGGCAGTCTGGCTCGGGTCGATCTTCAGGCTCTCTCGCCACGCGGCGACTGCTTCCTCGAGGAAGCGGTCCTCGAGCGTAGCGCGATGCAGTTCCAGCAGCACGTTCCCAAGCCGCAGGTGTATCTCGGCGTTGAACGGGCTGAGTTTGATGGCTTTGCGTGTGGCGGTCACGGCGTATCCGTAGCTGCCCTGTGCACGAGCGGCCGATGCCAGGTTCAACCAGCCGGCGACTTCCTTCGGAGCCAGGCTGGCCGCCTCCTTGTACGCTTCCAGGGCTCCTTTTCTGTCGTCCAGGTCCGACAGCACTTCTCCCAGTCGCGAGTATGCGTCGGCCAGGTCCGCCGGGCCCATGTTGTTTTTTGACCTTATCAGTCGTCGCAACAGTGCGGCCGCCTGGGTCAGCTTGCCGTGTGACGAGAGTATTACGGACATGTTGAACGTGGCCCGAGCGGCGAACTTCTCCGAGGCAAGGAGCGATTGGAACACGTCGGCGGCTTGAGTCGAGCCGCCCGATCGCATAAACGCCAGGGCCAGGTTGAACCGTGCGGTTTCGTCTTTCGGCTCGAGTTTCAGGATCGTCTGGTAGACTTCCGCCGCGCGGCGATACTGCCTTCGGGATTCCATTAGCGAATCCTGGCCGGCCGCCAGTGCGAATATCGCCATCGCCAGCCCCCGGTGCGCATCGGCGTTTTTCCGGTCGGCCAGAGTCGCCCGCCGGAAGCAGTCGATCGACAGTTTTGTCTGGCCGTTGGCCAGGGCCTTGTCGCCGGCGCGTATGTGGGTCATCGGGTCGGCCAGTTCCCTGTCGCACGCCTCTACAGCGCCTCGCAGGCCGGCAAGGCTTACCCGGCGCCACTTGTCGGCGTCGCTGAGATTCGCGAGCCGGCGATGCGCGGCCCGGCTGACGCGCAGAGCCAGTTGGGATGACTTCTCGAGCGCCTCGGCTCCGGGGCCCTGAGTCTCAGACCGATTCTGCTGCGGCGTCTCAGTGGGTTCCGGCGTCTTGCGGCAACCGCAAATCGCCGTCATCATCGCCGCGGTGCAAAGTACTCGAAGTATTGTCGCTGCTGAATACATGGGCGACATTGTACGCGATGGAACCGCGGCGTAAAACCAAACCTCAACAACTTATTCCCGCGTGCGGGAACCTCATGGCTTTTCGGGGAGGATCTTCCACTTGTTGTACCCGTAGTAACGCCACTTGTCCCACATGATTTTCTTCCCGGTTTCGCGCGGGTCGCCGGTCTTGATCAGGTACGCCGTCAGCTTGTCCGACAGTTTCTTCATGCTCGCCGCGTGTTCCGGATCGCTGGCCAGATTACGCATCTGGGACGGGTCCTTCCTGCAGTCGTAGAACTCCTCGGCCGGGCGCTTGCCGAAAGACAGATCGAACAGCTTGCTGACCTTGGCGTCTGCGGAGTGCTTGAGCATGAAGTTCTTCGTGGGGGATGCGTCCACGTCGCCGTACAGGCCTTCGTTCGTCCGGATTCTGGCGATGCCCGCCGGCCAGCGGTCCGGATTGTAGTTGCGAATGTACAGGAAGTCCTTCGTTCGGATCATTCGCGAGGCGTATCCCTTACCGTCGATCCGGCACCAGGCATGCCGCTCGCGTGCGGCCAATACGCAATCGCGGTCCGGCTCGATGCGCCCTGATTCCCTCGATCGCAGAATACCCATCAGGCTCTTTCCGGTCATTGCCTTCGGCGGCGTCAGTCCGGCGGCCTGCAGGAAAGTAGGGGCCAGATCCGTCAGGCTCACGAAGTCATTGACCTTCCGCCCGCCGGGGATCTTCCCTTTCCAACTGATCGCCAACGGCATTCGCACGCCGAGATCGTAAAGCGTCGCCTTGGCGCGTGGGAACGGCATGCCGTTGTCGCTGGTGACTACGACGATCGTGTTGTCCAACTGGCCGGCGTCTTCGATTATCTTGAGCATGCCGCCGATATCCCGATCGAATCGCTGAATCTCAAAGTAGTAGTCGCAGATGTCTTTGCGGACTTCCTCGACATCGGGGAATACCGGCGGGACTTCAATTTGCGACGGGTCCATGCCTGATGCGGCTCCGCTGCCGAATCTGTAGGCGCGATGAGGGTCGCGGCTGCCGAACCAGAAGCACCACGGTTTGCCCTTTCCCGCAGGTGAGTCGAAGAACTGGCGGAAACTCCTGAACGGGTTGCCCGCGGGGTTCCTGGTCCGACCGCCGGCTTGGACGCTACCGGGCGCCCAGCCCTTGGCTGTGTAGCCTACGTGATATCCCGCCGCGGTCAGCAACTCGGTGTATGTCGCATGCTTTTTGTCAAGCGTTCCGAACAGTTGCGCGCCCTGGCCGAGGCGCCATACGTGCTGGCCGGTCAGGATCCCGCTGCGTGACGGCGTGCACGACGGACAAGCGCAATATGCGTGATTGAACAGGACGCCGTCTTTGGCGATTCGATCAAAGTTCGGCGTCTTGATCACGCTGGCGCCGTAAGCGCTTGCGTGGGGCCAGGATTGATCGTCCGAAAGGCAGAAGAGAATGTTGGGCTTGTCGCCGGCTGCCTGCTCGGCTCCCATCGCCACGCTGGCCGCGGAGAGTCCCACGACACCTGAACCCTCTGCTCTGAGAAAATCACGCCGTGAAAGATTGTGCCGGGCCATTGAATGGATTCCTGTTGCCGGGTTCTCGAATGGCCGACCCGATGTCGGCTGTTGGACGAGAATCTCATGGTAAGAGTCCGGCTCGTCGAGGGCCATACAAATCCTGTGCGACGAAAGACCGGCAGGGGCTTGGGCTACTTGGCGTGACGTTCGGTCAGTGTGAGCAGGTCATCCATCTCGAACGGCTTGGCGATGAAGCCGACGAACCCCGCGTTGGCGACTGACTCCCCTATGAGATCCGGAACAAACGCCGAGCAGAGTATCGCCCGAACGCCTGGGTCGGCCTGCTTTAACTGACGAAGCGTCTCCAGCCCTGTCATGTCGGGCATGAGCATATCGAGTATGACAAGATCAATCTCGTTTGCGAGTTTGGAGTAGACGTCAACGGCCTGGGCGCCGCCGTTGCATGTCGTTACGCGGTACCCTTTTGATTTGAGGATACGCTCGGCCAGTCCGCGTATGGCCTTCTCGTCGTCAACAACGAGTATGTGCCGATCGCGGATGTCCGGGTCTTCAATGCTTTCTGTGCGTTCGGGCATAATGCCGTTTGCGTGTAGCAAATCCTGTGTCTAGTACGAAACCACTCTTGAATGACCACCCTGTCAAGCCCCATGCCCAAAGGTATTCTACTACGGAATCTCCGATACGTAAAGATAGATACTGGGAGTATTGGGATTAAAATTGATATTGCCAAATCGCTATGCCGAATCAACTATCGCCCGGTGAGTGACTTCTGTGGTAGCTGCTTGAATGCATAATGCCCGCCGGGTCAGTTCCGGCCTCTTTTCAGCGGTGTCGATTGGCGTTGGCTCGAGGGGTCCTGTTGGCTGTTCGAGTCGAGACACAGGCCGAAGGGGCGGGGTGGCGAATGGATCCATTCGGGTGTGGTGGGGAGTAACGCTGCGGTTGTGGGGCGGTATGATTTGATTCGATCTGCCGACATCAAAGCCGCCTGATGCCGAACATGGCGATCGCGACCGCAAGCGAGAGAACCGTGTCGAATGGGAGAAGTGGGGCCGCCAAGTCCAGTGACCGGGCCGGCCGATGGCCTACTTGAGAGAAACTGCTATTCTGTTTAAAAAATTTTTCGGTCTATATGTATAGGGTTACAAAACACTTATGGGCATGAAGGGCGAATGGGGCGGTGATTTCTCGGAAAAGCGCGAGTTTTATGGTTGTTGACGGGACTGATGCCAGATACCTTTTACAAAACGTAAAGTATATTTATCTTATGTGTGCAGATGAATCTAAGCAATATGATGTGACTGGCTCTGGCGACGACGGGGCAGGGCAAGGCGCCGAGGCTGGCAAGGATGCCGGGTTTGGTAATGGCGCTGAACCCGGTCAGATCGCCGGGATTGGTGATAGATTCGCCGAGCCGGCTCCGATAACGATTCCGCCTAAGCTCTATCGTATAGGCGAGGTGATCGAGCATTCGGGTCTGAGTCGCCAGACGGTTCACAATTACACGACGATGGGTCTGCTCATTGAAGCGCGTCGTACTGACGGCGGGCATCGTTTGTACGACGAGTCGGTGTTTGAACGCCTCAGCGGCATCATAGCGTTGAAGGCGCAGCACAAATCATTGGCGCATATACGGGAATACTATGCAAAGCTTGATGCCGGTTAACGCGGCAAACAGTTCTTCGTAAGACACCCCTTACCGGTCATGGAGGACCGGGATGTGAAGAGGTTGAAACGACATGTAATTCGTCTGAGAGTTCGCTTGGCAGGCCTCGGAGCCGGTGCGCGGTTCACCGCCGTCGTGCTGGCCGCGATGGTTGTCGGCGGAGCGGCCTGGCTGATTCTGGCGATGGTTTCGCCGGAAGCCAGAACCGTTGTGGCTCGCGGACTCGATCGCGACGCGACACTACGCGCCGAGGCGGCCCTTGATCGCCGAGGCGTTCCCTGCCATCGTACGCCAGGCGGGCTGGCGGTTCCGACGCGGCGTCTGGCTGACGCTCAGGCGATTCTCAAATCCGATGCGCCAGCCGCTGATTCTCTCAGTGCGAATTTACGCAGTTTGACAGACGGTTCAAGCATGTGGCGCAGCAGCGCCGAGAACCGGCGGCTGTGGCAGGCCGGCGTAATGGCCGAACTCGGGCGCCTCGTTACCGAGATGGATCCGATCGCTTCTGCGTCGGTGCTCTTTGAGCCCGGGGCTCAGGGCGGGTTGGGTTCGCAGTCTCGAGCGGCCCGAGCGGCTGTCAAAGTGACGCTGGCCAGGGGGCGTCGGATGACCCCGAGCCTTATAGTCGCAATCGGAGAGTTGGTTTCCGGAAGCGTTGCTGTGGAAATTGCAGATATTCGCGTTATCGATCAGACCGGGCGGAGCTACAGGGTCTCGCCGCAGGTCCAGTCGCTGGCCGGCAGGCACGCCATTGAATCTTACTACGCTCAGAAGATCGCCTCGGCGATTCGCCATATTCCGGATCTCGCAGTCGACGTTCGGATTGTCGGGGCTCGGGCCGGGGCGATTAGTTCGAGCGGCGGAACGCAACTGGACGCCGATGACTTGAGAGTATGGGTATCGGCGCCCAGGAGCTATTTCGCGTCGCCCGGCGGGGAATCGACCGCTAGGAGGTCCGAGTCGCTCAAGAAGACAGTGAAGTCGATCCTTGGACCGGTTGGCGGTTGTGAAGTGATTGTTTCCATGCACGGTCCGGCCACCCGTGACGCCAACAGCGGTTCGCAAGCCGGTTTGGGCTGGGGCGTGCTGCTTGTCGCAGTGGCGAGTTTTACTGTCGCCGGCGTTCTGGGTCTCTGGCTGATCCTGCGTTGGCGCAGTTCTAGCCGGCGGAAAGTCGGAGTGATCGATCAGCCGCAAAGCGATGAAAACAGCGACGAACTGAGCTACGACATGCTCGGGGCGTTCTCGCCTGACGCCGGTGAGCGTCGCAGCGAGGATCTGGCTCGCGAGCATCCTCAAACGTTGGCGTTGATCCTGGTTCGCATGCCGTCGGCGCAGGCGGCCGATATCATGTCGCGCCTGCCGGCGGGGCTTCGTTCTGAAGTCGCTCGAAGGATGGGCGATCTGGACGATATTGACGCCGCCGTGGTCGCCGAGATCAATCGCGATCTGGCCGGACGTCTGAAATCCCGGCCCGACGGGTCAGGTCAGCAGCCGGCCAGGCCGGAGAATATCAATCGCAGGCGGGCCGAGCGGGACGCTCTGACGCTGCTTGCGTTTGAAGACGTGATGGGTTTGAACGCCGCCGAACTTCGTGTCGCGTTGGGAGCAGTTGAGCCCGACGACTTGGCGATCTCGCTCCGAATGGCGGCAAAACAAGTCAGGCGGAAAGTACTTGGATGCCTGGCGAGCAAGGATTCTGAGTACGTTCGAGCCAGGATGGATCGGATCGGTCCGATGCGTATAAGCGATGTTGAATCTGCTCGACAACGGGTGATGGAGATTGTAAGCCAGGCCGCCGGTGCTCCGGCCAGAGGCTCAAAGCCCGCCGAGCAGGTATTGGAGGAGACCGTATGACGCAGATTATCAAGAACAGCAAAGCGATAGCCCAGGGCGATCAGCCGGTGATGAAACTGACTGAAATCGCATCCCAGGCCAAAGAGATAGTGCTCGACGCACGCAAGACCGCCGCCAGGATCAGGGGCGAAGCTCGCGCCAATGCCGAACTGGCCAAGAAACAGGCATACCAGCTAGGCTATGACGAGGGCCTGGTCCAGGGTAGGGCCCAGGGCAAGGAAGACGGAGCCCGCCAGGTGGAGACTCAGGCGCAATCGCAGCTCGCCGATCAGTCGAAACAGATCACCGAGGTCGCCAGCGCGATTCTCGCTGTGCTCGACGAAGCAGGCGAACAATCGTATCAACTCGCGGCTGACGAGATTCTCGCTCTTGCGATCGACGTGTCGAGCAAGATCGTAGGCAGTCTGGCGAGAACGGATATCTCGGTGGCGAGAACGAATCTGATCAAAGCGCTGAAACTCGCTCACGTAGACGGTGAAATCATTGTGGCCGTCAATCCGGGGCAACTTCAGGAGCTTTCCGCGGACTTCGCGCAGTTTGTAGAGGCAGTGGACGCTTCGGCTCGAGCCAGGCTCATAGCCGATCGGCAAGTCACTCCCGGCGGCGTGAAGATAGCAACCCCGCGCGGCGTGATAGACGCGACAGTCGAAACACAACTGGACAAAGTAGCTTCGGCGTTGGCTTCCGGCGGGCTGGTCGGTTCACCGGAACCCCAGGCCAAAACCAATGGGATACCGCACCTGAGGATCATTGACGACGATGTCTCCATTTGATCGATACAGACAGATGCTCTCGCAGGTCCAACCGGTCAGCGTGACCGGCCAGGTGGTCTCCGTTCGCGGTTTGACGGTTGCTGTCGGCGATTTCCCTGCGCCAGTCGGAGCCGGTTGCCGAATAATCCGCGGCCGCAGCGGGCTGGACGCTCGAGTTATCGGGTTCTCCGGCGAATTGACTCTCGTCATGCCGCTGGGCTCTACGATGGGAATCTGCCGCGGCGATCGCGTTGAAGGCGCCGAAGGTCAACCCACTGTGCCGGTTGGCGATCAAATGCTGGGGCGCGTCGTGGACGGAATGGCCCGCCCCATAGACGGTTTGAGCGATCTGACTCCCGAGATGCACATGCCGCTGTGGCCCGAACCTATTTCGCCGATGCTCCGCAGACGCATATCCGAGCCGCTGGTGACCGGGGTGCGTGCGATAGATTCAATGTTGACTGTCGGTCGCGGCCAGCGGATGGGAATATTCTCTCCCTCCGGCGCCGGCAAGAGCGTATTGATGGGGATGATCAGCCGCTACTGCCGCGCCGATGCGGTAGTGATTGCGCTCATTGGCGAACGCGGGCGGGAAGTTCGCGATTTTGTCGAAAAGGAACTCGGGATCGAAGGGCTCAAGCGAGCGGTAGTCGTAGCCTCGACGAGCGATCAGCCGCCCCTGGTGCGAGTCCAGGCCGGAGCCGTCGCCACGTGCATCGCCGAGTACTTCCGCGATTCGGGCAAGAACGTCGTGCTGGTGATGGACTCCCTTACGCGACTGGCGACCGCCCAGAGACAGATAGGACTCGTCGCCGGCGAACCGCCGACGGCCGGCGGATACACGCCGAGTGTCTTCGGACTCCTGCCGGAACTGCTCGAACGCGTCGGGCGCACCGACGCCGGCTCGATAACCGGTTTCTACTCGGTCCTCACAGAAGGGCCCGACACCGCCGGACCGATCAGCGATGCTGTCAGATCCGTCGCCGACGGGCACATAGTCCTCTCGGTCGAAAAGGCTAATCGCGGTGAATTCCCCGCGATAGATTTCCTCGAGAGCATTTCTCGGGTGATGGGTGAGGTTACCGATTCGCGACATACCGAAGCGGCGGGAGCCGTAAGGCGAGTTGCGGCGCTGTACCGCGAAATAGAAGACATGGTGAACATCGGAGCCTATCGCAAAGGCAACTCCCGACGGTTCGACCTGGCTGTCGAGGCGATGCCTCTTGTCCGCGAGTTTGTCGCGCAGAACGCATTCGACAGGCCCGAACTGCAGTTATCGGAAACCGTCGAGGCTCTGCTGGGTCTCTGCCGACAGATTGGCTGCGATCTGGATCGGGCCGAAAGCAACACAGCGAAAATTACGGTCAACGGATAGATACTTGAACGATACGAGAACGACAAGACGGAGCCGGGCGCTGCTGACCATGCGAAAGCATGACGAGAACGTCGCCCGCAGGAGCCAGGCCGAAACGCTCTGCGAACTCCAGGCCGCCGAGTCTCGGATCGCGATCCTTACAGAGACGCTGGGACAGTATGACCAGGCGGCCCGGGACGAATTGCAGACCGGAGCGGCCGGCGGGCTGTTCGCTCGATACGCCAGGGCCACTGGCGACATTCGCAGGGAACTGGCCCGACTGGAAGACGAAAGGCGCCAGGCCGCCACCGCACTGTTGCAGTGCGAAGGCGTGCTGCTCGAGGCGCATCGGGCTCGCAAGTCGGCCGATCAGTATCACCGCCGCGTGGTGCGGATGATCGCCGCCAAGCGGACCGCTGAACTCGACAACCAGGCCGCGGCGGCCGGTTCGTCCTGGGCGGCCGAGCCCTGGGACTCACAGGAGCAATCGGATGTTTACTAATGCCGAGCCATTGAGAGTCGAAGTCGGACGCACCTGGTTATGGCAGGACGAAGTGCCGCAACTGGCCGTCGGATCGACGGTGCAGCTCGACACGCGCGGCGACCAGGATGTTCAGGTGTATCTCGACAGCCGTCTCATCGCCCGCGGACATGCAGTTGTCGTCGGCGGGAAACTGGGCGTTGAAGTATCAGAACTTGTCCCGGACGCAGCAGGGGACCGCAAGAGTAAGTAGATGAACGCGATGCTGAAACAATTTGTCGCCGCAGTGATGATCGTTGCGGTTGTCTCGTGCGCTTCGGCGCAGGGGCAGGCCTCTCGCCCGGCGTCGCGCCCGGCGGCGACTACGCAAGCTGGCACCTCGGACATCTCCGATCGCCTTGTGGGCTCGTCGGAGAACCGCCAGGTAGGGTCCGGTCGGCAGGATATCTGGACCCAGTGGGGCCGCACTCTGGCGGCCTTGGCGCTGGTGGTTGTGCTGATCATTGTCGCCAGGTTCATGCTCAAGCGTTTCGGCCCGGTATCCGGCGCTCGCGGCGCGGGCGTTCTTGACGTGCTGGCCAGGACATCGGTCTCGTCGAGGCACCAGCTTCTGCTGGTCAGAGTGGGCCGGCGGATAGTGCTCGTCGCACAGGCTCCGACGTCGATGACCGCTATTAGCGAGATTACCGACCCCGACGAAGCTGCGGCGCTGATCGAAGCGGCCTCGAGCCGAGCCGGGAAGCGGGAGGAGAGCAAATGAGAGCCTCCCGTACAATACCGGCGTTGATACTGATTCTGGCGTTGGCGACGATCGCCTCGGCCGCCGATGTTCCTGCTGCGGCGGGAGCCGACGGACTGGCGAAGTCGCTGCCGAACATCGAAACGCCAGGCGGCGGCACCGTTATCACTTGGATCGTGATGGTCACCGTCCTGTCAGTCGCTCCGGCGCTGCTGGTCATGGTCACGTGTTTTACGCGAATAGTTGTTGTGCTCGGGCTGCTGAGACAGGCCCTCGGCTCGGCGCAGTTGCCGCCGAACCAGGTGATCTTCGGTCTGGCGCTGCTGATGACCGCCGTGGTCATGGCTCCGACGTACCAGAAGGTCCACAACGATGCGATCAGCCCGTATCTCGACGGGAAACTCGACAAGGAGACCGCGATCGCCGCCGGCGAGACGCATATTCGCCAGTTCATGACCAAACAGATCGAAGCGGCCGGGAACGGTTCGGACGTCTACATGTTCCTGAGCGACGAGATGGCCGCCAAGAAGGACCTGGCGTGGAAAGATGTGCCGACGGTCTCGCTGATACCGGCGTTTGTCGTCAGCGAACTGAAAGTCGCATTCTGGATGGGCTTCAGGATCTTCCTTCCGTTCCTGGTGATAGACCTGCTGGTGTCGACTTTCCTGGTCTCCATGGGAATGCTGATGATGCCGCCGTCGCTGATATCGCTTCCGTTCAAGCTGCTGCTGTTTGTGCTGGCTGACGGATGGAGCCTTGTTGTCGGGACGCTAATGAAAAGCTTTGGGTGACGAGATAACTGATGAATGCGGATCAAGGAATAGAACTGGCCAGACAGGCGATCATGCTGCTGGTCGTACTGTCGCTTCCGGTCCTGGTGACCGGGCTGATAGTGGCGCTGATCGTTAGCGTGCTGCAGGCGGTCACGCAGGTCCAGGACCAGACCCTGGGTCTGGTGCCACGCATACTTGCGATGCTCCTGGCGTTTGCGATCACCGCGCCATGGATGCTGTCGAAACTTGCCGAATTCGGACGGGAGATGTTTACGTGCAGTCTCCCATAACCATACGGAAATAC
The DNA here is from genome assembly GCA_964392945.1 of uncultured Planctomycetaceae bacterium. Classification (GTDB taxonomy): domain Bacteria; phylum Planctomycetota; class Phycisphaerae; order SM23-33; family SM23-33; genus BS750m-G57. Next base: position 4,491 of record CAYMSH010000015.1, on the reverse strand, counting down.
AGTGGAACACGCTGGAGTTACAACCTGGAATCTGACTTTGCTGCTGGTGCTGGCTCGGCTCGGCGGAATGCTCGCGGTTTGCCCGGTCTTCAGCCATCCGAGCGTCCCGGCCAAGTTGCGCTATTTCTTGGCTGTAGCGATGGCTCTTGCCGTGACGGGGCGCCTTTCGGCTCCGGCGGCTGTGGGAGCCACGACCAGCGGGCTGCTTGTCGCCCTGGGCGGCGAACTGCTGATCGGCGTTGCGATCGGATGGACCGCAGGTCTGGTGTTTGTCGGCGTGGAGCTTGGAGCCTACCACATCGCGGCTCAGATGGGCCTGTCGCTCGGCGAGATGTTCAATCCGCTAAGCCCGTCGGCGCCCGGGATAATTCGCCAGTTTTTCGGGCTGCTTTCGATAGTCGTGTTCCTGGGCATTGGCGGACACCGGTTAGTGATATCGGCGTTGATGAAGACATTCGTCGCCGCGCCCCTGGCGAGCATGGCGCCGAACACAGGCGTTCTGGAAGTGATGATTGCGGTCTTGTCAGTCAGTTTCGTTCTGGCGTTGAAAGTCGCGGCTCCCGTGCTGGTCACGCTGCTGCTGGCCTCGGTCGCGATGGGAATGCTGCAGCGATCGTGCCCGCAGTTTCACATTCTTTCGATGACGCTGCCGTTGAGAGCGATATTGACGCTGGTAGTGATGGCCGGAGCCCTGGTGACGCTGGCCGCGATTGTCGAGACCGGCACGCAGATGATTTTGGATTCGATAGGGCCGGCGATCTCGCCGGCAATGCAGGCTAACTAATAAGATGGCGACACGAAGCGATACAGACCAACGAACCGAGCAACCGACCAGGGAGCGTTTGGCCGAAGCCAGACGAACCGGCCGGGTAGCTCGGAGCGCCGATTTGACTGGCGCGGCGGTTATTCTCGCCGCTGTGGTCTCGCTCTGGTTGGGCGGCGGGGTATTGCTGGACGCCCTCACTGAGATGATCGCCGGTATGCTGAGTTTCGCACCTTCGGCGCCCGGGGCTTCCGATGCCGCCGGAGTTGCGATCTGGTCGGCGGCCGGGCCGGTAATGTGGATCGCAGTCTGCTTCTGCGGCGTGATGATGCTCGGAGCCGTCATCGCGGGAGTCGCACAAGTCGGTCTGCTGGCCAGCAGCGAGACGACAAAGCCGCGCATGGACAGACTCTCTCCGGGTCAAGGATTGCGCCGCGTGTTCTCGTCGCGAGGTCTGGTGCGTGCGATGCTGGCTATCGCCAAGATCGCCGCTGTTGGATTCGTCGCGTGGATAACCATCGCCGATCAACTGCCGCAGATAGCGGCCGATTGCGGATTAAGCTTGAAGGCCCAGTGGTCCGGAGCCTGGATGATGCTGGGCCAGATGGCCTGGCGAGTGCTGCTGGTCCTCGGTGTGCTCGGCGCGATCGATTGGGCCTGGCAGTGGCGCAGAAACCGTCAGGACCTGATGATGACCCGCAGGGAAGTGCTTGACGACCTGCGTAAGACCCAGGGCGATCCGCTCGTGCGGGCGAAGCTGCGCAAAGCCGGACAGGTAGACGTTCAAAACTCCCTGCAGCAAGCGGGAGATGAATCATGAGTGAACTTCCAACGACATTTCAGGGTTTCAGCGGGTTTGTAAGCCGCCATCGCGGGCTGATCCTGCCGGTCAGCGCCGCTGCGCTGATATTCGTTATCCTCGTGCCGATCCCGCCGTTGCTGATAGACATATTCCTGGCGTTGAACATAGCACTGGCCGCGGTGATACTGCTTACGACAATACACGTACGCAGCCCGCTGGAGTTTAACGTGTTCCCGTCGCTGCTGCTTGGCGCCACGCTGTTTCGCCTGGTGCTGAATGTCGCAACGACGAGGCTGATCCTCACCGCCGGCAGCGAAGGAGCCGGCCCCGAAGGCGCAACCCAGGCCGCCGGCGGCGTGATCTACGCCTTCAGCTCGTTCGTGACCTCCGGATCGCTGGCCGTTGGAGTGATCCTGTTTGTCATTCTCGTTGTCATCCAGTTTGTCGTCGTTACGAAAGGCGCCGCTCGCATCAGCGAAGTGGCCGCACGGTTCGTGCTGGACGCCATGCCCGGAAAACAGATGGCGATCGATTCGGATCTCAAAGCCGCACTGATCGACAAGGACGAAGCCCGCTGGCGAAGAGACGATCTGTCGAACCGGGCCGACTTCTACGGCGCCATGGACGGAGCCTCCAAGTTTATCAGGGGCGACGCGCTTGCGGCGATGATCATAACGCTGGTCAACGTGCTGGGCGGGTTCTACGTCGGGATGGTCCAGTACGGTTGGGGCGCGGCGGAAACCGCCGACGTGTTCACTCGCCTGACAATAGGAGACGGACTGGTCACCCAGATTCCCGCTTTCCTTATATCGATATCCGCGGCGCTGCTGGTCTCACGCAACACCGCACGAACGAATCTCGGTGAAGAGATCGTCACCCAGCTTACCGCTCGCCCGGTCGTGCTGGGTATAACGGCGGTATTCCTGGGAGCCCTCACCCTCACCGCGCTGCCGAAGACGCCGCTGATCGTACTGGGGCTTGGCTGTGCGTCCCTGGCGTGGATTCTGTCCCGCAAGGAACAGGACGAGCGGGACGCCGAAGGGGCCGATACTTCGCAGGCAACAGCGGGTATTGAGGACCCCGGCGATATCGCAGTGGCCGACCTGGTGTCGATCGATCCTCTTCGAATAGAGATCGGCTACGCGCTGGTCCGACTGATGGACGATACGTCGCAAAACGATCTGCTCGGCAGGATATCTGTTCTTCGCCGCGAGATAGGGATGGAGCTGGGACTGTTGGTTCCGCCGATCGTGGTCCGCGATAACATGCGTCTGGGCGCTCACAGCTACGCGATGATTATTCGCGGCGTGACAGCGGCCACAGGCAAGCTCTACCCGGCCCAGTTGCTCGCCACGGCGCAAGGCGAGACCTCCGGATCGCTCGTCGGCCGCGACGCCGTCGACCCCGTGACAGGGTGCGATGCGGTCTGGATCACCGAACCGCAGCATGACAGGGCTCAGCAGATGGGCTACACGGTTGCCGCGCCGGTTAATGTCCTGATGAACCACCTGGCCCAGGTGATCGGGGCCAACGCATCGAGGCTGCTGTCGAGACGGCATGTCACTGAAATGCTGCAGGCCGTCGCTCAACGTGACCAGGGCCTCGTGGACGAAGCTACAGAAAAGCTGCCGGCGTACGTGATACACAAAGTCCTTAGCGGCCTGCTGGCCGAACGAGTATCGATTCGCGACCTTGAGTCGATACTCGAAAGCCTGTGCGAGCACGCTTCTGAGACAACGTGCGCCGAACTGCTGGTCGAACAAGTGCGGTCCGATCTTGGAATGTCGCTTAGTCGCCAGTACTGCGCCCAGGATGGAAAACTGTGGTGCGTGTCACTGGCGGCGCATACCGAAACGGCGTTGCAGGCCCACGTGTCGCGCAGTCCGGACGGAATCGCGATGACCGCAGGGCCGGAACTGACTACCAGGATATCGACCGCCGTCAGCAACGCGCTGGGACGACTCAGGTCCAGCGGACGGAGCCCGGTAGTGCTCTGCGGACCAGACGTGCGGCTGCACTTAAAACAGATACTAAAGACCAGCGACCCGGATGCGGCGGTGCTGGGATACAACGAAATCGAATCAGTTGAGGTTCAGAGTCTCGAACATGTAGGGATTGATCAATGACCGAACGAACCTATCACGCAGACACAATGGCCAACGTCCTGGGCGAGGTGAAGCACGACCTCGGCCGCGACGCTGTAATACTCAGCACCCGCAGCTACCGAAAGGGCGCGTTCCTGGGCCTTATCGGCGGTAAGGCGATGTGGGAGATCACTGCATGCTCAGCGGCGGAATTGTCCGAACAGAACCAGACCCGAGACGGACAATACGTCTCGGAAATGCCCTTGCTCGCCGAATCGCCCCTCGCCGACGAACCCGAAATCCAGTCGCCCTGTGACCCGGAGCCGGAAAACCAAACCGCCGCCGCACTTGCTCAGATGGCGTCGGCGGCTCCGGGTCGGGCGGGTGGAACAGCGAGGCTCTCGCGAGAAGTGGCGGATTTGAAACAGATGATCAGGACGCTGATAAGCAAGGGCTCGCAGTCCGGACCCGACGACGGCGGTCCGCTGGGGCGGTTCTACGCCGGTTTGATCGCACAGGATGTCAACCCGGCAGTCGCAGACGAGCTTATCGAGAATCTGCAGATGGACCTGACCGGTCGCCAGCAAAACGACGAGGCTCTGATCAGGGACGAACTGTGCAAACGCATCGCCGCGCAGATCAAGACCGTCGATCACGCTGACGAACCAGGCAAGAACGCCAGGCAGTGCAGGGTGATCGCCCTGATCGGTCCTACAGGAGTAGGAAAGACCACGACAATCGCAAAGCTTGCGGCGAACTTCAAACTTCGCCAGGGCCTGCGGGTCGGCATGATAACCATCGACACCTACAGAGTCGCCGCTGTCGATCAGCTGCAGACATAC
>CAYMSH010000014.1:0-32292 GCA_964392945.1 uncultured Planctomycetaceae bacterium | reverse complement strand
CGAAGTTGGCGTCGTTGCGGGCTGTCGCAGTGGGCCCATCTGTCGTTGTGATTTCTAAACGGGGTCACTACGTACGTGAAGTCGCCTTTGACGCCGGTTGACTCGATGTATCGCTTCGTTTCGTCGATCGAGTTTTCCATGCAGATAAACTGCGGGCGACCCTTGAGGCGTTTGAGTCGCGTCAGGGCCGATGCCTTATCGGCGCCCTTGTAACCCCACTTCCGCACGCCGTCATAGTGGCTGTAGGGAACGAACGCCCGCCAGAGTTTGGCGATCTCGTCATCGTACAGGCCGATGTAATTGCACGCAATCGCCCCACGCGAAAATCCGATCAGAATCACTTTCGACGGATCGCCGCCGTACTGCCGGCATACTCGCGGGACAGTCTTCTTGCAGTACTCTACAGTGGCGTCAACATCGCCCCACCAGCGGCGCTGATTGCTCTTCTTCTTCGAGTCGACATACGGCAGGCAGAGCCATATGAAACCCTTGCCGCTGGATATCCCGTAGCCCAGATTGCTGCCCTGGACCGTACCGGCGGATCTATCGCCGTACCGATTGCGATACGGGCCGTTGCCGGCGTATTCGACGATCACGGGGTACTTCTCCTTCCGGTCCGGCTTCCAGTCTGTCGGCAGATAGAGCGTGTGGAAGACCTGTGTATTCTTGTACTCCGGCGCCACTTGCTTGACTCGCTTACCGGCCGCCGCCGCGCCGTCGATCATTTCAGGCGTCTCGAGATCCAGCCGCGCGTTCCTGATATCCAGCGGTCCGCGCGGACGAGCAGCGCTCAGGACCAGCGGGAGACACAAAACCGTCAGCATTACCCTGCGAAACATCTTCCGATCCTCTCTATTTCTCATACGCCATGACTTCGACGAGATGCCGGCCGGTATTGGCCGAATTGCCCGTCTGGGTGACCCTGATATACCGCGTCTTTCTCGGCGTGAACTTGCACTGGTAGCCCTGGGCTGTAGACGGCGCCTTGTTCTCGCGCATATCGGCGACGGTGTCCCACTTCTTACCGTCAAGCGACGTCTCGACAGTGAAACCGTAGTAACGACTGTCCCGGTAGTAAGCAACTACTACAACGCGCCCGACTTGAGTCGGTTCTTCCAGATCGACGCGCCACCAGGCCGGGTCGCCGTTTGCGACATCCATCGCCCAGTAGCTGTCGGTGTTGTTGGCGACGCCGTCGTTGGCCAGACTGGCCGGATACGGCGCCAAGGCCGCCGAACACGTCGCCGGCTTGCCGGTTGTCAGGCTCACGGAATCCGGCTTGAACGGTTCGCCGTCTGATGTCAGGGTCCCCTTGAGGCACATCGCTCGAATCTTGGGGTTGTCGAACAGCTTAGGTCCCTTACCGGCCGGGTAATGCCCAGAAACGGCGGCCCAATAGCGTTTGTCGATGTCGTGCGGGTCGAGCTTCTCTTTTTCGCGATCGAACGATTCGGGAATAATCCCGTGCCGCTTCATCTCGCGGATATATTCCGGCGGCGCCTTCCAGCCGGGAGAGTCCCATTTCGGGTCCGAATCGTGCAGTGCTTTAGCATCGCCAATCGCCGCCAGGAGCGCCTTGTAATCCGGATCGTTCTTGGACTCAAAAACATTCGCCGGCTTGTCGGTCGCCTTCCCGTTGACAATCTTGCGACAGGCGGCGTATCCCCCGGCGCCTTTCGCCAGCGGGGCCAGGAGTTGGACCGACGCCTCTGGACTGGTCAAGTTGTACAGAATGTGCTGCTGAAAACGCCAGACCGCGCGATTGTCTTTCTTCTTAATCATCCAAGCTCGCCGAGGTTGGATCAGTTTGGTCCCCTGCCCCCAGTCGGCGGGGTGCTTCGGTACTTTGCGCACGCCGGTATGACACTTGCCGCAACGACGAGTAATCACTTTCGACGCGAGCTGGACCTTCTCGCTTTTCAGTATGCGAGTGTCCACGGCGGTGAAGTGAGACGCCTCGTAGCCCGTGCTGCCGATCATGCCCCCAATCAGCGCCGCATACGTCCCGATATACGGAGCCCCGCAATGGATCCAGTGACGAACGATCTCAACTTCGTGCGGGCTCAGCTTGGCTTTGTGATGTTCGCCGCGAAGCATTTTCATGATAGGGCTGGCGGCATCTCCGAGTCCGTACGGCGGGTAGTTGCTCTTTGGCATGTTGCGGCCGTCGGAGAATTGGTATGTGGCGCTGAGCGTGTAGTAGCTGTGCGAATATACCGGGCCATGATCGCCGGTAAGCAGCACCCCGCCATCTCGCTTCTTGGGGTTGTGGCACTTGACGCAGTGCTTGTCGAGAATCGGCTGGATGTCTCGCGGATAGTCGAATACTTCCGGGATTCCTTTCAGCCGCGTGATCTTGCTGGGCGTGCGTTTCATCGCCGCCGGACGACGAGCTGTCACGGGGTCCGGCACGGTGCGCCTGTCTTCGTGGCAACCTACGCAGCTGGTGACTTCACCGGGCATGACCGACAGGAAACTCTGCATGCGTTTAACCGCTCGGCCGCGAGCGTCCAGAGCGATCAGGATCAGCGCCCTGTTGGCCGGCACGTCGAAATTCGCCGAACCGTCGGCCTCGACAGGCACGGTTCCCAGCACGCGTTCCAGCGTGAAGGTCCCGCCGTAGCTCATCGGCTCCATGCTGCCAGTGTAGTTGATCGGTTTTGGCAGCGATTCGAGAATCAGCAGGTTCTTGATCTGGCCTTTCTTCACGCCGGTCATGTTTCGCCCGATCGTGACGTCAGTAAGTATCAGCGTGCCGGTAGTCTTCGTCAGGTCGATGCGGGCGGGAATAATTCGCTCGCGTTTCCGCGGCGTCAGCGGGCGTGGTTCGTTCAGCTCGGAACCGGTATGACTGTAGAGGGTCGTGATCTTCCCCCCCGCCGACAGATGGACCAGACTCTTTCCGCGAGCAGCGAGAAAATCCTTATCCGACAGAGCCCAGGGATCTCGAAAGCTCCCGGATCTGTTTATCACTCGGACCGCGGCCGGGTCGTCCGGGCCGTTGCGATCGGTCACGGTGCAGACCGCCCCGGCGTGTTCGGCGCGCCCGTGGCCGGGTGAGTTGATGAAGACGATCCGGTGCGAACCGGGAATCTGCTGGGGATCTATGAACACCCCGCCGGGGCGCATATTTCCGTAATAAACAGTCTGTCCGGTTCCGTCGGGATTCACGCTCCAGAGATGGTGATAGTGCACCTGGCTGCGATCGACGTATTCCCATCGCTGGAAGACCACCCTTCCGTCGGCCAGCACGCACGGGGTGTTGTCGTGTTCTACATTCGCCGAGATCTGCCGGATCTTCCCGCCTTTACGATCGCAAGTGTAAAGCGTGGCGACTTGAGTGACCCAGCAATTGACGTATCGCCGGGCTCGCCCGCTGACAAACATTATCGAATCGTTCGGCAGCCAACACGGCTCAATGTCATCGTAGATCCCGAACGTAAGCTGTTTGAGCCCAGTCCCGTCGGACTGCACTTCGTACAGGTGGAACGGAGCAGTCCCGCCTTTGCGATAGCTAAACAGGATAGTCTTGCCGTCATAGTGGACCGTCGGGTCGCGGAACGTGCCGCTGGAATCTTTGACAAGAACAGTGCTCTGGCCGGTCAGGATATCGACTTTTCGCAGCGAACCGCCGGAGCTGTAGGCCTTCTTCTGCGGATATCGCGCGTAGTAGCTGAAATTCGCGTACCAGTGTCCGTCGCTGACCTTGCCCCGACCGCGATGAGCCCGCTCGGCGAAAACGAATTCCCTGACCTTGTACTTGTCGACCAGCTTGCGACAAAGCACCCGACCGGCCGGCTCGGCGCCCTGGGCGATAGACACGCCGACAACGGCCAGGAATATCAGAACTAACGCAACGCGCAACTTCATCATACTGCTCCCATGTATCGCCATCCCTAAAGGATAGCAACCCAAGTGCGGATTGCCCAGACAGATTCCCGCCGCACGAGGCCAACTCGGCAAGCCTGACACCCGAAGGCAGTGAGTATCGGCAAGAATTCCACAATAGCCTTGCCGCTAAACAAAGCGTACGCTATAATGTACGTGCTACAAGGAGACCCCTATGACCGCCATAACTGTAACAGAAGCTCGCAAAAGACTCTATGCATTGCTGGATGATGTATCGGCTTCCCATGAACCGGTGCATATAACCGGAAAACGAAGTTCGGCGGTGCTCATTTCCGAAGACGACTGGCGTGCGATTCAAGAGACTCTCTACCTGCACTCGATTTCCGGAATGGCCGACTCGATCATGGAAGGGCTCGAGACGCCGATCGAAAAGTGCTCCGAGGATCTTGACTGGTGAGTTGGAAACTGGTGTTCACCAGACAGGCCAGGAAAGACGCCAAGAAGCTGGCGGCCTCCGGCTTGCGTCCCAAGGCGCAGCAACTGCTTGATATTCTCCGCGAAGATCCGCGTCGGAGCCCGCCGCGTTACGAAATGCTGGTCGGCGATCTCAAAGGGGCCCGTTCGCGACGAATCAACATCCAACATCGACTCGTGTACCAGATCCTTGACGAAGAGAAGACTGTAAAAGTCATCCGAATGTGGTCGCACTACGAGTAGTCCGCACTATCGACGAGCTTTCGGCGTCGCCGGCGGGTTGTAGGTTTCCATTTCCCAGATTCTGGCCAGGTCCTTGAGGGCTGCGGTTATGGTCAGGCGGAGGCGTTTGGTTTTTATTGGGGCAAATCTTGCGGTCCAGTCGGCCTGCTTGTTGCCGCTGGCTTTGGCGTTGGGGATATCCTTCCACGCCCGGCCGTCGTGATACTGCAGCGAGAAATCTTCCAACATGCCGATGATCCTGCCGCCGGACTTCCATCCGGTTACTATTCGCACCACACTGATCGTCTGCAGGGCGTCCCATGTGAGTTCCACGCTTTGCGGGAAGTCAGATTTGCTCACCCAGCGGTCGTTCATACCAAACGCAATCTTCCCGTCGTTGATGTTCGAGGCCTTGTAGCTGGCGTTCAGACAGCTCGACACCGTCACCTTCGCCTTTCGTGCAAGGTTCGTCCCGGCGGTTTTGATCCACGCGGGCGGTTTGGGGACATTGGCTGAAACTCCACCGGCGGCGCGCGAACGCAACGGTCCGGGTTGCACCTTGCTTACGCCCTTTGTCATGCGTTTCTTCAGATCGGCCAGGTGATCTCTGTAGACGCCGCGCGGCGTGGTGTCGTTCTCCTTGCAGATCGCAGCGGCCATGCCTACGACTTCGCCCATCATGCCGCAGGTGTTCATCACGCGAATGGTGCCCAGTGCGACGTGGGTTACCGAGATGTCGCGCCCGGCCATGAAGAGATTGTCGACATTCCGCGAGTACAGGGTGCGATACGGGATCGGATACGGTTTGATGCGAACGTGTTTGGCGATCGAGCGAAACTCGCGGCCGGGGAACTGCTGGGTGTTCTTCGGATGCGGATAGTGCAGATCGATCGTCCAGGTAGTCGTCACGCAGGCGTCGTCGAAGGCTTTTTGCCCTACGACGTCCTGCTGGGTGAGGATCACGTCGCCGAGCAGTCGTCGCGATTCGCGCTTACCGGCGATGTATGCGATCCAGTCGAGCTTGAGCTTAGCGTACTTGGCGCGGGATTTAGGGCTGTTTTTCAAGAACGCCCAGTTGCCGTAGATCACTCGCATACCGTAGTCGCGGACCTCTTCGAACTGGTCGATCTGGTGCTTGTTCATTCCGGTTTCCCAGTTCCACTCACCGCCGGTTACGCGCTGGGCGTTCTCTTCGGTAAACTGGACCGCCCAGGGGCATTGCGGGAAAGCGGAAGGCTCCTTGTGCGCTTTGGAGTACCATTGGACCGAACTGCCCATGGTCATCTTGTCGGCTTTGGGAGGCGCCAGGTCTTCACCGGTTTCGTCTTTGCCTTCGCGTCCCATGCGGTAGTCGGCGCCGGCGAGGAATCCGACGGTCCCGTCGCCGGTGCAGTCGGCGAACACGCGCCCCGAAAATCGAAGGCGCTTGCCGCTGCGGATATTCCTGCCGATTACGGCGACGATTTTCTTGCCGTCAGTCTCAACTTCGCTGACGTGCGTACTGAGGAACAGCGAGATGTTCTTCTCTGCGGCGACAACGTCGAGCTTCTTCTGGTCTTCGTATCGCTCGGGAGGTCCTGCGTTGCCGCGTCTGGCCGGCGAAAGCTCCCGCACCACTCCGCCCAGGGCCGGGTAAGGCGCCAGCATTGTCCTGCCGCCGAGATGCACGCGAGTTTCCGACGAGTTATTGCCGCCGAGGACGGGTCGATCCTGGATCAGCGCGACTTTCAATCCGGACCTGGCCCCAGAGATCGCCGAACACGTTCCGGCGATCCCGCCGCCGACGACAACGAGATCGAACTTGCCGGCGTCGATCGGCGTTTCGCTCAGGCCGAGAAGTTTGCGGCGCCACGGCGCGCCAGTCTTGAAATCGGCCGGCGGCGTGAAATCCGCATCGGAGGCGAAAACAATCGCGTCGCATCGGCCGTCGAAGCCGGTCATATCGTGCAGCGATACGGTAACTTTGGTCTTGGCGATCTTCACCGCCCCGCCGCGATGCCAGCGCCACTTGGCGCCTTCAGTCCCAAACACTTTTTCGACCGGCTTGCCGCCGATCAGCACCTGGAACTTGCCGGGAGCGCCTTTGGCGTTGAAGTTGGCGACCCAATCACGCGTGCGAACCCAGAGGTGATATTCACCGACAGACGGGAACGTAACGGCGGTAGTCGCGTCCTTTACCGGAACGCCGAGACCGTGGGCCAGCAGGATCGGCGAGCCCATCTGGTCCATGAACTGCTGATCGAGCTTCCAGCCGCCGAGTTCGTCAAATCCTTCGGCCTCGAGTAGGATCACATTTCCGGCAAACGAAGTTCCGGCCAGGATCGCGATCGCAAATAATGCCGCTGCACAATATCTCTTCATCTTCAAAACTCCCGCCCCCGGGCTCAAAGCATTAATTGTAACCCGCCGCAGGATGCCGGGGCAATCACTTCGCCGGTTTCGCCGGCGGGTTATACGTCTCGATCTCCCAAATCCGGGCGGTATCTGTCTGCGTCCCGGTCACAATCAAACGAAGGGCGCCGACTTTGACCGGCTCGAATCTCAGCGACCAGTCAGCCCGGCGGTTGCCGCTAACCTTGCCGCCGGGTATGTCCTTCCACCCGCTCGAATCGTTGTATTGCAGCGAGAAACTACCCAGCGCACCGGTGATTTTTCCGCCTTGATTCCATCCGCTCACGATGCGAATCGCGCTGATCGTCTGCGGACGGAGCCAGGTAAGTTCAACACGGTGAGGCGGTTTGTCGTCGCTGACCCATCGCAAATCGTTGTCGACTGGGGAAGCTTCGCCGTCGTTGATGGACTTGGGCTTGTACTTTCCGCTGGAGTGATTCGACGAGACGCTCACCTTTGCTCTCTTGGCGAGATTCAGCCCGGCTGTGCCGAGCCATTTCGGACGGGCTGGCCCATCGATCGGAGTCGGCGTTTTGCCTACGCCGACCTTCATCAGTTCTTTCAGTTTGTCGAGATGGTCCTTGTAGACGCCGCGCGGGGTGGTGTCGTGCTTCTTGCAGATCGAGGCGGCCATTCCGACAATCTCGCCCATCATCCCGCAGGTGCGCATTACGCGAACCGTGCCGAGGGCTTCGTGTGTGACGCTGACATCGCGCCCGGCCATGAACAGGTTGGCGACGTTCTTCGAGTAGAGGCAGCGGTACGGCAGCCAGTACGGCTTCTTGAAGTGAGTGTAGTGCGCTCGCGAGATGAACGCATCGCCTTCGAATCCTTTTACGTACGCCTTGTTCGGCAGATGCAGGTCCATCGACCAGGTGCACGGTACGCATGCATCCGGCCAGGTCTTGCCCGAGACGACATGCTCCTTGCCCAGCAGAACGTCGCCGACGATCCGGCGCGATTCGCGCGGGCCGGCGATGTACGCGGACCAGTTGAGCTTGTGGTTCGGATAGCGTTTGTCGACGTTTTTCAGAGCGTCCCAGGCCCCGTACATCGCCCGGAAGTTCCAGTCGCGTATGTACTCGCCTTTTTCGAACGGATCGTGATCGAAACCGCTTTCCCAGTACCACCCGCCAAGGGCCTTCAATCCGCCGGATTTCCGCCCCGGGAACGGTTTATCACTCAGGTCAAGCGCCCAGGGGCAACGCGGAAAGGGGATGGGCTTGTCGGTTTCGATAACATTCCAGAGATTGCAGCGCCCCATGTGCCCCTTTTTGGTCATCTGGAATTCCGCTCCGGCCAGCGCTCCGATCACGCCGTGGCCGGTGCAGTCGGCGACACTGCGTGAGAGAAACCGCAGCCGCTTGCCGGTAGTGATGCTTTCGGCGATGACGGCGGCGATTCGCCCATCTTTCATTTCCACGCCGTTGGCCCGATGGCTGAGATACAGCGAGACATTCTTCTCAGCGCGGACCAACGCGGTTTTGCGATCGTCCTCGTAGAGATCGGCGGTATTGCTCGGCCCGTAGTGGGCCCGTCGCTTCTGGTCGAGTTCATGCACTACGTCGCCAATCCGCGGATACGGCTGAAAGTTCATCTTGCCGTTAAGCCACACGCGGACTTCGGAGGAATTGTTACCGCCGAGCACGGGACGGTCCTGTATGAATGCGACTTTCGCTCCGAGCCGTGCGGCCGTCAGTGCGGCGGCGGTTCCGGCGATGCCTCCTCCGACGACAACCAGGTCAAACTCACCGGCGTCCGGCGGCGTCTCGGGCCGCCCCAGCAGCTTCCGCCGCCACGGAGCCATACTCTTCAGATCGTTGGGCGGAGTGAACTTCGGGTCCGCGGAAAACACAATCGCATCGCATCGCCCCTCGAAGCCGGTGAGATCGTGCAGTGCGATGGCGGTTTGGGTCTTGGAGATATCGACCGCCCCGCCGGATTGCCAATGCCACTTCGCCCCTTCGGTCCCGAACGTGGTCTTGAGCGCCTTGCCGTCAACGAGCAGTTGAAACTTGCCCGGCGCCCCGGGCGCTTTCCAACCGGCGACCCAGTCGCGCGTGCGAACCCAAACCCGATAGGCTCCGGCGGCGGGAAATGTCACGGTAGTCGAAGCATCCTTAACCGGTACGCCGAGCCCGTGAGCAAGCACAAACGGCGAGCCCATCTCGTCCATGAACTGCTGATCGACAACCCACCCGCCGCGATCGTCAAACGCCTCAGCCTCGATCAGAACGGTATGCTCGGAACCTCGGGCGATAACACTGAACGTCAATATCGCTAGGATTGTGATAAAGTATTTCTTATTCATAGGTAAATATCGCTGTGGCTTTACGGAAAGCTCAGACTCCTTTTTCATTTAAAGTGTTTTTCGACTGACGAGCGCATTGCCCGAATAACCTTCGCACTACGCTTCCTGGTCATAACGCCGTATGCCTTGAAATGCTCGACAATGGCGTCACTGTCTTTCCCAAGGCCTTTGTCCTTGCTGGATTCAATCCACTGGGCCAGTTGCTCTTTGAGTTCTTTGTGAACCGCCTCGAACTCCTTGTTCCCGACGAGGTTAACCGTCTCGTGCGGGTCTTTCTTGAGGTCGTACAATTCCTCTGCCGCCATTGGTTTCAGCAGTTGAGCCTGAACGGGCGTCAGCAGATTCTTCTCTCCCATGATGTTCAACAGGTGGTGAATCGGGTGCTTCGCCCGGCGGTACGCCGTAGTGCATTCATTGACGGATCCGGGCGTCTTGAAGTTCCGGATATACTTGAACCTGTCGGTTCGGACAGCACGGCTGCAACTGTCGATATCCCCGATCCGATCGACCGCGGTGTGGATGTATTTTCGCGGTACGGAATCCTTTTTAAGGAAACTCCTGCCCTGCATCCAATCAGGAACGGCGCCGCCGGCCATGAGAACGGTTTCCGCCACCAGGTCGATGGCGCTGAGCAGTGCGGAGTTTTCCTTTCCCGCCTGGTACCCGTCAGGCTTCTTCACGTTTTGGGGATAGTAAATGATCAACGGAATCCGGGTTCCGCTATCGTACAACCAGTTCTTCCCTCGAATCATCGGCCTGCCATGATCCGAAAAGACGCATACAATCGTATTCTTTTCAAGATTGTCCGCCGCAAGCCGCTTCAGAATGGCGCCGACCTGGCGATCGAACTGGTTCACGCTCGCGAAATAACCGGCCCAGTCACTTCTGGTAACCGGATGGTCAGGGTAATAAGGGGGTATCTCAATTTTCTCCTTCGAGATACCCTTAGAGGAAGAGAATCCTCGATGGGATTGCTTGGAGTTGATTTGAGCATAGAAAGGCTGGTGTTTCACCAGTTCACCCCAGGAGTTGGTATCCCATGACTTCCCTGGCGCCTTAAATTGCCAATCATCCTTTCCCGTTCCGGTCCCGCAGATTTGTTTGATGTTCCCGGTGTAATAACCGTTCTCGCGCATCAGTTCGGGCAGCACTTTGACCGGTTTGGGAAGATCCGGCGTCAGTTTTTTGCTGTAGCGCATGTGGTGGGAGCCGAGCGTCGTCTGGTAGACTCCCGTAGCCAGCGCCGTCCTGCTCGGGGAACATGCCGGGGCGGTGGTAAAAACGCTGTTGAACTTCACCCCTTTGGTCGCCAGGCGATCGATATTCGGGGTTGTCACGACCTTATTGCCATAGCAACCGAGGTCCGGAGACATATCTTCGGCAATGATCCAGAGGATGTTGGGCGCGTTGGACGTCTTTTCCGGCGCCGCCGAAAGTTGTGCGTCTGCAAGGCTCATCCCCAGCACGCCTGTGCCAATGGCTTTCAGAAACTCTCTTCGCCTCATATTGCTCAAACTCATCCTTGTGTACATTATCATGCTTTCGTAGGCGTGAGCCGTTGGAGTTCATCTCTAAGTTGTTTCAATCGATCGGATTGCGCGGGATCGGCGGCGAGGTTCTTTGTTTCGCGGGAGTCGGTTTGCAAGTCGTAGAGTTCTTCAAATGCAACTCTCCTGCGGGCTTTCGGATCGAAGGTTCGAATGTACTTCCATCGCTCGGTTCGCACGGCCCGGTGAGGCCAACCGCCGAGCGTAGAGGTCGGAGCCTCGTAAAGAAAGCTCTTTCGCCATGGGACCTTCTCGTTTTTCAGCAGCGGGGTGAGATCGCGGCCGTGCATGTTGGCGGGAGTTTTTACGCCCGCCAGCGCCAGCATCGTCGCGGGGATATCGATATTCAGCACCAATCGCCCATCGATGCGAGCTTTCAAGCCGGGTCCGGCGACTATGAACGGTACGCGTATCGACTCTTCGTAGGCCAGGTATTTGCTGGTGAACCCGTGCTCGCCCAGGAACCACCCGTTGTCGCCCATGAAGAATATCCACGTATTGTCCTCGATTCCCAAGCGTTTGACGGCCTGCAGCACTCGCCCGAGGGATGCGTCCATCTCGGTGATCGCCGCGTAGTACCGCTGGATATGGCGCTGAATGCCGGACTTCTTGCCGTATCCGTACTTTCTCGCCCTGGTCCGGCTTCGGGCTGTTTTGAGGTATGGCGGGCGGCCGGACAGGTCGTCGTTCCACGTTTTGGGAACGGGCATCTGCTCCTGGTCGTACTTCGCGAGCGTTTCGTTGCGGGCGTTCCAGTCGAACTTGTGGTTCATATGTGGAACCTGCGTGCAATGCCACAGCACAAACGGCGAATCGGACTTGGCGGCCTTTTCGAGGAAGGCAATCGACTGCTCGGCGATGTAGTCTTCGATGTATCCCTTGATGACAGCCTTGCGTCCGTTGACAACTGCGGGTCGCCCGAAGTAGCGGCCGTTGGATTTGAAGTAAGTAACCGAATCGAATCCGCACGCCTTGGGTTTCGTGGCCAGATGCCACTTGCCTACAAAGCCGGTCTGGTACCCGGCGGCTTTGAGGATGTGGGCGAAGGTTTCTTCTCCGCGTTTCAGCGGCTGGGCCAGCGTGGTCACGCCGTTTGAGCTTCCGTATCGCCCGGTCAGGCACGCGGCCCGGCTGGGGCTGCAGATCGACAGCGTAACGAAAGCCCGATCAAACCGCACGCCGCGGGCCGCCAGCGAATCGATGTTCGGCGTGCTGATAAGCTTGTTGCCGGCGCAGCCCATCGCGTCGTAGCGTTGATCGTCGGTAAAGATGAAGATGAAGTTCGGACGTTCAGGCTCGGCGCCAAGACCGCGCCGCGAGACCAGAGCGACGACGCCCAGACCGACGGCCTTGAGGAAACCGCGACGGGTTGGAATGTGGGTCTCGGGTTTACTCATACGTGAATATCGCTGTAGCTCTGCAGTCCGCCGGCGACTTCAACCTCACCCAGTGAGCGTTGAAACCGTCGGGGAATTTATGCTGTGCGGTCTTGCCGGCCGGCACGGATATCTTAGCATACTCGCGCCACACATTATGATCGAAGTTCACCTCGACAGTCATCTCGATCGCTTCATCCGAATCGTGCGAGATGTCCAGGCGTTTGCGATCATATCCGGTCATGAGGTACTGATCCGAGGGTTCGCCGGCCTTAACGGGAGTATCTTTCCACGGGCCGCCGACGCCTACGGGTTTTCCGAACTTCCACAGGTCGTCGATATGCCCGAACCAGAGCCCGGTCTTTCCGTCGGCCGATGCGAAGTAGTTTCCGTCCGGTTTGGCGCCGGGCGAGGTTCCTCTGATGACCATAAGCCCGCGCCAGGTGCAGAAGTCGACAATCGCTCTGGAGTGCGTCGCCACGGGCTTGATCAGCTCGATGCCCGGATGGTAGGCGCCGGAGTCTCGCGGTATCTCGTAGAACGTTCCGTGAATATTCGCCAAGTACCGCTCCGAAACGCATTCGCGTATGCCGCGGGCGGTGAGTTTATCGTACGCCGCGGAGCCTTTCGGCAGGCGGTATCGCTTGTTCTTGCGGGTAAGAATCACCGAGGATGCATCCACGGTGAAGTCCCGCTTGATCGACGCGATCTTCCTGACCGCCGCAGCTTGCGGCTTGGCAGGCGTGCGAAAGTTCATCTTCTCGTCAACTTCGAAGTACGCCCCGCCGGCAGTAACGAGTTGCAGGTTCGTATTGCGTCCCGCCGGACGGATCAGACCGCCGCTGAACTCTGAACCAATCTTCGGCAGCGAAGCGAAAATGGCTTTATCGTCGCCAAACGCGCTTGCCGGTGAGGCGTAATGGAAGTATGCCGTTGCGATGCAGTCTTTATTCGTCCGCACGCGGATCCAATTGGCCTTCAAGTCGTCAGCGAAAACGTGGTATTTGTATCCGCCGCCGGGCACTGTAATCTGCTTGAGAGCTTTCCATTGCCCGTCGCCTTTAGCGTCGATCTCCAGCGTGAACGTGACGTCGCCGTCTTTCGGGGCCGCAGGCGTCTTTGCGATCTCCGGCCGCGTGACGACGGCGCCAAGATTCTGGGTTAACTCGGTTATCTTCGCCTCGCCGCTGATGAAGCATGCGTGCGGCAGGCCGTAGGCGTTTTTCACGTGCGGGACATCGTGGGGCGGGATCTCCACGAGGCCAGCGGGAAAATCACGAACGTAGACGAGATCAGGGAACTTGCCCCAGGCCGCCTTCATGCGCGTCGTCTTCCACTTCGGGCCGAGATCGAGTTTGCCGCGTGCATCGACAACCAAGTAAACCGTCACCGCCCTGTCAACGTTGAACGAATACCCCGGCGCCGGTTTGTGGTAATCGCCGCGAGCGATCGTAACGCGCGTCAGGCCGGCGAGTTTCGCAGGCAGTTTCGTAAACTCGAATCGACCTGTGCAACGAGATATCGCCCCGCTCGAAGCTTCCTGGAGTTTTCCGCCAAGAGACAGATGGACCACGCGTTTGGCGAATCCGCCGATCAGGAACGGATCGGACGGCGTGTCGGCTTTGACAGGTTCGTCCATCCACACGCCGCTCCAGGCTGAAGCCGGGCCGAAGTTTTTCAAATCGGCGACTTTCCCGAACCAGAGATTCGACTGTGACTTTCCGGCCAGCGGGTTCTGTATCACAGACGTATCGTCGCCGGCGAGCACGAGTCGGCCATTCCATTCGCAGAAGTCCGGGATGTATCGCAGGTGTGATGCGATCGGCGTGATCCCGCCGGTATTGGCAGCCGAGAATCCCCTGGGGAAATCGTAGAACATGCCGTGCATGTCCATCATCAGCTTGCCATCTGCGATCCGACGAATCCGCGGCCACTCGGTGTACCACCCGTGTTTCGGGTCGAACGCATGAGACGCCTTGGGCATGCGGAATGTGGACCACTTGCCGCCGTCGAGCAGCTTGAGGATGACCGACTTGCGGTCCCAGCCAATCGCCCAGAGCGGCGATTTGTCGTCCTTGCCGCCGTATATCCCGTCGGGGCCGGTCACGTCGCAAAACTGCTTCCGCTCGACGATCCTCCATTCCTTGCCGTCAAACTCGGCCAGCACACCGTATTGCCCGGACTTGCTGCGTCCCCTCTCGCCGTTATTGGCGATCACGAGGCGGCCTTGAGCGGTGTATCCGCCTTTTCCGTGATCGCCCGGCACGGGCTTTTTGAACAGCTTCTTGACCGCCAGGGTATGGACGTTCACTTCGTAAATCGCGCCCTCCATATCGAAGAGGTAGACCAGATTCTTCGGGTCAGTTAGATGGCGAGCAACGGCGGTCATGCGCCCGATCAGCTCTTTCTTGACATCGCAAGCGCGGACCTTGCCCTTTGCGTCAATGAAATACGGGCCGATCACCAGTTGGTTCGATTCTCGATGGATCATCCGACCGGCGTGGGTGCCGCCTACGGACTCCGGTGCGAACGAGATATTGAGTTTCTCGTCGATCGACCAGAGTTTATCATTCCCGCCGCGTACTTCGTGCGGCGGATATGTAATCAGGCGAAGCTTACCGGCCCATGGGACGATGGCTCCGATTCCGCACTCGCCGCCAGTTCCGGACCAGGTTCGGGTCTCGGGATCGTGTTGACCGTTGAATACCGCCAGGTGCGGGTAGATCCCGCTAATACATACCGGTTCTGACTGGCTCACTGAAGTGACCAGTCCGGTAGCGGCGAGTATGATCAAGACTGCTCGCTTCATGTTGTCCCTTTCGTAAATCGACAAGGAGAACATGATACTGCTTTGGCGCCGATGCTGCAAAGGTCCGGGTGATTCAGACGACTGTGATATCGTCGCGAACCGTGCGATCGGCGATTTCCAGCTCCAGGGCGGCAAGATCCCCGTCGAGTTCTGTGGCCCGGTTGAGTTGCCACTGGGCTTCGCCAGGCGTCTCCAGCATCCTGCGGGCCAAGAGCAGATATCGATGCGAGCCGAGTTTCTTCGACGCCGGTTCGATGCGGTTCAGCAATCGGACAAGGTACGGCCGAACTCCGATGGTGCGCCTGGTGAACGGATCGACGAGCACGGCGTCAAGTCCGTCGCGCATCGCACGCCATCTATGCTGATCGAGATACTCTTCGCAGTAGTCCTCGGCTTGCTCTCCGGCGGCGAAGGCGTCTTGGAACGTTGCGACTGCGGCCTGGAAGATCGCCACGAGCGCGCCGATGCGATGCACGTCTGTCGGCAGGTCGAACACGCGCAGTTCGATAGTGCCCAGCGGCGGCTGGGGGCGGATGTTCCACCAGAGTTCGCCGGGGCGGGTCACGTCGCCGGCGTCCAGCAGCATGTGATAATGAGCGTGCAGTTCGGACCAGCTTTCAAATCGCGGGGGCAGGTGCGTTCTCGGCATCGAGCCGAACAGGTGCATTCTCGTGGACTTCAGACCGGTGCTCTGCCCCTCGAAGAACGGGGAGTTCACCGACAGGGCCATCAGTGCGTATATCCACGGTCTCATCGCCGACATCACGTAGATCGACTCCTCGGCGGACCTCAGACCGACATGAACGTGCAGCCCGAACGAAAGCAATCGCCTTGCGACGTATCCGTAGGCGTCCAGCACGGCGCGATAGTGTGCGTCGTCGGCGACAGGGAGATGTCTCCACTGTCCAAACGGGTGGCTGGCTCCGGCCGCTACGCGAAGACCGACCGCCCGGGCCGCCTGGACGAGTTTTTTCCGACCGGCCAGGGATGAAGCGACGAGTTCATCGACAGTCTCGAACACGCCGACGCGGTTTTCGACAACACACTGGAACAGTTCGTAGCAGATGCTGGCCTGCATTTCCGCGTCGAGATGCTCGCGGAGCTGCTCTATTCCGCTGACCAGTTCGGCGCTGCACGGATCGATGATATGGAACTCCTCTTCGATCCCGATTGTAGGCTTGTCATTTCTCGTAAATGGCGTCATTGGGCTGTGAGTCCGAATTACTTGTTTGTTGAATTACCGCTCGCGGCGCGTGCGGCCATTCCGGCCATCAGCGCCGCGCCGCTGCGAAGGGCTCCGTCTGCAAAATCGAAATTACCGTTATGCAGTTGTCCGCTTTCGGCTCCGGTTCCAATCCTCGCCAACAGTCCCGGCGTGTGATCGAGGTAGCATGCAAAATCTTCGGACCCCATCGACATGCGGTCCATTTTGACCCATCCGTAAGACCCGAACAATCCCTCAGCGGTCCGCGCGAAAATGTCGTACAGGCCCGGATCGTTCATAACCGCAGGGCAGTACATGTGCGAATCGAAGACAACCTGCAGGTCCTGGCTCAGCGCCACGTCGCGGGCAATTTCTCGGATCGAGGCGTACAGTTCGTCGCGCACTTCGGTGTTCGGAGCCCGGATCGTGCCTTCAACAACGGCTTCGGTGGGTATCACGTTGGGCCGACTGCCGGAGTGAACCGACCCGACGGAAACGACCCGCGGAAGCACAAGATCGTCGCCGATTTTCGTAAGGGCGCTGATGCGTTCGACCAGCTCAGTCATTCCCAGGATCGGGCTCCTGGCCAGGTGCGGTCTGGCGCCATGCCCGCCGAGCCCCGTCACAGTCAGGGTGAACAGATCGTTTGACGTCGTCATGGGGCCGGGCATAGAGCCTACGATCCCAACCGGCAATCCGGGCCAGGCGTGCAGTGCGAAAATAGCGTCGGGCTTCGGATCGCCGAGCGCTCCGGCCTCGATCATCGTGCGGGCCCCTGCTCCGACTTCTTCGGCCGGCTGGAATATCAGGCGTATCTCGCCGGACAGTTCGTCGCGCAGTTCGGCGAGTATCAGACCGGTTCCGATGAGCATTGCGACGTGTCCGTCATGTCCGCATGCGTGAGACAGACCGCGATGTTGCGAGGCGTAGGATTTGCCAGTGGTTTCGGTGATCGGCAATGCGTCCATGTCGGCGCGGAGAGCGACGATCCGCCCGGGTTTGGGCCCGCTGATTGTCGCGACAACACCGGTGCCGGCTACGCCTGTCTTAACGTCCAGCCCGGCGGCAGCCAAAGCATCGGCCGCCAACCGCGAGGTCTCCTGCTCAGAAAACGCCGCCTCGGGACACGCATGAATCAGTCGGCGCAGACGGGTCATCTCCGCGGCGATCCGCGCGGCCTGGTGGGTGATGCGTTCTGTTAGTTCCGTCAATCCGTTGCACATCTCAATAGCATTATAGCGCCTCGCCGAGTCATATACATTTCCCGCGGTGCTACTTACGATCGAAGCAGACTACTTTCCCGTCGATCGTGGTCATATAGAGCTTGCCGCGTGCGGCGGCCATTCCGTCAAAAACAGGAACGCTTTCGAGTTTCAACTCCGACAGCTTGGTTCCATCGACTGTCGATACGGCCCATAGACTGGCGCCCTTCTTGCCCTCGATGGCGGCTAGTTGATCGGCCAGCCCGGCTTGAGTCGCCGGATCGGCCAGGCCGCGGAACGCCTTGTCTTCATCGACCAGATCCGCGGGCCCGGCGGCAAACAGCGTCTTGCCCGACAAGGTCATCGCGCGGGCCAGAAGCGGCAGGTCCGTCGCCCAGGCGTGCCTTACTTTGAATCCGGACCTCCTGGCCGAGCGGCGCAAGGGTCCGCCGGAGAACTTCATAGCCTTTCCGCTCTTGCCGGCGACGAACTTGCCGCCGGTAACCGCTCCACGGTTCTTATTGCCCGACGTGTCGGCGCCATTGCCGTCGTCAAACGAACAGGCCAAAACGAGTTTCGCTTCAGTGTCGGAAAGCCCGCCCGGCGAGGCGGCGTGTTTGGCGATCTCGGCCGCGTCCAGGGCGTGTCGGTAGAGCTTCACCTCGTCGATCAATCCACTAAACGGCATGGCGGACTTGTAGGATCCCACGAGGCTCTCGTCATCGGCTCCGATCTCCATACCCTCCTGCGGATTGGCGGTGATCATCGCAGCAGCGGTCCCAGAACCGGCGAGCTTGCCGTCGATGTATATTCGCATTTCCTTCTCGCCGCTCAGCACGCCGGCTATATGCGTCCAGCGCCCGACGAGCTTGGCGATCTGCTTGCCCCGAGCGGTGAGCGTAACGAGCTTTCCGCCGCTGCGAACGGCAAACTTCGCTCGTCCGCCCTGGATGTAGAGCACGTAGCCTGTGCCCTCTCCGCCACGGGCCAGGATCACGCCGTCGGGCTTGTCGGGTTTGATCCACGCCTCGACGGTCAGCGGCTTGCCTGCGGGATTCAGGCTCTTTGACTTTGCAACTCGCACGATCGACGGCTTTGATCCGGAGCCTCTCGTCGGCCCGGATTGAGGGTCCTTCTTGTTCGTAGCGAACAAATGATGCTCGATCGGAGTAGTCCAGCGGTAGTACTGGGGCTTGCGCCCGAAACCATATATCTGCTCGTCATCAAAGACCATTATCCGCCCGGCCGGGGCGGCGGTTCCGGCACGATAGTATCCGCACCACCCGCTCACGAACATGCTTCCGTACATCCAGTACGATCGATGCCACCAGGCGTCGTCCAGGAAGCCTGTCGGAGAGAACAGGTGCGAATACTTTGCGGTTTGAATCGGCTCAGGGGCTCCGGCGTCGGCATTGGCTCCGCGCGGGAAAGGTTTGAGCGGAAGGCGCTTTCCGTCCGGGCCGAACGCCTGGCCGCGCATGTAGACCAGCGGTCCGCTGGACGAAAGAATATCCGGAAGACCGGTAGGCATGTTCAACCAACTTACGTATTCATGCAGGTCCTTTCCAGTTTCCTGCTCGGTCTCGTCCAGAACGGTCTTCGACAGCACTTTCCCGCTGGAAGGGTCGATTCGCCAGAAGCGAAGCCCGCCGTCCAGGAACATCGATCGGCCTGATACGCAGTACAACACGCCGTCACGAATCAGTACGCTGCCGTGCAGCGGCCAGACCGATTCGATCTGTCCGTTAGCCATCACTCGCTGATCGGTCGAAGCGGCGCGGAATCGCCAGGCGAGTTTCCCGTCTAGAGCGCGCAACGCGTAGATCCATCCGTCCGCCGATCCGAAGAGGACTTGTCCCTGGTGAATCGTCGGCGGCGAGTCGATGCGGCCTCCGACCTGATAGCTCCACAAGCTCTTGCCCAAAGCGGCGTCCAGAGCATGGACAGTGTGCATGTTGACAGAAGCAACGAACAGCCTGCCGTCTGCGATCACCGGGCTGGTGAGTTTCCCGCTGATCGATGTGCGCCAGGTGCGTTTGAGTTCGGCGGGCAGTTCCGTACTGGCCCGGCCGCTGCGAGCCGCGTCGTGACGGAATGTGGGCCAGTCTTGCGCGTTTGACTTCTGCTTTTCGATCTGCTGGTATGCGGGCCCCTTCTCGAGACGAACCTCCCGGGTCGCACTCTTGGCGACGCGAGGCCCTTTCGCAGCCGGGGCAAGAGCGTTGAAGCCCGTCATTCTCGTTTCAAGATAGCACGCGCACGGGTTCTGCGGCGAGTAGAGCAGCCCGTTTGCCGGCATGACGCCGTATCCGCACGCCCCGCGCACCCAGTGGTTCGGATTCCAGCTCTTCTTGCGAACGTCGATGAACTCTATCCCGGTTCGCGACATCAGCAGGAAGTTATCGGTCGCCTTGCCGCGGTAGCAGCGATGATGGAACCAGTAGACATCCACGTCAGGTGAGAACTCACGCTTGACCTTTCCGGTTTTCGGGTCTCGCCCGGTGAACTTGCCAGTGGCCCTTCCGCTTGTGGTCTCACCGGTCCATACGAGCCCGTCTACGACCATTAAGTCCTCCGGCGAACGGTATCCCGACGGCGGGTGATACCCCTCCCACAGAACCTTACCGTCCTGGGCCGAGACCGCTGTCAACGTGTCCTTACCCTTCATGTACCACGATCCGGTCTGCTTGCCGGCGGTCTCCCCGCCGGAGAACAGGACCACATCCTTGTACAACACCAGCGAAGGTCCGTAGAACCCTTTGACCTCTTTGGCCCGGGCGATCTCCCCGGACCGCCATACGTCCTTGCCGCTGGTCCGGTCCAGGGCTACGAGGGTTTTCCCATCGTGAAAGACAACGCGTTTCGCATCGGCTGACAGCGTCAGCGGCATAACAGCGCTTTTCACGGTCCAGAGAGCTTTGCCGCTATCGGCCTGCACGGCCACTATATCCCGCGGCTTCTCGTCCCAGAATTTCGAACTGTAACCGCCTTTGGAACTCTTGCGGGCCATATCTTCATCCCGATTGACCAGTGCGATCAGCACGCCTTCAGAGAGAATGAACTCCTCGGCTCCTTTAGTGGGCTTGTACTGGCCCACTGTCCGCCCGCTGGCGGCGTCCAGCACCGTAATCGGACCGTCAATGCTGAGCGTAACGTACACCCGATCGCCGCTGGCCACGAGGCGACGCGGCAGTTGCGCTGGCCCGCTCTTCAGGGGCCACATCTGAGAATGCCATTTGTCGATCTTCCGCTTCCAGAGCACAGTACCGTTAAAAGCGTCGCGGGCAATCACGGCCCACTTGGACGGCAGAAGGATCGATATCGGAAGCGCCTCATCGAAAATATAGAACACGCGCCCGCCTGAAGTGACCGCGGCGCTGACCGAAGACATGCGATCGTGATGCCTGGCGTATTTCGGCGAACCGACCCACTGCATCCGCCTGGGCGGTCCGACCACCGTGTCGTGCGCTACGGCGTTATTGCTCGGATTGTGCAGGTAGTGCGTCCATTCGTCAATCTCCCCGGGACGCGGTTTGACGCTCTTGGTCCACTTGCCGCCTGACTTGACGTACGCGACTCCCTCGGGACAGAGAACTCGCATCACTTCGCCGGCTACGACCTGGCCCAAATCCTCGGCCACTACCAGATTCACCATGTTGTCAACGTAAGGCAGGTGATTGTCCGAAGGCAGGCGATCTATCGAGACCTTGCCGTACTTTTCAGTCCCGATCACGTGCTTTCGGGCTTTGTCAACGTTGGACGGATCAACCGCCAGGCCGTGTACGACATAGCTGTCATTGGCTCGCAGCGCCGCAGTCAACCGGCCGTCCCGGCAACCAATATGCACGATCACTCCGCCTTTGACGCCGGTAGCGTCGAGGATTTCTTTAGCGGTTTGACCGACAGCCGAATCGGCGATCAGCGAAATGAACACAAACCCCGCCAGGACGATACTTCTGCTGAACTTCATGGGAAATCTCCTTGCTGCTGTTCTTCCTGTGCGCACAAGGCGCCGCAATCGTAGCCGGAACCCGCGCGATAAGCGGAACTACCTGGCCGAATTGGTCAATTTGTATGCGACTGCAGAATCGGCCCAGATCAGCGGAACGTACAGAAAACCGCGCTGGCGATCGATGCCGAAGTCGGCCGGTCCGCCTTTGACCTCCACCAGCGTGCGCACCTGTTTGCGATCGGCGCTTACCAGGGCGATCCGGCCCTGCTTCTGGTCGGAGACCATGAACGTCCCGTCCCGGAGTATCTCAATGCCGTCAAGACCGGCGAACTGGTCGGCCAGCCCGAACGGTTCGGGAGGAAAAATGCCGTCCATGTCAACTTGGTAGATTTCGTGCTCGGCCCAACTGACGACAAACATCTTCCCGTCGCGAAACGCTATTCCGTTGGGGTTCTTCGGGGCGGGAATATCGGTGTACTTATCGCCGTCCAACCGGTGAATCTTGTCGGTGTTCGAGTCCGAAACGTAGACGTACTTTCCGTCAGTAGCCGCGTCGTTAAGGAACTCGGCGTCGCGGATGAGGATCGGCTCGAGAGCCTGGCCGGTCTTTATCGACCTGCGGCGCACATGGTCCACATCGCAGGCGTAAATAACGCCGTTTAGCACGCAGAGGCCCTTGATCGAATTCACCGGAGCGTTAATCTCCGACTTGATCCATCGACCCGCGGCCAGGGCGCCGCCGGACTTCAGGCGCGTGATGAAGCCCTGGTTATCGTCGGTATTGTACCTGTTGTCGGGCCCTTCCTTCGGCGCGTCGATATTCGATATGAACACGTCGCCTGTCGCGGCGTCAACCGTCGCGCACTCGGGAGTCGCCAGAGATGAAACCCTTGCGATCTCTTCAACTCGCCAGCCGGCGAAAGAATGATAAGGCGACGCAGGCGACGACACCGGCGGCGTCTGGGGTTCAACAGCACATCCGCCTGTCAACATGGCGCTGACCGCCAAGACCGTAATAAGACCCATTCGCATATCGTAGCTCCTTCAAGGCCGCCGAGTTAGTGAGGATCCGACCCGTTTTCAACAGCTATCATACCCGACAATGCGATTGGGTCAAGCAGCGAGCAAGATCTCGCTATTGTCAGCGCCACTGCCGCGGCGTAAGATGATATCAATCGAATAAACGCTATCGCCCGACACACGCCGATCACAGGGAGCATCAAAGTGAGTAAACGATCAATTATCGCAAGCGCGGCGCTTATCATGATCGCCTGCCAGTCAGTCCCGGCCCGGGCCCAAGAGACGCTCAAACCACGCGAGAAATACTACGTGCTGGACAGCAGGGTCATCGCCGCCAGCGACAACGCGAAACTCGAAGTCGGCACGGTGAAAAAGCACAAGGCCAATCCCCTCTTCGTAGAAGACAAGGCCTGGGAGATGCGATACGACAATCTCTACGGCAACGTGATCTACGACGAAAAAGAAAAGATCTACAAGTGCTGGTACAGCCCGTTCATTATCGACGCCGAGTGGGATCGGAAGATGACCGTCGAACAGCGCAACAAGAAACGATACGGCGCCAGAGGCCGGGAAATGGGCATCTGCTACGCCACGTCGAAAGACGGGATCAAGTGGACCAAGCCCGAACTGGGCCTGATGAACTACGACCCGAAGAAACGCCACGATCGCAACTCAGGCGACAAGAAGAACAACATCGTCCTGCGCGGCCCGCACGGAGCCGGCGTGTTCAGAGACGACCGCGATCCGGACCCCAAACGCCGCTACAAGACGATCTACCAGGGCCTGTACACCAGCGTCTCTCCCGACGGGCTGCACTGGTCCAAGCCCGAGAAGTGCAAAGGCGTGCGCGTTGCAGGCGATACGCACAACAACGCGTTCTGGGCGCCGACGCTCGGGAAATACGTAGGCATAACGCGATCGTGGGGCCGGGCCAAAGGCAGGCAGGTGGCCAGAATCGAAAGCGACGATTTCGTCAACTGGACAAAGGAAGTCGTTGTCCTGGAAGGGATCACCAAGAAGCAGCAGACCTACGCCATGCCGGTCTTCTTCCGCCACAACGTCTACTTCGGCCTGATCGCGATTTTCGACATACCGTCAAACCGCGTATGGACCGAGTTGGCCTGGAGCGCCGACACCAAGAAGTGGAACCGCGTTTCGCCGGATACTCCGCTGATCCCCTGCTCGGAGAAGAAACTCGATTACGATTACGGCTGCATCTATCCGTGCGCGTATCCGCTCTTCATGAAAGACGAGATCCGCCTCTATTACGGCGGAAGCGATTACCTGCATAACGGGTGGCGAACCGGAAACCTCAGCCTGGCGACGCTCAGGCCCGACGGTTTTGCGGGATACGAGCCGGTCGACAAGAAGAAGCCCGCGACGATCACGACCCGACCGGTAGTCTTCTCCGGCGATTCGCTGCTGATATCGGCCGACGCCAAAGGCGGAACGGTGGGAATAGTGGTTCTCGGCGAAAACGGCAAGGCCGTCATGGCGCTTCCGAAGATCAGCGGCGACGTGACTGACGCGAAGATAACGCCGCCCGGAGCGGCGAAACTCGCAGGCAAAACCGTCACCCTGAAATTCACACTGACCGGAGCGAAGCTATACGCATTCTCGTTCGGAAAGTAGCAGCCGGCGGGCCTGCCGTCTAACGCCGGCCGCACAATGCGGCCGGCGTTGGATGTCCGTGAGTCCGCACCGAATGGCGCCGCCTACTTTGACGTCAGTTTGATCTGGCCCCAGAAGGCTGTTTCGTATGCCCATCCGCTGGGCTGGTTGACCAGTTCTACATTCACGCTCTTGCCGGCGTACGCCGACAGGTCAACATCCACAGTCACCCATCCGAGCTTTGAAGCTTGCGGTCCTACAGTCTTGCGAACCAGTTCTTTTTTGTCGGCCCGTACTATGAGACTCCAGTTGCCTCGAGGATCGTGACCGACCAGGAGTTTCAAGACCGAGCCCTTGCCCGACGGGACGGTTACCTTCCGCGTAAGAACCGACCCGACGCCCCTTTTCAGCGGGTGAGTGACCAGGACGTTCTTCCGGCCGCCCCAACTGGTCCGCAGACCCGGAGATTCGATGTTTGCGCAATTCGTGAGTTTCCAGCCCGGGGCGAACGTTTCGACAGCCTTGCCGAGACTGATCGGCTTGGACTTCGCCGCCGGGCGACGACGACGGCTTCGCCCGGCGGGCCAGTTTTCCTTGGGATAGAGCTTCAGGATCTGGGCTTCGTTCTTCTTCATCGTCGGCGTTGATGCGCTGGGCGCAGGCTCGGGCTTCCCGCCTTTGAACAGATCGAGGCCAGCCGGGTTTTCCGGGTCCATGTCGACCAGCGGCCAGACGATCTTGCCGGCTCGCTGACCGGCTTCGTCGTAGTAGGCGCCCAGTTCGTTGGAATTCGCGTCAATGTAAAGCGTTATCCGATTGATTTCCGCCATCGTCAGGGCCTCGCGATGATGCTTCTTGAGCATGATCTTGGCCAGTCCGGTCTTGATCGCTCCGAACCGTCCTGCTATCGAACGGTATCCGCCGTGGATCGGCTGGACGCCGCTGTGTCCGCCGGTTCCGTGATAGAAGAACTTGTACTTGTTCAGATCGGGGGCGGGTTTCTTCTTCTTGGTGTGGCACGGGATGCACTTGCTCTTAAGGACCGGCTCAACCAGCCGTGCGTAAGTCAGCGGACACGATCCGTCTTCGAGATTGGGCACGAGTTTCGACGGCGCCCGCTTCATCGCGGCCGGCACCTTGCCCGGCTTGCGAACCTGCAGCTTCTTTTCGTGGCAGCCGATGCAGCTCAAGTTCTCGCCGGGATGCACGTAGGTGCATGACCGCATTGATTGAACGGCCATGCCGTGTTCGTTGAGGGCCTGAAAGTAGATCGCCTTTCCTACCGGGGCCTCGAAGTATGCGCTTCCGTCGGCTTCAACCGGCACGACGCCGAGAACCGCTCGGGTCGATACGCCGGAACCCGGTCCGACTCGCGGCTGGTCCTGCCAGGGACTGTGCCACGGGAACGGGAATATCTGCATGATGCGGAGCGACTTGATCTTCGTATTCTTGGGCCACTCGAAGTCCGCTTCGTATACGTTCATTACGCTGACAGTGGCTCGCTTGTGACCCGGGGCCTTGTAACGCTCGCCCTGGAATGTCATAGTCGGGATCGCCGGAGGCGTCTTGCGAGCCCGCAGCGGGATCGGGGCGCGGATGCTGCTGATTCCATTGCACGCCTGCTGGCTGGCGCGGAACAGTATCTCGCGGTTGCCGAACTTGTCCAGCAGCCAGACGTCGCTGCCCATCGTCGCGATTATGTAGTCTTCGCTGAGTGCCCAGGGGTCGGTGTATCCGGGGCAGTTGGGCAGGCCCTTGTCCATATCACCGTGGTAGCCGCGAGACTCGTCCATCAACGCGTAGTCGTGGAAACGCGTGACCTGCGACATCTTGTTGTCGTCTTCGATACCAAGATCGACCAGAATAATCACACCTCGCGAGGTCGATATATGATGCTTGCCGGCGATGGCGACGTAACGCCGCGAACCGGGAATCGGCTTGATGGTGTACTCAGCCCAGGGCCGATCGGCGCGTCCGTCCTTCCACTTGCCATCGAACGTGTGGTGCGGAAGCGCGTAGTTTCCGTGCGGGGCGCGGGGGTCGCGTCCGTCGGGGTAGCATATCCAGAAACCGTGAGCGGCGGAGAAATCGCGGTCAACGTAATCCCATCGCGTGTAGACCAGCATACCGTTGTTGTCGACGGCGGGGAACAGCTCGGTCGTCTCGTGATAGCTTATGCGGATCATGTCGCTTCCGTCGGCCTTGATCGAGTGCATCGTCCCGCACGGCTGGGAGAACTCGCCGAAGGCCCGCCCGGTCTGGCAGCGGTCCATGATATTGCGGCGGTCCGAGACGAATACGATCCGCCCGTTGGGCAGGAACGCAGGGTGATAGTCGTTGCGGCGTCCGTCGGTTAGCTGAATGAGATTCGACCCGTCGGAGCCAATCTTGTACAGGTGGAAGCAGGTCTCGTTGGTGAAAGCTTCGAACACGTCACGGGGCCAGTTGATCCTCAGCCCGCATTGCTCGACGTGAGAAAACGCAACAGTTTTCCCGTCGTAGCTCAGTGCGGGAATATTGAACGCCCCGCCGGTGAGCTTCTTGCCCTTCATACGACCGTTTGTAACTACCGCATTTTTCAGCATATTGCTGATCACCGGCTTGCCGGACTTCAGACCGCTGACCTTGTACAATCCGCCGCCGGCGCTTACGCCGTAACCGTAGTCCCAGCATTGCAGCACGCCTTCGCGATTGCCTCGCTTGGTCACGAAGACCATCGAATCGAAATCCAGCAGCGGATTGGACATCACGACCGCCCGCCGGAGCTTGCAGACCTCAAGGTAAACTTCCTTGTCCGCCGCCCCGCCGGCGAGCTTCCTCTTCAATGCGTCAAGCTGCGGCTGGAAGTTTTTCAGACCCGCCGCTCCGGGCAGCGTTTTCAGGTGCGCAATCAACGCGGCCGTCCGCCGAATAACGATACCGGCCGGAGTCTTGTCAGCCGGTGTTATCCGACTGTTGGTGTCCAGCAGTGCAGAAGCCGCGGGGTTGGGCTCCTTCAGGCAAGTCTTAATCCCGCGGGCAAGTTCGCCGTACTCCTTGTCCCAGGCGGCAGTGACCTCGCTGGGGTAGTCGGCGGCGCGGGCCGCTCCGACACAAAGAGTTGCAACCATTAAGACCGCCAACGCCGATAACAAAACTATCCTGTTCATAACGCCTTCTCCCAGCCGCCAGATTTTGAAAGTATGTGAAGCTTAAAGCTCTTTGATCCTGATATTCCTGAAGTAGATCGGAGCCCCGCCGTGTTTGCCCTGGAAGCCGATGTGGCCCTTGAGCGGCAACGTAGCTTTGGGCTTGCTCAACCAGCCGGGAATCTTGTCGCCGGCGGGATTGGTCTTCGCAGAGGTCCACTTGTCCATGTCCATCTCTGTGACTTTTTCACCGTTCAGCACAACCGTGATGATCTTGCCCTTGCAGGTGATCGTGTAGCGATTCCACTTGCCGACTTTCTTGACGAGTTGCTTGCTGGCGGCCAGGTGACCGAAAATGGCGCCGCACTGCCAGGTCTTCGGCGACCTGGCCCACTTGGCGGCGTAGTCGTCGGCGATCTGGATCTCGACTGAATTGGGGATCCAACGCTTCGTGTCGCTGCAGTGAACGATCACGCCGCTGTTGGCCGCCGGTCCGTTCTTGAACTCCAAGTCGATCACGAAATCGTTGTACTGTTTCTTCGTCCAGAGGTTGATGTCCTTCGTGGCCGTCATCACGCCGTCAGTCACCGACCAAACGCCTTTAGCGTATATCGCGTTTGACAGGTCCGGTTTCAGCAGGTCCGACCAGCCGGCGGCGCTGGTGTCGGGGTGCCCCTCAGTCGCGACGGTGTCGGGACCCTCGATCAGCGATATCATGGCCTTGGCCATTCCGTCGCCGATGAGGAAATAGGTCAGGGCGTTGTTGTTCCAGTGATACGACTGACCGCCGGGAGACTCTTCCCTGGGACGGTAGAAATCCTTGGTGCCGACGAACGCAACGTTGCCTTTGAACTCAGGATACTTGGCCACGGCGGCCTGGGCCTTCATCAGTGACAGGGCCCGCGGGTGCTTCTCTTCATGCCCCGACATTCCAGTCTCTGCGATCACGAACGGGAGATTCTTGACGCCGAGAGCCTTGCGGATGTCGCGGATGAAGTTGGCCATGTTCTTTTCGTATTCGTCATTGGCGGCCTGGTTTACTCGATCGTTCCAACCCTGGTGCCATCCGAATCCGGCCAGTTCGTAACCCTTGCCGTCATATTTGGGGAAGTGTTTTTTAATGTTACCCAACACATCTTTAACGTGCTTCAGAAGATCTTTGTAGTACGGTCCGACGTCCCCGCCGCTGCTTGGCGGGCGGAAATCTTTCTGCAGGCTCTTTCCGCCCCAGGCTACTTTGATCAGGAGCACCTGCTCGTCAAATGCCCCGCCGACGGCGTGTCCGAACTGGAACTCCGGGCCGATCGTGGTCTCATTGGAGCCGTAACCGGCGGTAAGCCCGCCCTTGCGATCGAAGTACCAGATCCAAACGTCGTCGCGAACGATCCAGTCGCCGTTCTTGTCGACAACGTGCCGGGTCATCTCGGCGGTCTTCGTGTCCCGCACGATGTACTGCAGCGAACCCTTGCCCTTGTTGCGTTTGGGATTGGCCTTGATCTGACCGGCGCCTTGCATGTTCGACTGGCCGGCGAGTATGAACACCTTCAGCGGGCCCTTGGCCTTCGGGGCGCCAAGAACCGGTCCGGCAAAAATGCCGACGACGACTGCCAACACGATAGCGCTTGCGATCCATTTAGTTCTCGAGACCATATTAATCAGCTTCCTTTTATTGGGGTTGATCCGAATCCAGAGTCTACCGCGCCGCATGCGCCGCATGCAACGATAGCCCCGTTTAGCGGTCAATGCACGAGTCAATCTTCATCACGACGACTTGTCGCGACGAAGCCGAAGGCGAAGACTGAAGTCGTCACGCCGTCACGCCGGCGCGGCTACTGACCACCTGAGCAACCAGCCTTATATACACAAAAACTCGAGCAAATACGGTTTTCTTGCTTTTTTTCGCAGAATCAGTTGACTCGCTACTGTATGGGTGTTATCATACAGTCATAGTATTTGATATGCGGAGATCGACTCATGATTCATTTACAAGTCAATCCAGGCAGCGGCGTACCGATCTACAGGCAGGTTGCCGAGCGGATACGACAGTACATTGACTCCGGGCTCCTGTCGGCAGGAGCCGAACTGCCTTCGATCCGCAGCCTGGCCGCATCGCTGCAGGTCAATCCGGCGACAGTAGCCAAAGCATACGGTCAACTCGAGCAGGACGACACCATAGACAGGGATGTTCAGAAATGGGGCCAGGTTACTTTCCTGGTCTCGCGTATCGCGCATTTCGTGCATTAGCGGAGCCAACAACAGTGCTTCATTTACAGATAAACCCAAACAGCGGCGTGCCGGTCTACCGCCAGGTGATGGACCAGATCAAATACTACGTCGCCTCGGGTCTGCTGGCGCCGGGTCAGCAGTTGCCCTCGATCCGCAGCCTGGCTGGGTCCCTGGCGGTTAATCCCACGACTATCGTCAAGGCGTACACCGAACTGCAACACGGCGGCGTAGTCGAGATGAAGCAGGGCAAGGGCGCGTTCGTGGCCGAATCGGCCGGTGCGATGTCCGAAGAACAACTCCGCAAGGCGCTGCAGCAGATGGCCAGACAGTTGGCGGTGGAGGCCGCGCAAATGGGCGCCTCGCCGCAACTGGTTATGAAAGTGGTTCAAGAGGAACTCCAGAAGGTGCAACATGATGAATAATTCGACGGCAATCGAGGCCAACAACCTCTCAAAGACATTCTCCGGCGGCGTAGCGGCGGTAAGCGGTCTGGACCTGAGCGTCCCTCACGGCGTGGTCTACGGACTGGTCGGACGAAATGGGGCGGGCAAAACAACGCTGATCCGCATGCTCATGGGGCTTCTCCGCCCCACTGGCGGCCAGGGACGCATACTCGGACAAGACCTCTGGCGCAGCGATCCGCTTCACCGCCAGCGTGTCGGGTACGTCTCGCAAATGCACAAAGCCCACGAGTGGATGACGATCTCGGAGTTGTGCCGCTACCTGGGCCACTTGTACGAGAAATGGGACCAGCCGTACGCACGCTCGCTGGCGGACCGATTTGACGTCCCTTGGGATCGCCAGATCGGCCTGCTGTCCGGCGGTCAGCAACGAAAAGTCGCAATATTGCTCGCGTTTGCGGCCAGGCCCGAAGTGCTCATGCTCGATGAACCGGCCGCCGGTCTCGACCCCGTCGCTCGGCGCGAGTTGATCGACGAAACCATCGACGTAATCGCCAACGTCTCACCGTGCACCGTATTCTTTTCGACACACATTCTCAGCGACCTCGAGCGGGTCGCCGAGTACGTAGGGATCATGGATCGCGGGCGGATCGTGACTCAAGCCAGACTCGACGATCTGCAGAACCGGACCAAACGCGTGCAGGTTGTTTTCAACACCGACACCATACCTGATCGCTTCGAGATACCCGGCGCGATCCGCACGAAGATCGAAGGCCCAGTCGTCACCTCGGTGGTCCGGATAGTCAGCGACACCCAACTTGACGAGCTGCACAAACGCACGGACCTGCGGGTGAACACGTTCCCTCTGGGATTGGAAGAGATATTCATCGACCTGTTCGGCCCGGAAGCTCGGGGCGAATTCGGAGACATGCAACTATGAACTCGACAACTGATACTATTTCAAGACCCGTGCACGCCGGCGGTACGCGCGTATTCCGCGGTTTATTGTGGCGTCACTGGCTGGCCGGGCGGTGGGTGATCATGAGCGCCCTGACGGCTCTCCTGATCGGCGGGTGGGCGTTGATGCTGTTCCACCATCCCGGCTGGATCATCGGCGCGGGCAGCATATTCGCGATGATTGCCGGCGTGATCTTCGGCGGGGTCGATGCGGCCGACGGGAGCGAGGAATTCGCCTTCGCACTGCCACCGACCCGCTCGCAACGATACCTCAGCGGGATCTTCATCGGCGGCGGCTCGGTTCTGGCGTTCTGCCTGATCGGCACACTGAGCATCGCTCTGGACCTGCCTCAATACGCCTGGTCGCTCGTCATCGACAGCGGATTCACCACACCGTTCGGACCGTGGCCCGAAAAGTATCTCTACTTCCTGGCAGTGGTGATTCCGCTGCTGGTGTTCGCCTGCTAGCATGTATGTGCTTCACTGTCGCAAACGCGGGGAGCTGTGTGGATGTCGTGGTTGCCGGCGCTGCTCGTAACGGGCCTGGCCGCCCTGCTGGGCTGCATGGCCGAAGATGAACTCTGGAGAGAGCCAAACGGTTACATCTGCGTGCCGTCGATGCTGGCGATGGCGGCGATGGGACTGCTGTTCGGACATAACAGATACGTTCGCAAAGAAGGCGTCTCACGACCGGGACGCTCCGGGGCGGGGGGCAATACCTGGGCGGTGTTTGTTGTTCTGGCTATCGTTGTAGTCTTTGCTTTTACAATGTCTCTGTTTGTGGCGAGAGTAACTCATGATTCCTCCATACACCTGGAGAATATGGAGCAGTTGGCGGACACTAACGCCTCTGAATCGGCGAGCCCGTCGCCGCGTTCGCCGACAAGCGCCCCGATCAGCGACGAGGCTAAACAAAGACAAGCCGAAGAGACGCTAATCGCACAGGCTATGGCCCAACAGGATGAGGCCAACGCAATAGCCGCCAGAGCCACGGCCAGAGCCGCCCAGGACCACTCCATAATAGCAACTGTTATTCCCGGCGCTGTGCTGCTGATTATTCTGCTGGTGATCTTTCTCGTCATGTGCCGAAAACGCAGCTTCCGGACCGCGCCGTCGCGGAGATTGAGAAAACGACACATCGTGACCAGAGCGGTCTGCGCTGTTCTGGCGATCACTATTCTCGCGGCGATCGGATTCTTCAGTTGGAGCCAGTCCAATGCGATCTACCTGTTCGACCCGTCCGAGCCGGGGTCAGTCCGCATACGCACGAAAAGACCCGCGGCGCTGACCGCCGACAAATCCGATCGGAACGACCGGTTGGACGAGGCGCGCCTTCTGATAAAGGCCGTTGTAATGGAAGCAACTGCCTCCGGCGGCTTCCGGGCCGTTCGCGCCGACGAGTTCGACGTCACCTGGCGAAAGGGGATCTCCTGTGGAATATCCAACCAATTCAAACTCGACGGCGGCGCGATCAGCTATCGCATGAAGATCACCCGCGTGTCAGTGCATCGCGACGGGGCATCAACCGAGCCCGAGATTGAAGGGGACGGATACTGGAGCATTAGGGTCGATCGCGGCGCGGGGGCCGGATACAGTTCCAGCACCCAAGGCG
>CAYMSH010000013.1:0-32456 GCA_964392945.1 uncultured Planctomycetaceae bacterium | reverse complement strand
GACAGGAAGACCACCGGCTGCACCGCCGCAACTTACAGCCCCGACGGTAAGACGACCTGGACGGCGTTCAGCGACGTCGAAGATTTCACGATCTGCGGCGTGACCGAAAGAGTTCAAAACCGCGCCATGTCCCGAGTTGTCTACAAGAGCAAAGGCAGGTTGATTCACTACCTCACGCCCTCGCCGAACGGGAAGCTCCTGGCGTGGGTGGAAACGTATCGGAGAACACGGGGCAATAACAAGCCGCCGGATGTGGTCGTAGTCGACCTCAAGAGCAAGAAGATCGTCCGGCGGATCGCCCTTTCCAAACATATTCCCAGTTGGCTGGACGCCAAGGCCCCGGTCTGGACGGCGGATTCAGCGGCAATCTGTTACGGCGATGTTGTATGCGCCGATCGTCTCTATCGTCGCCAAGTGCGAATCACGCCGGTTGCGCCGATTAAAAAACTCGCAGACGAGACCAGCCGACCCCTTGCTCTCGACTCGATCGCTATCGGCTCCGTAGACGGAGGCATCGTTCTGAATCGCGGACCGGCCTGCATGCCATCTCGCCAATCGATCAGCAGTTATGCGCCGATAGGCGACATCAGGCCCCCCAGCAACGATATCATCTTCTGCTCACTGAAGCCCAAAGCCCAACCAGTGACGCTGATCAAGAACGCATTCACTCAGCACGTCCGCAAAGGCGATGTCATCTACTCCCAGCGCAATGGCGACGACGTACTGTTCATGCAGGCCAAACTCAAACTGCCGCCAAAACCCAAACGCCCCGCCGCAACGAAGAACGCCAAGCTCTAACCTCAGCACGCAACTATCATGCTGAACAGGGTTGATTATACCCGCAGACTTGCGCGGCCCGGTCCGGCCGGAACCAAATCAACGGCCCCTTCAATACTGAGTGTATTGGGGCTCGCCTTCTCGATCTCCCTGGTATTCCGTACTGCGCAAATATATTGCGGCGGAGCCGGAATCTTATCCGGCCCCGCCGCAAGAGGGTGGAAGAACTAAAGGGGAAAGGGTTATACCCGTGCGCGTTTCCGCCTTCTTAATACCCCTATGCCGCCCAGGGCGAGAATCGCCATCGTTGCGGGCTCAGGAACCGGAGTACTCGAAGCACCCCGTTCGGGGGAAAGGTGGAATGCGACGCTCATGCCATTGGGGGCTTCGAGATAGTCCATCAAGTCATTGCGCGCCGATCCGCCGAATTTGAATTCGAAGGACATCTTCGTGTCACGATTAAGCGAAAGATCCTCTGTAGCCAGGCCGTTGTTGAACAGGTAGTCCACCGAGTCCAGGAAACCGTTTTCGGCCAGACCGAATTTGTTATCGGCGTCACCGTCCAGATCGGCGGTGAATATCAGGTCACCCTCGCTATCGAAGAACTCCATTTTCTCACTTCCCGTGGCGCCGCCGAAATCCAGTTTCATGTCGCCCGGTTTGTGGTGCGTCTCATGATGCGTTCGATATGATGCGACGTCCGCTTCAGTGAGCCCTATTGCAGGGTTCGTGTTGGTGAGCGGATAGGTGTTCTTCCAATCCAGGTTCTGCCAAATCATGTTCTTGGCATAGAGCGGCGCCTCGACGTACAGGAAGAGGAAACCGTTGTCTTCCCCGTATCTAATTGTCGTCTTGACATCATCGCCATAGATGCTCTCTTCGCCTTTGTGTCCGTTGAACCAGCGGATCTGCCTGGAATTGCTGTATGTGTCCGTGGGACCGTAAACGCCGTCGAGAACGATCTCTGCTGATGCGGTCCCTGAGACAAACAGCAGCGTCAACAGGGCTGCTGCAGCAATCCGAGGAGCGGTTTTGAGCGTGTTTTTTCCCAAACGAGATGTGACGGAAACGGTGGATTCATTCAAATGTTTCATATTGACCTTCCTTAAAACAGCCTTAAGTAGATTCCAAGAGCCCCGCGGCAGCATGGAACAGCCCGCCGCGGATCTTCAGGTTCTGTGCATCCAGTCTTCTAGGGACTGGAATCAATCGGCCGGGCCAGTGGACCCCTGCCGCAACAGACGCCTGATGCTGAACTCGATGCTCGGGCATCAGCCGCCAATTCGAAGGTATGATTCAGATCTGACGCGGGCAAATCTGATTGAGATTTCAGGGAGATAGAAAAGAGATTTGTCGCAACCCGACCCACCCCAATCGTTGCGGTATTTACTACAGATACGATCGAATTGGCCGGTGGTTTCCCGGCATATCATGCTCGCGGGCCGTGAATAACCCTTTAGGGAGTTCTTAAGCAGCGGTTCTGCATCTACTGGACGTACTGCGTTCGATAGCTGAGTCGGCCGTTTCGGTACTCGAAAATTCTGAACGACGCCTGCCTGCCCCACGAGCCGGAGATCGAGGCCGAGACGTACAGCGGTACGCGCCCGATCCAGTGGTGTTCGTCCCTGTGAAAGTGCCCGGCGAGCACGGCCTTGACGTTGTGTGCGTTCAGGATATCGCCCCACTTCTTTCGCACTGCGGGCGTCCAGCCTCTGTGCATGCGATTGCGGTAGAAGTCCTCGACTGACGGCGTATGGTGGAAGACGATTGTCGGCATGCTCCCGGTGCGTTTCAGGGCTCCGGCCAGTTGCTTAAGCGGATCGAACGACTCGAGTTCGAAGCCCTTGGCCAGCGGCTCGGTATACACGCCGATGAACGCCACGCCTGCGTACTGCGCCTCGGTCAGCAGCTTGCCGTACTTCTTCTTGTAGACCGCCAGGGTCTCGGCGTGATTACCCCGGACCAGGTCATGATTGCCCGGCACGAAGTGCAGCGGAGCCTTGAGTTTCTTGAGCACCTCAAGGCTCGAGACTACTGTGGGCTCGTGGGTGAGTTGTTCCGACGTGATGTCGCCGGTGTGCAGAACGCATTGGATCTTCATGGGCAGAGCGTTGATCATCCTGACGGCCTTGGCGGTGCGCTCGGCATTGCCGCGCGATCCGAAGTGCGTATCTGTGATCTGTACGAAGTAGACGCCCGCGTCGGCGGGCGCTTCGGTCCGAACGCCCTTGACCCGGGCCGCGCCGCCGCACGGTATGATCGATATGAAGGCCAGAGACAACCACAGGACGTGTCGGGGAATACTGAACTTGCGGGTCGCTGTCATGATAGTGCGGTCCTCTCTCGAAATATCGCGCATCTCGTCACGTAGTCATCCGGCGATGGTGTCCGGCGCCCCGGCGAACATCGTCAGGGTTTAACGGTGATTGTATCCTATGCGGCGCGTCGGGCAAGCCGAATCAAATCTCATACGAGTGGCGATCTGTCTCCACGGATGGGCGCACCGCAGCAACGACATAATCTTCCGCTCACTGAAACCCAAACACCCAACCGGTGACGCTGATCAAAAACGCATTCGCCCAGCACGTCCGCAAGGGCGACATCCGTTCGGAGCTTTTCGAAGTCGGCGTGAACGGCGCGGCCGGTTTCGATCAGGATGCGGCGGATCGCCCTCCCGCCTGACATTTCAATGGGTATCTCGCGCTTGCCGTCGGCCCAGCCGTTCCAGTTCTGACGATCGGGTCTGTTGTATTCGCAAGCTGAATCCGCCGAATTCCACACCAGTTGGCGGATGCCATAACAAGAGCCCCACCGGCAGGCGCCGATGGGGCTGGGTGTGGTTTCAGATGTTCGTGAAAGTCAGCGGTTCCGTCTCCTGCAGCGCAGAGTTGCGCCGACGAAACCGAAAGCGAGAATCGCCATTGTCGCCGGTTCGGGGGTCATATGGAGTTCAGCTACAACGGTTCCCGGATTGTCTTGCGACGGGCTGCTGAGAAGGCATATGGACGCGCCGGGGAGTTCGCCGTAACAGATGAGCCTCCAGTCATCCTCGTTGCGGGTATTCCCGAAAGCATATAAGTATTGAGGATTGAACATCAGCAGTTCGTCGTCGGCGCCCCACACGAAGCGGGCTCCGGTAATATCCCCTAGACCGAATGATGTCGAATCGGGAAGCGGATCACTTCCAACGGGAATGTTCAAAAAGGACATTGAAAAATCGGACAAATCCGCGCTGAGATAGTTCCTTTCGGTATTAGGAACTACCAGCGAATCATCGATCGTAACGGATACCGAGCCTGTCATGTCGGTTGCGTCAGCGTCGCCGGCGTCGATTCCAACGACATCGAACGTGTACGTAATCGGAGCCGCCGACGCCGAAAGCGGCATGCCGAGACAGATTGCCGCGGTCAGCACCATCAGGGAAAAACGATAGGTCATGATAAAACATCCTTTCTCTTCTCGTTAGGATTGTCGAGTGCTGTGGTGAAAACTCCACAGTTCGCCGTTTGAACCGGAGTACCTATGGGAGATTCGATTCGGCGCATGCGCCAGAGAGTGGCTGGACGCCAGGCCTTGGCGCAAAGCGCGGCGGCCGGACTGACAGCGGCGAACGTAAACCCTCTTCCGGGCGACAATGCTTCCCAAATACAAACCGATTACCCTCAAACTTCCTCTATTAGGCTCTAACAGGTTAAACTGCGCTGTGAGACCCGTATCCCGCAAATCTTATAACGCAGACACTCACTTCGTTACGTGGGAACTCGGCCGGTGGTGGCCTGAGGGGGTGCGAGTGAGCGAGAACGCCCCTGCCTCTCTTCTTCGTTGCTCCGCCGCTCCCTAAGCAGGCCAGAGCAATACGTTACTAGATAGTATTATATGTAAATAGTGGGGATTTGCAAGACTAAAGCCACTTTGTTGGACACAAATTCGTCGGATGCGGTCGCCCTTGCGATTAACCAGACATGCCCCCATCTCTTATCATGACAGGAGCCCCTGTCCTATATCCGACCATTCAGATTCGCCTTTCTATTTCCGGGAACAGAATACTGGATTCCATCGTGGTTTTCGGCGCCTTCGTTTCTTGGATTTCTTTCCAGAGCCTGTGGCCTGCGTGTCGTGTCAGGACCGACCGGATAGATGTCTATGAAAATTTTTTGTCTCGTGATCGCCGGTTTTGGTCATGGTCTTCAGGAGTTCTTTGCGGAACTTCTTGATTCTCTGTTGTTGACTTACCGCGGTGATCAAATTGTGCAGGCAGCCCGGGTCGGCGACGGTGTCGTAGAACTCTTCAGGCGTTCGGAGTTTTTCGAAGTCGGCGCGGACGGCGTGGCCGGTTTCGATCAGGATGCGGCGGATCGCCCTCCCGCCTGACATCTCGATGGGAATCTCGCGCTTGCCGTCGGCCCAGCCGTTCCAGATGTAAGTGTACCGCCGGCTGCTCACCGCCCGCATTGGACGGTAGTTGTCGTTGTGGTCGGCGATCGCGGCGCTAAACTTGCTGTCTCTGGCGTCACGCTCCGGCGTGTTGTTCATGTAGTTCCAGTACGTCGCGACGGTCCTTCGAGGCTTGGCGTTCTTGTCGCCGCTGAAGATCGGCTTGAGCGATACGCCGTGCATGTAGGCCTGGGGTTTCAGGCCGGCGATCTCGAGGAACGTAGGGGCGAAATCGATCGCCGAGACGACATTTTTCCTGTCATGCCGCCGAGGCCTGGTAACGCCGGGCCAGCGAACGATCAGCGGCGTTCGCGTGCCGAGCGGGTAGAGAGACCACTTGGCAAGCGCCTTTCCCATACCGTGATCCGAGACGAAGACCACGAGCGTGTCTTTCTCATAGTCGCTTTCACGCAGCGCCTTTAAGATCGCCCCGACAGTGTCGTCCATCCGTTTGACGGAGTTGTAATAGGTGTGAATCTCCCGACGGATTTCCTTGTTATCCGGCCAGCATGGCGGCACGGGGACTTCCTCGGGCTGGTAATCGACGTTTGGATCGGGATACGGCTTGCCGTTGGCGTATGTTTTGTAGTCCTTGGCTTTCCCCATCATCGCGCGGGTCCAGGCTTTGGTCTCCTGGGTCTGCCTGGCCCAGTACTCGTGCGGGTCCATGCTGTTTGCGTGCAGGAAGAACGGTTTGCCCTGGTCCTTGGCCCTGGCGAGGAACTCCTTTGTCAGCGAGTAGAACTTCGAGGCGTCTCTTCCGAGGCCCGTATGCCGATGGTTCTTTCGCCAGTCCCAACCGAGATCGTCCGGGGCCTTGCAGATCACGCCGGTGAAGTATCCGGCGTTCTTTCTCAACAGTTCGGCGACATTGGTCTTGATCGGCGATTTACCGAACCATTTCGGCGGCATGTTGTAATGCCCCATGCACCCGCTCTGCTGGGGCAAGGCGCCGGTTATCCACGCACGCCTGCTCGGCCCGCAGACCGGCGAAACGATGTGACAATGATCCAGCAGCAAACCCTCGGCCGCCAGTCGGTCCAGATTCGGCGATATGTCGGGAATCTTGCAGCCCGTGCAGCCGAGCGAATCATAGCTCATGTCGTCGGCGCTGATGAACAGGATGTTCGGTTTCCCGGCCGGGGTTTCCGCTGTCGCCAGGCCCGCCAGCACGGCGGCCGCCGCGCCGGAGCCGATCAAACTCAAGAACTCGCGTCGTTTCAGTCTTTCCTTCATGATGACCTTTCAATACCAGTTATCCATATTATCGCCTGGAAGTGCAACCCTGCGGCCGGGCTATGTGCGGTTCGAGGCGAAAAGACGCCGGCACCGACGCCGCGGGACGCTATTTCGAGCCGTTCGAACCCAAGATGTGCTGGAGTAGTTTCCGCGGGTGGGCCGATGTATACAGAAATTGAGCGATTGCCTCATAAGGAGCGGTATCGACTTGCTCGGTGACCTGCCCGTCAGGGGCGTATCGCCTTTGGTCCTTGCGCCGAACGTTTGCGGCCGGGGAACTAAGGGCGGTGAATCGTGCGCGGCCGGTAATACTAGGAGATGTGATAATGGAAATGCAAATTCCGCTGCTGCGGAAATTATTCGAAGCACGCATAGGTCAGATATCCACGATATTCGCCCAGGACCCGCCCAAGGGTCTAGGCGCCATCGAGCCGGTCTTGCGCGGACTGAAAGGTTACCTGTTCGCACTTGAAGGCATGCATCGCAGCGATTACCTGCACGGTCTGCCGTTCACGGCTGTCCAGGAACTCG
Source organism: uncultured Planctomycetaceae bacterium (assembly GCA_964392945.1). GTDB lineage: Bacteria > Planctomycetota > Phycisphaerae > SM23-33 > SM23-33 > BS750m-G57. The sequence continues at coordinate 25,475 of CAYMSH010000013.1, read as the reverse complement.
GACAGCGGGTTGACGAAGCTGTCGAATCGATGAAGGCCCTTCCCGACACTCTCAGCCGCCAAAACGGGATGGATCTGCTGCACACCGTTGACAGCCTGCATCGCCTCTGCCTGCAGGAAAACCTGATGGCCGGCGGTATGGACGCCAGCAAGCTGGGAAAACTTACAGTTATTCTCGAACACAAGCTCGGCGACGTGCTCAAGACGATCGAGTCAGTCGGCTCAGCCGCCGACGGACACACCGAACGGATCCAACAATCCGTCGAAAAATGCCTCCAAGACATACAAGGGGTCTACAACTCCCAGACCGAGCTGATACAGAACAGCGCCTCGCTGGCCAATGAATCGATAAACTCCCAGGCCGAAGGCATTCGCAAACGCCAGGAGGACGTGACCGGGACCCTGGAGGAAACCCAGAAACAGCTCGACACCAAACGCACGCAGTTCCAGGAGAGCATGGACGAGAAGCTCGCCTCGGCGTGGGCCCTGGTCGATGAAGCCCACACACAGCAGCAGGCCGCCGGACAACTGCTCCACAAGACCACTGCACATCTCAAGGAAGCGGAAGTCGGAATAAAGGCCCTCGACGAAATCACGCAGACCGCCAACGCCGCAAGCCAGGACCTGCAGAACAAGATGACAGAGGGCGCCCAGGTCATCGAGACTATCCGCCAAAAGCTGCAGGACGGATCCGCCGACGCAGAAAAACTCACCGCCAGCCTGACCCAGGCCAAGGAAACCCAGGCCGGCATCGAACAATTGCAGGCCCAGTGCGCCGAATTCACAACCGAAGCCAGGCAGCGCCAGACCGAAGCGATAGAAGCGGCCAGCCAGACCGCCGCCACAGCCAAGAAAGTGCTCCAGCAGGCCAAACAGAAGTGCGAATCGCAGGCCCAGGCATATATCGGTCAGATGCAGGCCCAATGCGACGAATTTGCCTCACAGGCCCAGGAGGCCCAGACCCAGGCCATTCAATCGACCAAACAAAACGCCGCAATCGCCGATCAGATGCTTCACGAGGCGCAGCAGAAGCTCGATTCACAGTTTGAAACCGCCGTCAGGGCGCTTGCCAAGATAAGCGCACGCAACGCATCAGCCGGCGAAGCGGTCGAGAATATCGAGCAGCAGCAGCAAGCGGCCAACCAATCAGCCCAAGCCGCCGCCGAGAGCAACACCCAGGCCGGCGACCAGTTGGCCAAACTGCAGGAACTGGCCGCACAGGGGCAGGAATCGGCCGGGACGATTAAGGATCTCCTCCGCGAAGGAGGCGATATGAAGCTCCGCCTGGCCGATACGCTCGCCCAGGCCGGCCAGGCCAGCGAGAGAATCGCACAGCTCGAGACCGAAGCGTCTGAAGCCTCGGCCGCGATCGGGCAGGGAAAAGCCCAGGCGATCGAAGCTGTAGAAAAAGTGCTCGCAGATTCCGACAAGCAGCAGCGACAGTTCACCCTGGCGATCTCCGAACATCGCCAGGCCGCACAGGACGCCGTAGCGGCTCTCAGGAGCGATCAGACCCTGGCCGCGGAAATGCTCGAACGGACCCAGCAGGATATCGAAGCGCTCCAGGGCGACGTAACCAAGGTAAACGAACTGCGGACCTCGGCGATGGACGCCGAAGCCCACGTTCGCCAGAAGCGCGATCAGTCCAGCGAACTGACCGGTCAGTTGGGCACGCTGCTCGGTGCGGCCGGTGAAGTCAAGACCCAGGTCGACGCTCATCTTACCGCTTCGGCCCAGGCCCGTCAGAAAATCGACAAGATCCAGGAGACCGTCGCGACGGATGCCGAAGATCTCAAGAGCCGCCAGGAAGAGGCCCTGGCCTCAGTCCTCAGCGAAGCCGAGACCGCCAAGACCCAGAGACAGAAGTCCCACGGCGCCTCATCCAGACAACTCCAGGAAGCCCAGAACGCATCGGCCAAGCAGCTCCAGGAAGCCCAGGCGGCTCTCGATCAGCAGCTCCAGGCGTCGAAAACCGCCTGCGACGAGCAACTCGAAGAAGTCGAGGCGTCGTTCAGCGAGCAGTTTGAAGAAGCCCAGGCATCGTTCGCTGAACTGTATGAAACATCCAAGACCGCCTCGGACCAGCAACTAACGTCAGCCAAAGCCGGTTTCGCCAAACAGCTCAATGCCGTACAAACAGCTTCCACAGAACAGTTTACAGCAGCAAAGAAGGCGTTCGATCAGCAGTTAAAAGCCGCTGGCGAAGCTTCGTCAACGCAGCTTAAAACAGCCAAGACGGCATTCGATCAGCAGTTGCAGACCGCCACGGAAGCTTCGGCGACGCAGCTCCAAACCGCCGAGACGGCTTTCGCCGAACAGTTTGAAGCCGCGAAAACCGCGGCCGAACAACAACTCGAATCAGCCAAGATCTCGACGGCCAAACAGCTCGAAGCGGCCAGAAACTCATCGAACCGGCGCCTGGCGGACGCCAAGGCGGCTTCGGCCCAACAGTTCGAAGAAACCGCCGCAGCGAACCAGCAACAACTCCAGGACGCACAGACCGCCAGCGCCGAACAACTGACAGCCAACCAGACGGCGGCCGATGAACAACTGACAGCCAACCAGACGGCCGCCGACGAGCAACTGACAGCCAACCAGACGGCGAGCGATGAACAACTGACGGCCAACCAGACGGCCGCCGACGAACAGCTGACGGCCAACCAGACGGCGGCTGACGAGCAACTCGCAGCAGCGTCGTCGGCTTCGACCCAGCAGTTAGGCAGCGCCAGAAAAGCAGTCGATCACCAGTTACAGGCGGCGAAATCGTCGACCGCTCAGCAGCTCCAGGCCGCACAGACCGCCTTCGACGAACAGCTCGAAGGAGCCAGATCAGCTTCGGCCCAGCAACTGCAGACCGCAGAGGAATCGTTCGCAGAACAGCTTGAGTCTGCCAAGGCCTCTGTCGGCGAAATCGAAAAAGGCAAGATCAAGGTCGACAACATAATCCAGCAGACCCGGCAGCATCAAGACGAGGCTAGACAGGCTGGAGACCAGATCGCACAAGTGCGAGTGGAAACAGCAGAAGCACTCGGAGACATCCAGGCGAAGGTCCAGGAAGGACGCACCGCCGCGACGGATCTTGTCGGGCTGCTGGCCGCGGGAACCGAAAGCCGCTCGAAGATCGACTCTGAGCTTACCGCCGCGGGCGAAGCGTCGGGACAGATCGCTCAGATCAAGAGAGATGTGACCCAGGCGCTGGACCAGACCCAACAACAGCAAGAACAGATCGCCGCATGCGTCTCGCAGTCCAACGAGCTTGTCGAGCAGTTCCAGACCAACGCCGACGGAGCAATCGACAATCTCAACAGGCAGACCGCCGATCTGGTCGACAGAAACGAACAATTGCAGCAGGAAATCGAAGATCTGTTCGGCCAGGCCGCAGACGGCGGACTGTTCCGACAGTTCGAGGACCTCGCAGAACAGTGCAGCCCCGAGCGGGCCAAGTGGTTCAAGCTGCTGATCATCACAGCCGGCGGCGGCGGAGCCGGACTGGCCCTGATAACAATAGTATTGGCCGCATTTTCCAGTGTCGCCGCGTGGACCGTACTCCTGGCCGGGCTCGTGCCGATGGGGTTCTTCCTGTACTTCTGCACGATCCAGTACAACACGGCCAGACGCTCTGAAACCGACAACCAGTATCGCGCCGCACTCAGCCGCAGCATGACTGCTTATCGAAAACTACTGTCTTCCATGCAGGCCGAAGGAATCGCCGACTCGCCGTTCGTGGACCGCATGCTGTCGATGCTGTTCAGCCAGCCCAACCAACAGCCCGAACCGATGAGGCTCGCCGGATCCGCCATAGAGTCGGAGCCCGAAACAATCGACGCGCCGGTAGCGACGCAGATCGACGAACCGGAAGAATCAGCGGAAATCGACGAATGCGACGACAGCGACAGCGCCGATGAAGTCGAGCAGGAAGCCGAGAAGGAATAGAACCGAATCTGCAGCCCAACGCCTAGATGCCCGAACCGTCAGCCCCTTCCAGCGCGCTGAGATCGGGTACGTCGATATCGTGTGTAGCCGGTCCCACTATCAGCTTGGCTATGGCCTTGGCCGCCCCGTCGGCGTCGTTGGCGTCTGTCACGTAGTCGGCCACGTTGCGCGCCTTCGGCGAGGCATTGGCCATCGCCACGCCGATCCCGGCCCACTGCAGCATCCCGGCGTCGTTTGCGTTATCGCCAATGGCCATTACTTCCGAGGCCTGCAGCCCCATTTCCGCCGCAACGGTTCTAAGGGCCGATCGCTTACCGGCTGTCGGGTTCATTATCTGCAGCATCGACGTTTCACTCCAGGCGATCGAGACCTGCTTGGGCATACGCTCCGCGACGGCATGGCGAATATCGGTCAGCCACTGGCGCCTTCCCAGAAGATGGAGCCTAGTTATCGGCTGATTCATCCACTGGTTGAGCGGAGCTACGGTGTACGAGTCGCTCAGTCGCGAGGTTTCGCTGCGCCATCCGTCTTCGACACGATCGGTGTACCAGTTGTCGAGCACCTCGGCCGAGACCAGAATATCGGGGAACATCTCCCTGCCCAGCGCGGCCACTTCGCGTGCAAGCTTCGCTTCCATCGGTCTGTGCAGGACAATTCGCCCGGTGTGCGGCTCGTGAACCAGGGCGCCGTTGTAGTTGATCATCGGCGTGTCGAGACCCAGCAGGGAATAGAAAGGCAGCACGGTTCTCGGCGGTCTGGCGGTAGCCAGGACAACCTTCACGTGAGCTACTTCTCTGGCGGCCCGGATGATCGTCGCGGTCGTCGCGGTGATCTCCTTTGCCGAGTTAAGCAGCGTGCCGTCAAGATCAATTGCAACCAGTCGGATTTTCATGGTATTCGCTCTGCTGTCATACAATAATAGGGCCTTCGGCCGCTACAATCCAATAGCCAGACCGCAAGTGAGTAAAATATCCGCCATTTGGGGAACTTACCCGACGGTTTGAGCGTCTTAAAAGGCAGCGGTACGACAGTCGGCCTGTGCGCTTTGAGCCGGACATGGTGTTCCTGCGGCGTACGAGACCGGCATGGTTTGCCGATCCGCACCTAGAAAGGCCACGACGATGACTGATTCTAAAGGCGACAATGTCATGAAGTTCGCACTGGTGTGCTCAGCAGCGATGCTCGTTATCGCGTGCAGCACGACAATCAGCAGCGCAGCGCCCGGCGGTCTCCATATCAAGCGAGCCAAGGCCATCAGTTTCAACAGCGGCTACTACATCCTGACAGACGGCGGCGGATACCGCTGGGACTTCCAGTATTACGGCAACGTTTACTCCGGAACAAACTACGCCTACAGCGGCGGAATGTATTGCCAGATAAACGGCTCGAACTTCCAGGCCCCGGGCAACACCGGATGGACCAACAAAGCCGGCGACGAGATCGAGATGGGGCCGCTGTCGCGCAACGGGCTGACGGTGCACCGACGCGTGAAAGTCTACAAGGACATGCCGATGGCCCGATGGCTTGAGATATTCGAGAACCCCACCAGCGCGCCGATCACCGTACAGATCGCCATGTACACCTGCACCAACTACACTATCCAGCAGACAGTAACATCCAGCGGCTCCGCGGCGTTCGGAGAAAAGGACATCGGGTTCCGCGTTCGCACACAGGGAAACAACTCGCCGCCGACCATGCACATAGTCACGTCGAAGCGAGCCAAGATCCGCCCCACTGTCAGCATACAGAGCAACCAGATATACGTGCGGTACTCTCTTACGGTCCCGGCCAAGAAGACCGTCATACTCTGCCATTTCGAGAGCCAGAACCGCGACGCGGCGGCTCACGACAAGATGATGAAGAAGTTCCCCACGTACAAACTGCTGAAGGACCTGCCGGGATCGGTTCGCGGCATGATAGTAAACATGAGCGCCGGCGGCGGGATCGGCGGAGTCGATCTTGACCGAAGCGAAATGTCCGACGGGATCATCCTCAAGAACGGCGATCCGATCTTCGGCGTGATCAAGAACCCCAGCTTCAAGATCAACACGCTGCTGGGCGAGTTGGATCTCCCGTCCGATCGAATCGTAGGAATGGCCGGCGGCAGGGGCAAGACCGTTCGATTCGTCCTCCTGGACGGACAAGTCGTCAGCGGCCAACTCCTCGACCCGATGGTCCGGCTGGACCTGGACGGAGGCGGCCTCCTGCAGATACCCGTGGCCAAGATCGCACAGTGGTCCTATCGAGTAACGGGATCCAAGCCCAACGAAGAGAAGTTCGGCGGAGCCTATATCGTCCTGCGGACCGGCGATCGGCTGCGGTTCGACCCCAAAGCGTTGGAGATAAAGCTGCTGACCCGCCACGGTCTTGTCGCCCTTGAGGCCGAGCAACTCTACGAACTTACGATGGACAACCCCGGAAACGCCGTTCATCGCGCCGTGTTCCTCAACGGTTCGCGGCTCGGCGGGTTACTCGAACCCGAAACGCTGAAGCTGAACCTGTCGCTGGGCAAGACAGTAACGGTCTCCCGCGACATGGTCGCACAAATGCGATTCGCCGAAGAAGAAAAGCCCGACAGCACGCTGACGCGCGTAGTGCTGACCAACGGCGACGAACTGTTCGGCGGACTTACCGCAGGCAAATTCAAACTCGCCACGGATTTCGGACAGATAGAGATCGACCCTTCGCGCGTACAGACCATGAAGTTCCGCCCCGAAGATCTCGGCCGGACGATAGTGAAGCTGTGGAAAGGTTCGATCCTGAAAGGACGACTGGGAAAATCGCAGCTCGGTTTTGCTATAACGCCCAAGACCGTGCTCAACGTCTACGCCGGGCAGTTCGTCTCGATAGAATGCCCCCTGCCGCTGCCGCCGCAAGCTGCTCGCACCGAAGTTGAGAAACTCGTCGCACAGCTTGGATCCGAGAGCTACGAGAACCGCCAGAAGGCCTCGAAGACGCTGATCAAGATGGGCAAGAGCATTGTGCCTATCCTCAAGGACCATCTCCAGACCGGCGATCCGGAGGTCAGGCAGAGAATCGAAGACGTCATGGAGCAGCTTGGAAGCCAGGGCGTCCAGCCGACCCAGCCGATAATACACCCGCACATGATGAGATTCGGCTGCAAGGGCTAGCCGCATTACCGATCGTCACAGAGTACGCAAGACCAGAGACACAGACACCATGAAAAAACACGCAATACCGGCGATGCTGTTTGTCGTCGCAATCGGGATCGGTTCTCTCCACGCCGCCGACAAGGCCCTGCACATACCGGCCGGTCGATCGGTCACCTCCAGCTGGGTTACAACAGACAGCGCCGGGTTCCGCTGGGACATCTACCTGAACTACGGCCAGGTCAACGACGGCACCAACGACGCCTACGACGGCGGGATGCAGCTCCAGATAAGCGGTTCGACAATGTCGGTAAGCCAGGCCGGACGACTCTCCAAAGCCGGCGACGAAGTCGAAATCGGACCGTGGCGCCGCGGCTCGGTCAACATCTACCGCCGTATCTACGTCGACAAGAAGCTGGGATACTGCCGCTGGATCGACATCTTCGAAAACACCGGCTCCAGCGCCCAGACCCTATCGCTGCGGTATTACTCGAACATGGGCTCGTCGGTCCAGTCGTCGTACACAACCAGCGGCCAGGCCAGCCTCGGCGAAAAGGACTGGGGCATCGTGACCGGATCGAGCGGTTCGTCGCGTCCGGCGGTGGTCCACATATTCGCAACCAAAAACGCGAAGATCAAACCGAGGTTCCAGTTCACCAGGGGCAACGACAACCTCTACTACCATCAAACTCTGAAGATTCCGGCCAAGCGGACCGTGGCGTTGTGCTTCATTGAAGCCCAGCGGCGCCCGATGTCGGCGGCCCAGACGTTCCTGAAGGAATTCAAAGTCGAGCGTGAACTGAAGAAGATTCCCGCGCCGCTCAGGCGGATCATCCTGAACATGGGCGGAGCGATGCTGACGCTCGGTTCGCTGGAACTGCCCCGCAACGAGGGAAACGACCTGATCGTCAGACGAGGCGGAAACGAACTGCTGGGCGCCATCCAGAACTCCAAATACGTGATCGACACCCTGCAGGGAAAAGTAACGTTGCAGGCCGACAGGGTTGTCGGAATGAACGCACCGGCCGGGGCGGGCGAGATGATAAAGCTCGGCCTCACTGACGGCCAGGTCCTCGTCGGCAAACTCCAGGCCGCAGCGATCAAGCTCAAGCTGGCCAATGGAAATACAATGTCGCTGCCGCTGGACATGATCGACACCGCGGCGTACAAAGTCTCGCAGAAGCGTCCCGAGGAGATCGCTTTCCGCAGACCGATGATCGTTCTGCGAAACGGCCAGCAGCTCTTCTTCAAGCAGTCTGACATCGACTGGTCGTTCCACACCCAGTACGGACGAATGAAGCTCAAACCCGAGAATCTGAATTCAATAGTGCTCGACACGCCCGACGGCGGGCTGCACCGCGCGATCTTCAGCAACGGTTCGATCCTCTCGGGGCTCCTGGTCCAGGAGGACCTGAACATATCGCTGGACCTCGGCGGCAAGCTCAACGTTAAACGATACCTCACGCGTCGATTCGCCTTGCCGACCGCGCCGAGCGATGGAGCCGAACTGGGCGAACTGCGGCTCCGCAACGAGGATATCCTGAACGGACGAATCACCGACAAGGTCATCAAGATAGAAACGTCCGACGCCGAGCAGGTGAGCGTAAAGAGCGACGATATCGCCTCGTTAACGATCCCCGACGGCGCCTCGCTCGGGATCCTGCGCATCAAGCTCCACAACGGAACGACGGTAGACGGCACGCTGGTCGGCAACACCATCGGTTTCCAGATCATCCCGGGGCCGAAGCTCGACGTCTACGTCGGACACATCGTCGAGATCGACCAGCCCAAGCCCGCCGGATACAAGACGACCAGGAAACCAACCAAGAAACCGACCAAGAAACCGGCGCCCAAACCCCCTACCCCAAAACCGACAGACCCCAAACCTGCGATCCCAGCTCCGCCGGATCCGTTTAACGGCAGAGCTGTCCCGGCGGTCCGACGGGCCGAAGCAATCAAACGCCTGGAAGTAATGAAAGCAAGAGCCGCCGAAGCCAAAGCCGCCGCCATGGCCAAGGAAGCCGCAGCCAAAGCCGCGGCCGCCGAGGCAGCGAAGAAGGCCGCAGCCGCCGATGTCGATCGGAATTAGCAATTCATATTTCCGCCAAATGTTCTTGGACTGCCGGCCGCGAAGCCTATACTGGAACAGCCGAACAGTTTTCGTACGAACTCAGAACAGGAGAACCAAAAATGACTAACTCAAACCGACGTCTGTTCACCGCTTGTGCCGCGATGCTCTGCCTGAGCCTCGCAATGATCACATTTTCCGGCTGCGCCAAACAGGTCGGCTGCGGATGCCTGCCGCTGACACCGGTAACGAATCCCGGAAACACAGCATTCTACAAAGCCGACGGAGCCTTCGACGCGGTAGCGGCCAAGGACGCCTACTACGCGATGATGAAGAGCTACGGATACCCCATCCCGGCGATTCTCAAGACCGACACGTTCTGGGTCGCCGATTTCGTGCAACGCGATTTCGAGACGCTGGGAATGGGCGGAGTCTTCTGGAAGAACCAGAAAGCCAAATTCGGCGATCTCGGCTCCAAATCCTACAAAGGCGACTACAAGGACGCGAATTTCGGATACCTCGGACACGAAATCTACCTGCTGCCGGGACAGATGCTCCCTGAGCACAGCCACACCGGCGGACACGAAGGCTACGGACCCAAGATGGAAACATGGCACATCCGTCACGGTTCAGTCGAGTTCTTCGGCGAGCACCAGGGCGAAGACAAAGAGACCCCGATCAGCGAGATGGCCAAGGCCGACCAGCCCTCGGGCTACGGAGAAGCCTGGTTCAAGTCCAAGTACGTAGTCAAGATGAACGCCGGCGGAATCTACACGCTCAACGATCCGGAATCATGGCACTTCATGAGAGCCGGACCCAACGGAGCCATCGTCAGCGAATACGCCACGTATCACAATCACGTCCAGTTCAGCAAGCCCGAAATGATCTTCGGCTCCTCAAAGGCCAAAGAATAGACGCGCGTAACAACACCGAAACTATTCGCGGGGCTGTTCGCATACGATCAGCCCCTCGCTGATTTTTCACGCCAGGAAAACACCTCATGAGCGACATCTTCGAACCATCCGGGATCACCACGGGAATAGGCAGCGTTCCGCTGGCCGATCCCGACGCCGCAGCAAGCTTTGTTATAGACTCAGGCGTCTCGATCCCGTTCTGGCCTCAACTCCCCAGGCGATGCTTCCGCGAGCAGATCATCCCGCAATACGCTCACACCATGCCTTGCGTAACGATAGACGATAACGAGGAGATCGTGACGTTCGACGCCTCGAACAAAATGGAGCAGCTCCAGGGCTTCTACGAGGCCTACCTGTCGGAAGATCTCCAGCCCTTCGCACTTGACGACGCCTCGGCCGCGGGTTTTACCGCCATGATCCGACAGGCCGCCGGGCGAACCTGGCCCATCGTGAAGGGACACACTGTCGGACCGATCTCCTTCACCATTGGTATCCACAACGCCGACACCCAGCCGATCTACAGCGATCCGGAACTGCGAGATGCAGCCGTTAAAATGCTGACTCGCAACGCACTGTGGCAGATGGAGCAGTTGGCTCCGCTGGCGACGGATCGCGTGCTGATGTTCCTGGACGAACCGGCGCTTGCGGCGTACGGATCTAGCACTTACCTGTACATCTCGGCCCAGGATGTCGCCGACATGCTCGGCGAGGTCTTCGATGCGATCCGAGCGGCCGGCGGAATCGCCGGGGTGCACGTATGCGGAAACAGCGACTGGGGAGTGATCATCCGCAGCAAACCGGACGTCGTCAACTTCGACGCATACCAGTTCGGAACTGCAATTTCGCTCTACGCCGACGATGTGGCCGCCCTGTTCGATCGCGGCGGATCGATAGCGTGGGGAATCGTCCCGACATCCGTCGATGTCATAAACGAAACCGTCGAGTCGCTTACGCATCGGTTCGATGAATGCCTGGCCTCGCTTGAGGCCAAGGGCCTCGATGGCGATCTGCTGCACCGCCGTGCGATACTCACGCCGGCCTGCGGAACCGGCACGCTCAGCGAGAACCAGGCCCGCAAAGTGTTCCAGTTGCTCGAAGGCCTGCGAGAGTCTATGGAGGGATGCGCCTGATGTTGATCAAGAAGCTCTCAGTGCTAGCGATCGCGGTAGGCTGCATTCTCTCATGCAGCCTCGCAGAACCGTCGACAACGTCCAGGCCCTCACGCAGGATCAGGAACTTCGATCACCTGATATCCTTCGCGTCCGGGCCGGAGGTATTTCCAAAAAGTTGGCTGCGCGCACCGTTTTACCAGACCGCCAGCCCGATCGATCCGTCCCAGAAGGATCGCGCACGCAGAGTAATATCGCGATCACTGGCCAAGTACCCCGACGCCGTGATCAAGGCCACGCTCGGCGACAAAAGCGTGTACGCCCTGGGCGGGCTGAAGGTCTACCGCCGCATGAATTTCGGCGGAACAGCGTCCGCCAAGGCCGTTTACGTTGTCGTGCAGGGGAAGTCCACGGGCTACAGCGACAAGTTCATCGAATCGGTGTTTCACCAGGAGTACTCGACGTTGTTGATGAATCGCTACCTCAAGCACCTGGACATGAAGGCGTGGAAGGCTATTAACCCCAAGGGGTTCGCGTATCTGGGACCGAATTCGTGGGACAGGATCAGAGCCCGCGACGGAGGAGCCAAAGCCATCGACGGCAAGGGAAAGACTAACCTGCTGGCGACAAGCAAAACGCTGCTGGCCCAGGGATTCCTGGTCAAATACTCGACCAGTTCCCTGGAAAACGACGTCAATGGTTACGCCGCGGCGCTCTTCGCCAACGAGCCGAGTTTCTGGGCCAATGTTGACAAGCACCAAACTGTCCGGAAAAAAACCGAGTTGACCATAAAATTCTACAATCGAATCAATCCGATCTTCACCGAACAGTACTTCCGGAGTATTCCGCGAGTTAAACCCGTTCGGTCTCGGCGGACGAAGATGACCAAGAACTGACCGCAACAGTCAGCGGATATTTTCATTATTCGATCTCACAGCGCCTACAATACCACTTTGGAGATGCTCCAATGGCGCACACAGATCACGAGCTCGATATCCTCAGCCGCTGGGCCGAGGCTGGCGTAGAGACCATTCCGGAAAGGCAACTGCCTGAGAACTCAATCCTGCTGGTCGACTACGAACAGGACACCTGCCAGTGTCTCGGACACATTCTCACCGCCGCGGGGCAATCAGTCATGATGTGCGGCGATGCCATAGAAGCCATCGAATACTACAGACTGCACTACGCCAATATCGCACTGGTGATCATCGACGCGCTGATGCCGGACATGAACGGAAGCGACGTCCTGCTGGCGATGAAATCCATCAATCCCCAGGTCAAAGCCGTCGTAATCTCCGATATGGCCAGCGACGAAATCGCAATCGACAAACTCGTAGGCGAGAAAGTCGAATTCGTTCGAAAGCCGTTCGCCATCAGCGATTAACTCATTAACTGCATTCACAGCCCGCAGATAGCCATCGGCGAGTTCTTCATTCGCCGCGTTGTCACAACGAGGCGTGATAATAATTTCCATTTTTCCGTAGATCATCTCAATTTCATGAATAGAGTTTATTAGTCGGCCCGTCAGGCGTATTGGAAAGGGTCGCATCCGACCAGAGCCGGTCGGTCTTGAACATGAGGCAGGAGCGTCACAGCTCACACGTCTTGCCTGGAGCATAGCGCATATAAACCGGATTTCGGCCGTTTCTGGTATGGAACACGCCGGTTAAGGCGCCGGGTGCATAACAACAGGAGATCAACTATGATCAATCGAGTTACCGTCGCAATGGTGCTGGCCGGGCTTCTTGTCGTTCTGGGCCCGGCTCGGGTAACACCGGCGCCAGTAGTGAACAAGACAATATTGAAAGCCTATTTCCAGACCGGCGACACGCCGACTGAAGGGCAGTTCGGCAATCTTATCGACAGCATGATCAGCGATCTGGGCGACACGACGCTGACAGGGGTGTGGGCCGACGCTTCCGGCCGAGCGAGAATGCTGGGCCTCGGAGAAACAGTTGGCCCGGCGGGAACTTACGAACCGGCGGCCGGGCTTTCGGACCAGTGGCTCAGGAGTTCGGGATTCCTGGCGATGTCGTTCCTGCTGGACGACGAAACGCACTACGGCTATCTGCAGATCGAAGCGGGACCAGACCCGACGAGCCCCTATCCGATGCTTGTCGAATACCTCTCGTACGAAGACCAGCCCAACTTGTCGATAGACACCGTAGAGGTCCCCGAACCGGCGAGCATGGCGCTGATGGCGATAGGCGCGATGGCGATATTCAGACGCCGTCGCCTGCAAAAGTAACTCGATTTTCCGCTTGGTGATATCGTTATTCCATGGTACGATCTTAGTTGCTCCGGCCAGCTTAGGGAGCGGCAAGAGCTATATTCTCAATTGAGGTCAGGAACGAGCATCGCTCGCTTGGGTCTTCCTGGACCAGGCCGCATCGGCCGAGTTCCCATCGACAGCATTTTTGCGCAATCGTACTGGGAAAGGCCGACAGATGAGAAATTCAGTTCGCATTACACCCACATCAGCAATCGCCATGGCGTGCCTGCTGGCCGGAGCCGTTGCAGCCCACGCCGGAGATCTCGTCTACTCCTCCGGCGGATTGCGAGGCGGCGACTACAACGCACGCGTAACGCTGTCGGGAACATCCGACTCCGAGTCGGGAAACGTCACGGCGACATATCCCAACGATGTTGACAGAGTAGCGATCCGGCCCTATGCCAACGTTGAAGGCGCCGAACATCCCGGCTACGGGCTCTGCGAGCCCTATCACGCAGGCTGGGCCAGCGACACTCCAAGTGCGTTCATTCCGGAGTTCGGCATCTACATACCGCACGGCAGCGCCGAGTTTGAAATGTCGGCCGAGCTCTTCGCCGCAACCAGCCTGAAAAATGAATTCGACAATCTGAACTTCTCAGTGGATTCACCCGGAATACTCAGCCCGGCTTACGTTGAATCAACAACGAGCGACGACGGATTCGCCCAAGACGGGCCTCTGACATACGAACTACTCGAAAACCTCGACTTCGACCAGGAGTCCGGAGACTACATCCGCGTTCAGATCTACATGACGCTGACTACCGAAGCCAAGGTCAACGGCGTATCTCAAGGCGCCGACTACTCCGACTTGTCGACCTCAATGTACGGCGACATTGTCGGAGCCGGAGACAACACCAGCTTCATGATCCTGCGAAACGATGAAGTCGTCTGGGAATCCGGTGTCGACGGAGATATCGACCCGAACGCCAACATAACAATTGACGCCCGCTTCGGCGACACGATTGGAATCATGGGCGGCGTAGCGGCCAGGATCTACACCGACGGGATATACCTGAACCACGGCCCGCCGGAAAACAACATGTGGACCGCCGGGATGAACACCACCCTTCACGGGAACATGGGCTTTGCCGACATCCCGGGCTCAAAGGCCTCGAAGTTCATGACGCCGCCGAACATGTTCGGCGACCCGCCGTTTAACTTCGATCCGATCGACTTAAGCGACAAGTTCGACGAACTCGGCATAGATGACCCGCTCTGGCTAGCGACGCGTAACCGGAACATGAACACCAACGAGCACATCCCGGGCTATCTCGTGGAAATCAACGGCGCCGCGGCAACTGGCGTTGAACTTCCCGACATCGGCGACGGTTTCTTCGACGTCTACGTCTTCGACTACGATCTTGGCCAGTGGACGCTCTACGAAGAGGGCTGGATGAACGATGATCTGCTGATCCTGCCGGAAGACACCGACAAGTTCAGAGTCATGGGCTATGAAGAAGTGTTCGATTTCATGTCGCCGTTCTTCATGATGTCGCCGATCGGCATAACATTCGACGCCGACTCAAATCCCACAGTAGCGATCACCCCGCTGCCGGAACCGTCAGCGATTGTCTTGCTGGCTCTGGGCCTTCCGGTTCTGCTGCGACGCCGCCGGGCCTGAATCGCCCTTGTTCCGC
Organism: uncultured Planctomycetaceae bacterium; assembly: GCA_964392945.1. Taxonomy (GTDB): domain Bacteria; phylum Planctomycetota; class Phycisphaerae; order SM23-33; family SM23-33; genus BS750m-G57. The sequence goes on along the minus strand of CAYMSH010000013.1, from coordinate 10,433 downwards.
GCGGTCCAGATGTTACAATAGCGACGCCGCAATTCGCGGCGTAAGGAGCCTATCGGCATATGGACCGCAAATCAACGCTACCGGCACATCTGATTCTACCCCTGCTGTTTGTCGTAACTCTCGTTTCGATCGCATCCGGCGACGATTGGCCGAGTTACCGTCACGATGCGCAACGCACGGGAATATCGAGCGACACGCTGCGAACGCCGCTGACTTTCCAGTGGACCTTCTCGCCGCTGCACGAACCTTCGCACGCATGGGGCGATCCGCAGCCGAAAGTCGTCGAGGGCAATCTGGAAATGCCTCGAATGCGTTTCGACGACACTTTCCACCCCGTCATAGCCGGCGGACTGGTCTATTTCGCCTCGTCGGCGGACAACAAGATTTACTGCCTCAATACGAATCCCGTCGGCGGTATCCGCTGGCGGTTCTTCACCGAAGGCCCGGTCCGCCTGGCTCCGACAGTAGCCGGCGGCAAGGTCTACGCCGGATCGGACGACGGCAAAGTCTACTGCCTCGACGCCAAGACCGGCAAACCGATATGGATATTCCGGGCCGCCGAGTCCAACCGGATGGTGCTGGGCAACGGCAAGATGATCTCGATCAGTCCTGTGCGGACCGGCGTGATCGTTGACAATGGCGTGGCGTATTTCGGCGCGGGAGTCTTCCCGGCCGAAGGCATGAATCTCTACGCGGTAAACGCAGAGAACGGCAAACTCCTCTGGAAGAACAACGGTTTCGGTAAAGGCGGCCTGGGCGACATCTCGCCGCAGGGATACATGGTTGCCTCGAAAGACAAGCTCTTTGTCGCCTCGGGACGGGCCATGCCGGCGACGTTCAACCGCTCCGACGGACGATTCGTAAGGCACACAAAGTTCGTCTGGCGCCGCACGGGTCTGTTCGGCGGGACATACAGCTTCCTGGCCGGAGATATGCTCTACAACGGCACCGAGCGAATGCTGGGGATTACTGCAGATACCGGCAAGCTGCAGATGTCGGAAGAAGCCCAGCGAATGATCGTCGATAAGGACATCGCCTACATACTCAGCGGAACCGAAGTCGTCGCCCTGGATCGGGCCGACTGGACAAAGAAACGCGGCTCGCAAAAGCTCGCGTCTGTCGACAAGAAGATCAACAGCCTCAAACGCCGAATCGCTTACGAAAAGTGGATCAAGAGGCCGGGCGTACCGACGAAAGGCCAGCAGGCCTCGATGAAGAAGTATCTCAAGCAGCGAGCCGACGAACAGAAGGTCTGGGACGAATCAGTCAAGTGGCGAGCCAAGTGCACGCATACCGGAGCGATGGCGCTTAGCAAGAACGTGCTGATTGTAGGCGGCAAGAACGAAGCCCTTAGTTTCGACATCGCCTCAGGCAAGAAGGTGTGGTCCGCCAAAGTCAACGGAACGGCCAAGGGCCTGGCGATCGCAAACGGCAATGTCCTGGTCAGCACCGACAAGGGCCAATTAGCTTTCTTCACCTCGGCGCAGAACTCCGCAGGAGGACGGATCGTCCAGAAGGCCGACCCAAGCGTTTACCCGTCTGGGGCGTCGTCGCACCCCAGCGAAACGCTGGCCAAGCAGTTGATCAAGGCTTCCGGCGCCGACAAGGGCTTCGGCCTGGTGCTGGGAGGTACCGGACGCTTGGCCTACGAACTGTCCAAACGCAGCAAGTTGATGATCTACGTAGTGAATCCCGACGCCAAAGCCGCCGCCGAAGCCCGGCGGAAGCTGTCGGCCGCCGGTGTCTACGGAGCGCGAGTGACAGTGATTAACGCACGCCTGGACGCACTTGGTTTCAGCGACTATTTCGCAAACCTGATAGTTTCGACTGATGCGTCAACCCCCGCGGCCGAGCTGCTGCGAATGCTCAAACCGTGCGGAGGCGTGGCGCGGGTCATGCAATCCGACAAGTCGAAACTCAACGCCTGGTCAGCAGCGATGCGGAGAGAACTGGCAAGCACAGGCGACACCGTCTCGAGCGTCTCGATCGCCGATTCGCAGGTAAAGGTGACGCGCGGCCCCCTCAGCGGAGCAGGCTCCTGGGCCCACGAATACGGAAAAGCCGACAACTCCGGCTGCGGCGACGACAGAATCGTCAAGGGCCAGCTTAACCTGTTGTGGTACGGCGAGCCGGGACCGGGCCAGATGCCCAGCCGCCACGCATCGGCCGCCGCCCCGCTGGCGTTCGACGGAAAAATGTTCGTCCAGGGCGAGAACGTGATAATGGCCTATGACGCCTACAACGGCGTCGAACTGTGGAAGCGGGACATTGCCGGGGCGATGAGGCTCGGTCTGAAGACAAGGACATCGAACCTGACTGGCGGGATGGGCAGCCTGTTCGTAGTCGTCGGGACAAAATGCCTGCGTATAGACGCCGCCAGCGGCAAGACACTGGCGGAATACGGGATCCCGGCCAATGCCGACGGCAAAGCCAAGTCATGGGAATACGTCGCATGCGTCGGCAAGATTCTTTACGGCAGCGACAACACAAATCGCATCTTCGCCATAGACGTCAAGACCGGCAAGGCCAAATGGACCCACAAGACCTCGCAACTGATGACGGTGACCATAAGCATCGGCGACGGACGACTCTTCTACGTCGATAAATCCGTAACTAACGCCCAGAAAACCGAAGGCCTCAAAGCTCGCCCCGACAAAGACAAGGAGAAGGTCTACAAGGACTCGCGGGGCAAACCGATACCCCCGGTGCGGCTGGTCGTCTGCCTGAACGCCGAAAGCGGCAAGACCGAATGGGCCAAACCGATCTTCATCGCCGACTGCATCCCACCGGTGACGAAGGCCCATGGCGACATAACAATGATGTACTCCAAAGGCGTGGTCCTGCTGGCCGGCCAGCCCTGGAACGGTCACTTCTGGCGCGAGTTCTTCGCCGGACAGTTCTCGCGACGCAGCCTGATCGCGCTTTCCGGCGACGATGGCAAAATGCTCTGGTCCGGCAACAAGGGCTACAGGAGTCGCCCCCTGATCGTAGGCGATCGCGTGATCGCCGAACCGTGGGCCCACGATCTCCGCACGGGCCAGGAATACATGCGCAGCCACCCGATAACCGAAGCGACGGCCCGTTGGCAGTTCGCCCGACCGGGGCACCACTGCGGCAATATCGCCGCCTCGCCGCACATGCTGTTTTTCCGCTCGGGGACTGCGGGCTACTACGATCTGGAAAGCGATTCCGGCACGGTGCATTTCGGCGGCCAGAGACCCGGCTGCTGGATCAACTGCATTCCGGCAAACGGGCTGGTGATGATGCCCGAGGCCAGTTCCGGATGCGTCTGCCCCAACCCGATCCAGTGCACCACTGTCTTCATTCCCCGCCCGGCCGGCGGTAAGTGGACCATGTACAGCGCCCCTGGCGACATGACGCCGGTAAAGCGTCTGTCTATCAACTTCGGAGCGCCCGGCGACAGGAAAGATTCCCTCGGGAACATCTGGCTGGCCCATCCGCGCCCCTACAAAGGCAGGCTCGTGATGGACCCGAAGATCGACGCCAAACTGCTGAAAGGCGGAAGATATTTCTCGCGAAACTCCGACTTCCTGAAAGTCTCCGGCCCGATAGAAACGTGGGTCTACGCATCAGGAGCCAGCGGAGTCACGAAACTCTCAATCCCGCTGCAGGGCAAGAACAGCAAGGCCCAGCCCTACACGCTGCGACTGCACTTCATCGAGCCGAGCGGAACCAGGCCCGGCAAGCGAATCTTCGACATATCGCTGCAGGGTAAGGTTGCATTGAAGAAGCTCGACATCGCCTCGGCCGGCGGTTCAGTCGTCAAGGAATTCCGCCGAGTAAGCGTCGATCGTACGCTTTCGATAGAGTTCAAACCGTCGGACCTGACTGAAGACGGGACCAGCAAACACCCGCCGGTCATTTCAGGTCTGGAGATAATTGCGGAGTAGAACCGTGAGAAAACTCGCGTTAATCCTGGCCGGCCTAGTGCTGGCCGCGGGCCCCGCCGGAGCACGCGGCGGCGCGTTGATCGACACCCTGCGCGACGGCGACACCGCCCCGGCCGAAGACGAATCGCAGAAAGTCGTCCACAAGACATCCATCGACAAATCCGGTGTTCGCACGACAGATATCGAGCTGTCCAACACCTGCCAGGAGGAGATCCACATAAACGGAGCGGTCCTGGGCCGCTGGGTGTTCGAAACACGATCGGCCCGCAACGCGGGGCGTTACCAGCCGCTGAAATGGCGCAACGACAAGTGGCATGGGTCGACATACTACGCCGGACCGGACTGGACGCGAGTAGGCAGGGACTGGCATCATCCCGGGGTGAACACTCCGTCAGTACGATGCTTCACGGCTCCGGCCGGCGGGAGAGTGACCGTCTCCGGGCGGATATTCAAAGCCGACACCAACAAAGGCGGCGGCGACGGCGTGACCCTGATGGTTCGCCACAATGCACAGACCGTATGGACCGCGAAGATCGCCGGTAACGATGCAAAAGGCGTCGAGCCAAAGCTCAGCTTGAAGCTGGCCAAAGGCGATACGATTCGCTTCATCGTCCACAAGTACGGGCGAATATTCTACGACACCACACACTGGGACCCGCTGATAACGTACGCATCAGGGAAGACCCACCAGGCCTCGAAGGAGTTCGTGACATCGGCAAGAGTCAAGTCGCCCTGGTCATACGAAATGCAGCTCAACGCCGGCGGCAAAATGAAGATCCCGCGAGTGCACGCATTCAGCGGCGATCTGGGACTGATCGACGCGGCCCCGACCCCAGGGACGCCAGTGACCCTGTCGCGAGAAAAGGGCCAGCTTCCCGGCTTTATAATCACAAACGGCGCCGACACCAGCGGAGTGGCGTTTGCAGTATCGCCGAAGTCACACTGGCAGTTCGATATCGCCCGCACCAAGTCCGGGCGCCTCGACGTGACCCTCGTCATGGAAGGCGTAAAACAGAAACTCGCCCCCGGCGGATCGATCGGAGCCGGCAAGGTGTTGATGGCGCCGTACAGGGGTTCGCCGCTGGCCGGGATGAAACGCCTGGAACAGCTTCTGAGCGCCGAGCCGAATGCGAACAGTTCCTTTATATCCGCTCACGCTCGCATGACGGGAGTCGAGACCGAACCGCGCGACCGGGCCGAACTGCAGCTCTGGACCATGGTGCAACTCGACTGGCGCCAACAGGACGGCGAGAACCTCCAGGCCGCCGCAGCAAAACAGATCGCCCAAACCCGCAAACTACTGGGCGATCTTCGCACCAGTCGCGACGCCGGCTTCCTGGCTGCCGAAGCCCAGCGACTCGAACAACTAACCGAAAACGATTACCTACAAATCCGCTGGCTCAAACGCCGGATCGCACTGGCCAATCCGCTGATGGACTTCGGCCCGCTGCTGTTCTGCAAACGGGCTCCGACTTCGTACAGCCATCTGGTTATGCAGTACTTCGGCTGGCGCGCCCGCCCCGGCGGAGGCCTGTTCGTGCTGAAGGACCCAGGGCGATCGCTGGCGGTTCGCGACATTCTCGACGGCAAGCTCGAAGGCGGAAACGTCCTGGCGCCGCGACTGGATTACGATGCCGGAAAAATCGTTTTCTCGTACGTCGACTGCCAGAAGAAACTCCAGAACGATCTGCGATCCTACGACGTATACCAAGCGACGATCGATCCGAAAACCGCGTTCGAGTCCGACTCCGCCAAGCTCACGCAGCTTACCAGCGGGCCGCACGAAGACCTCATGCCGACGTACCTTCCCGACGGAGGGATCGCGTTCTGTTCGACCAGGCGACGCGGATACTCGCGATGCTTCGGAGGACAGTTCGGCAAGAAATGGCACGTCTACACGATCCACAGGATGGACGCCGACGGCAAGAACATCACCACGCTCAGCTTCCACGACACAAACGAATGGTTCCCCGCGGTCGCAAACGACGGGCGAATTCTCTACTCCCGCTGGGACTACATCGACCGCGACGCCGTCACCCACCAGAACCTCTGGTCGATGCGCCCCGACGGAACAGGCCCCGTCGCCGTATGGGGAAACGCCACGCCAAAACCGCACTGCACTTTCCAGATACAACCGATCCCCAATTCCCGCAAGATCGTATTCACCGCATCGGCGCACCATTCGATAACCGCGGGATCCATCGTGATGGTCGATCCGTCGCTGGGGCGCGACGGGATGGCCCCTCTGACGCGGATCACCCCGGAGGTCCGCTTCCCCGAAGCCGAGACCAGGAACATCAAGGAGTACTACGCGGCCCCCTGGCCCCTGTCAGAAAAATACTTCATAGCCGCCTACTCACCCCTGCCCCTGGTATGGGAACCGGGCGCCAACCCCGCAAACGCACTCGGGCTCTACCTGATCGACGCATTCGGGAACCGCGAACTGCTCTACCGCGACCCGGACATCTCCAGCACCAGCCCGTGTCCCCTGCGCCCGCGCAAACGCCCGCAGGTGGTCACCGGAAACCTGCCGAAGAACCCCCCGCCGATCGGCGAGGTGATGATGCGCGACGTCTACCGCGGACTTGGCGGCATCAAACGCGGAACGGTGAAGCAGTTGCGGATCATCCAGATCCTCCCAAAAACCACCAACCTGAACGATCGCCCCGCGGTCGGACTGGCCCAGGAGGAAAACGCCCGGGCGATCCTCGGAACCGTACCGGTCGAGTCCGACGGGTCGGCCAGGTTCATCGTGCCGGCCCGCATACCGATACTGTTCCAGACCCTCGACGCAGACGGCCTGGCGGTTCAGACCATGCGGTCGCTGACCTACCTGCAACCGGGCGAGAAGGTCTCCTGCGTCGGATGCCACGAACCGCTGGAGTCAGTACCGGCGACCGGACGGACAATAGCGATGAAGCGCCCGGCTTCGAAAATCGACCCGGGCAAGCTTGGCGGACAAACGTTTTCGTTCATGCGGGTAGTCCAGCCCGTGCTCGACAAACACTGCATCAAATGCCATCCGGGCACGAAGGCCAAGAAGAACATTGACCTGACCAGCGCCCCGCTGAGGGGTTTTACCAGATCGTATATCTCGCTGTGCGCCGACAGGAACTTCTGGGGAGCCGGGACCAACCCCAAGAACGCCAAGGAGGCGCTGGTCCCCCGCTTTGGCGCACGAAACGTAATCCAGGTCACCCCGCCGGGAGGGATGTACGGCTCGCCGGGAAGCCGCCTGATAAAACTGCTGCGCGACCCGAAGGGACACTACAAGGTCAAGCTCTCAAGCGACAACATCCGCCGCATCGCCGCATGGATCGACTGCAACGCGATCTTCTACGGCGTATACGATCCGAAAGAACAGGCCCGACAGCTAAAGGGCCTTGACGTACCGATGCCGGAAATCCAGTAACCCTGCGGAGAACGCACCTATGATCGACGAATGGGATTTGACGGCCACGAATATGCATCGCATTTCGCAGCGAAATTACGAAGTGGCGGTCCTGCCGATCGGGGCGATCGAACCGCATAACCGGCACCTCCCGGAGGGGCAGGACTTCCTGCACACCACGCATGTCGCCCGCGAATCATGCCGCATGGCGTGGGACCAGTGCGAATCGGTAATCTGCCTGCCGACCCTGCCGTACGGAGTAGACTGCAACCTGATGGCGTTCCCGATGGCGATCCACGTTTCCCAGGCCACGCTCGACGCGATGGTCCGCGAAATCATCGAATCGCTGCTGGCCCACGGAATACGCAAGATCGTGCTCCTCAACGGACACGGCGGCAACAGCTTCACCCCGCTGATCCGCCAGATACAGTGCGATCTGGACGTTCACGTGTTCATCTGCGACTGGTGGACCGTCGGGCGCGACAAATACGACGAAATATTCGATCGGCCCGACGATCACGCCGGCCAGTTGGAAACGTCAGTAGCGATGTCTATTTTCCCGGAACTCGTCGAACCGGATGTAGCAGGAGACGGACAAACCCGCGAATTCGCCTTCGAAGCCCTTCGGCAAGGATGGGTCAAGACCTCCCGCCGCTTCGATCGCATAAACGATCACTGCGCAGCGGGAGATCCAACCGGCGCGACGCCCCAGCGAGGCAATGCGTATCTGGAACTGGTCTGCGGGCGCATCGCAGAATTCCTGGCCGAACTGGCCTCTAAGCCGATCGACGACGCATTCCCGCACAAGTAAACCTTGTATCTGGGGCTCGTGAGAGGATAATCTATAATTACGATTATCCGCCCGATTTTGAGCGGGCAAGAGGAAAGGCAATACCCAATGGCAATCAATAAAACATCGCGTCGTAACTTCCTGAAGACAACCGCGGCGGCCGCTGCTACCGCAGCCGCCCTGCCGACGGTGGTTCCCTCGTCGGTTTTCGGCGCCGAGGCTCCGAGCAATCGCGTGACTATCGGCTGTGTCGGCGTGGGACGAATGGGCCGCGGCGATCTCGGAGCCATCATGCGAGTACCCGGCGTGCAGGTGCTGACAACGTGCGACGTGGACTCGAACCGCGCCAAAGCGGCAGCGGATATGACCGATCGATACCAGAAGTCCAAAGGCTGCAAACCGTGCGGCGATTTCCGGGAAGTCTCACTTCGCGACGATATCGACGCGGTTCAGGTGGCCACGCCGGACCACTGGCACATTCTCCCGGCGCTCGATGCGGTCCGCAACGGCAAGGACGTCTTCGTCCAGAAGCCGCTGAGCCTGACAATCGCAGAAGGCAGAGCCCTGGCCGACGCCGTAGAACGATACGGACGAATCGGACACGTAGGCAGCCAGCAGCGGTCCGACACTCGCTTCCGCCACGCCTGCGAACTCGCCCGCAACGGCAGGCTCGGAAAACTACTGCGCGTGGAAGTCGGCCTGGGTACGGACCCCGGCACAACGGTCCAGCCGGTCATGCCGGTGCCGAAGAACCTCGACTACGACATGTGGCTCGGACCAGCGCCGTGGAAGGCTTACACCGAAAAACGCGTACACCCCGAGAAGAACTACGGCCGGCCCGGCTGGCTGCGAATATCCGATTACGGCGCCGGAATGATCACCGGCTGGGGCGCACACCACATGGACATCGCGCACTGGGGCCTGGGCATGGAAGACTCCGGCCCGATCCGGATCGAAGGCAAAGGCGTGTTCCCCACTGACGGGCTATGGGACGTTCACGGGAAATTCCACATTAATTACGTCTACCCGGGCGAAATCCCGCTCAGCTGCGGCGACACGAGCGTGCATCCGCAAGGCGTCAAGTTCATCGGCGACAGGGGATGGGTCTTCGTGAGGCGCGGCTTCATCGACGCTAACCCGAAATCACTCCTCACAGAAGTGATCGGACCAGACGAAATCCAGCTCTACCGCAACTCGAACCACAAACAGAACTGGATCGACGGCATCCGCCTGCGGAAGAAGACCGTGGCGCCGATCGAAAACGGGCACCGTTCCTGCACCGCCTGCCTGCTGGGCGACATCGCAATGCGCACCGGTCAAAAGCTGAAATGGGACCCGGCCACAGAGCGGTTCACCAACAGCGAAGAAGGCAACCGCATGATCGACAGACCAATGAGAGGACCGTGGCGACTGTAGCCCCGCGGGAGCAAACAAGATGAAAACTGCCGGAAAACTGACTGTTACGGGGTTGATTATTGCGCTTGGCATGGCGATTTCCATCGGCCCGCTGCACGGGGCGGGCGGCAAAGCCGACACGACCGGCAAGGTCACCGCCCCGCCGAAAGACGTCGTCAAGTCGCTGAAGCTGGACCCTTTCTACAAAAAGTACATAAGCGCCGGCGGCGTGGCGATTGTCAGTTCCGACAAAGTCTCCGACTACGCGATGCTCGAGGCGGCGTATTTGATAGGCAAAATGCTCGAAGACCGTCCCGACATCGGCAAGGCGCTAGCCGCCAACAAAGTGCGCATGGTCGTCATGGGCGTAAACGAATTCACCACTGACGTGCCGGAGCACAGCGACTTGAAACCAAAGGGTTTCTGGGACAAGCGTGCAAGGGGCCTGGGCGCAACGCCGCACCGACCGGCGACAAGTTGCGGCGAGGAAAACCTGCTGCGGTACAAAGGCGACCCGTACATCAGCGAGAATATCCTGATACACGAATTCGCACACGCCATACATCACATGGGCCTCAATACCGTCGACAAAACGTTCGACAAGAGGCTCGACACAGCCTACAAGAGCGCAATGAAGAAGGGCCTGTGGAAGGGGAAGTACGCCGCCAACAATCGCGCCGAATACTGGGCCGAGGCCGTGCAGTCATGGTTCGACACCAACCGCAAGCCGGACCACGATCATAACCACGTAGACACGCGCAAAGAACTGAAGGAATACGATCCGGCGATCGCGAAACTCGTGGCCGAGATATTCGGCGACAAGCCGTGGAAATACGTTCGCCCATCGGATCGCAAGAAACCCGGGCACCTCAAAGGTTACGATCGAGCCAAAGCCTCGGTCTTCTCCTGGCCGCCGCGCGTCCGTAAAGCCTGGGCCGAACATCTT
>CAYMSH010000012.1:0-34171 GCA_964392945.1 uncultured Planctomycetaceae bacterium | reverse complement strand
GAATAGTAAGTCGAGGTGTATTTCAAGGTGCCGATAGCGATCAGGTTGCCCTTTTCGCCGGGCTTGGCCAGTTTCGCATCGACATCGAACTCCACGCGCAGACCGCGCTGATCGGGCAGGACCTTCTTGATCTTCACGCCTTTAGGCGGCTGGTCCAGCACGAGCTTGATCCCCTTCTCGGCCAATCCTCTGGGACACCCGATCCTCACGTGCGCCGGCTTGCCGGGAATGAGCTTTACCGGCTCGTCGGCCAGGACCGTGAAGTTGATCTTGTCCTTCCGCTCGCCGGTGATCGTCACGACCCAATCCTGGGCCGGAACCAGATGGCGGTACAGAAACGCCTGCATCATATCCTCGGCCGGCTTGGCCTGACGCGATATTTCCTTGCCGCCTATTGTAGCAGTCCCGATCAGCCGCATGTTCAACGGTTCGGACCGCGGGATTCTCGATACTGTCAGCGTGAGTCGGATTTTGTCCTGACCGGCCGGTATGTCGCCGCCGCCGAGAACGAAACTCTGCGGAACGCCTTTGAGCGTCAGTGCGATCGGGCCGGTGTAGTCGTCCCTTCGCAGTGCGTAGACCGTTATCGGCACAGTCATGCCGCTCTTGGCGTTGATCCCTGATGGAACGACCCGCAGATCGAAGTCCGGCCGCCTTATGCTCACTCGCAGACGGTACCCGTACGCCGGGCCGCCTTTGTGCTGCGTATCGCCGAGATGCACCTGGTACTTGCCGTCAGACGGCAGCTTGAAGCTGATCCGCGAGTCGGCGTGATGCGTCACCAGGCCCGCGCCCTTGTCAACGTAATCATCGTTGACCGCCAGCATCTTCCCAGAAGCGTCGGTTAATTTCAGCAGCGAATCCAGCGGCGACTCGAGCCGACGTGCGAGCACCTCGGCGACAATCTCGTCGCCCTTTTTACCGGTGAAGCTGAACACGTCCCAATCGCCGGGTTTGTCTATGCGGCCGTTGATTATCTGCGGAAGCGTGATCGCCTGGGGCGAGGGCTTGTCGTTCGGTTCGGCTTCGGGGCGTTCGGGCAGCGTATCGACAGCGAACGGTACGGGGTTTGACGTGCAGTTGTCACTGGTCAGCGTGATCGGAACGGTTCGCTGGAGGGTCTGCGGCGGCTGGAGCACCATGTACTTCCGCGGCAAGTTCCATCCGGCGATCTTGACCGGCGTTTTGACGCCCGCCGGTCCGCCGAGGGGAAACACGCCGGTGATAAACGGCAACTGGCCTACGGTGATGCGATAGACGAAATCCTCCCGGCCGCGGTAGATCGAGTCCTTGATCTCCAGGACGTACTTTCCGTCGGCCGGCACTTCGTAGTTTATGATCGGATCGGGGTGAAAACGGAAGTCGTCGGTGTAGGCCACTTCCTTGCCGTTTGCGTCCGAGAGTTTCAACGAGGCCTGGAACCAGCCCGGCACGGCGTCGGCGAGATACGGTATCAGCTCGCGAGCACGCACGATCGCAACCAGACGCATGCCCTTTTTCGCGGTGAACTCGAATCGATCGATGTCGCCCGGCATGATCTGACCGTTAATGACGACAGGCAGCGGCTTGTCGGCGCCGAGCCCGGGGGTCTTGTTGTTCGGCTCGGTCTCGACGTATTCGGCGTGTTGGCCCACATACAGGACCAGCGGATTGGTCACCCCGGAGGATGTCTTCAGGCGTATCTCCCGGCGGCCTGGCTTGGCGTCTTTGGCGATTGTGAGGTTAAGCGAAACGGTCTCGGCGATCTGGGCGTTTGGCTGGCGTTTTGGATCGCTGAGCCGCTCCCTGAGGGCCAGGAACTGTCTCGGCGTCATGCGCGCGGCGCCCTGCTTTTTTGCGTAGTTCTTGAACTGTTCGATCACCAGAGATTCGTAAGTGTTGCCTCCGGTCCGCAGGTGTTCCGGGATCCGCTTGTACTGCGATTCGAGCTGCCTGACGCGGCTGGCCAGAGCCCCGATCTGATCGTTGCTCAAAGGCGGAGCGTGACTGATGAGCTTGACCTTCACTCCGCCGCCGGAAACCGAAGCTCCGGTAACGCCTTTGAGATTCTGGCCGCCGACTGACGCCTCGACAACTGTTCCGACCTGTCCACCGGCGGGGTATACATAACCGATGTGCGGACCTTCCTGGGCCCGAGCGACGGATATTGCCGAGCAGATCGCCAGCAGGATAATCGCCGTGGGCCGTAGGCGTGAGATCATTGTCGCCGCTCCGTTTCTATTGTTCGATTCACTTGCCGCCTGTAATTTCAAACGGGATCGCAGGAAGCACGCCCATCGACATGCGGCGCGGCGGGCGTTTCTTGCCGTCTTTGCTCTTGGGCGAACGCATCGTGAACGCATTGACAATCAGATTGCCCCTGGCGCCGGGTTTGGCCTTGGTCGGATCGACCTTCAGTTCGAATGTCCTGGCGCCTTGAGGTCCTGTGGCGACCTTGCCGATCGACAGACCGGCAGGCGGATTGTTCAACTCCAACTGGATCTTCAAACCTCCCGGGCCCCTGTAGCCGCCGAAGCGGACCGTCGAAGTCCGGCCGGGGGCGATTCGGATCACTCCGGGATTCAGGACTTTCCACGGAGGGCTCCATCGCCCTCTCTTGCTCGGGATCACCATCCAGTCCTCTGTCGTCACGAGATGGCGGTACAAGAACGCCTGCATCATGTCCTCCGCCGGCTCGGCGCGGCGGGTCACGGTCTTGCCATTAATGACTGATCGACCGACAAGGTTCAGCTTCATCGCCTCGATGGCCCGCTTACTGTACGGCATTGTCATCGTCAGCGTCAGCTTGTCTTGACCGGCGGGGATCTTCGCTCCGCTGAGCACAAGACCGCTGGGGGCGTCGAGCAGTTTCAGCGAAATGCTGTCGGTGAAACCGTCTTTCCGCAACGCGTATACGGTTATCGGCACAACGGCGCCCATGCGGCCCGAAACGCCTGACGGAGTGACTCGCAAGGCGAAGTCAGGCTGGCGAGGTCCGACACGCAAACGGTAACCGCAGTCGATCCCGCCTTTGTTCTGCGTGTCGCCGATGTGCAGCAGATACGTCCCATCGGCCGGCAGTTTCATGCTCAACATCGAGTCGGCGTGATGCGTTATCAGACCGGCGCCCTTGTCTTCGTAATCATCGTTGACCGCCAGCGTCTTGCCGGAGACATCAGTGAGTTTCAGCAATGAATCCACCGGCGAGCCGAGCGAGCGGGCCTGTACGCGTGCGACGACTTCGTCGCCCTTCTTACCGGTGAAGGCGAAAACGTCCCAGTCGCCCGGCCGGTTGATGCGCCCGTTTACGATCGTCGGAAGTTTGATCTTCTGCGGCGACGAGACGCTGTTGTTCGGCTCTACGTCACGGCACTCGGCCAGCGTGTCCAGGGCGAACGGAACGCGGTTCGAAGCTCGCCGGCCCCTGCCGACGGAGATCGTCTTTACGCCGGGCTCCTCGTCCTTGTTACTGATCCGCACGCGCTGGGCCGGCAGGTTCCAGCCCTGGACCTGCAATACGGTCTTGGCTCCGACCCTTCCGCCGAGCGGGAAAATGCTATCGACAAACGGCGGGGCGCCCAGCGTGATTCGATAGACGAAGTCCTCGCGGCCGCGGTAGATCGAGTCCTTGATCTCCAGGACATACTTTCCAGTTTCCGGCACGAGATAGCGCAGCACGGGATCGGGGCAGAAGCGGTAGTCGTCGGCATAGGCGACACGCTCGCCTTTTTCGTTATAGAGCGACAGGACGGCCTGGAACCATCCCGGCACGGCGTCTGCGAGATAGGGAATCAGCTCGCGAGCGTCGGCGGCGGCCACCAGGCGAGTGCCCTTGCGTGCGGTGAATTCGAAGCGATCTACGTCGCCGGGCATAATCTGTCCGTTTATGACGACCGGCAGCGATCCGGTTATCGCGGTGTCGGCGGTCTTGTCATTCGGCTCGGTCTCGCGGTATTCCTTGAACTCGGCGACCTGGAACATCCGCGGGTTCGACAGCCCGAAAGCCGTGCTGAACCGCATCTGGCGCGGTCCCGGCTCGGCGTCGGAGGAAATCTTGATTCGCAGAATCACCTTTTCGACCAGTTGAGCGTTAGGCTGGGCCTTGGGGTCCTTGAGCTTCTTCATCAGCTCGAAGTAGGTCTTCAGGTCCATATCCTTCAGACCGATCTCCTTGGCGTAGGCGTTGAACTTCGGCGCGATGGTCACCATTTTGAGCTTGTAGGACTTCCGCCTGTCCGACATGGGAAGGGCCTTCTGAAGCATGTTGAGCTTCCTCCGCAGGTCCATCAGCTTCTTCCTGGGGATCGGCATGATGTGCTTGAGGACCTCGGCCTTGACGCCTTTGCCGGAGAAGTACACTTCGTTAACGCCCTTGAGGAATTGGCCTCCCACGGTGACTTCGAACGAATCGCCCTGACGCCCGCCGGCGGGGTATACGTACCCAATGTTGGAGATCTGCTCCTGGGCTCCGGCTACGCAGGCGACGACAAGCAGCACCGCGACTAACAGAGCGGTCCGCACTGGCAATAGATTTTTCATAACACGCTCCGCGGTAGATTACATGATCTCGGAAAGACGCCCGCCGATCTTGTATCCGTCGGACTCTGACGGCGTGGCCAGAAGGGTCCTTCCCTGCGGATGCGGCAGTTTGGCTTTGGGATCGATACCCAGCAGTTCGTACATGCTGCCGATCAGATCCCACGGATAGACCGGACGGTCCTTTACGGTTTCGCCTTTGGCGTCGGAGGACCCAACCACCTGGCCGCCCTTGAATCCGCCGCCTGCGACAACCGTGGAGAAGACTCGCCCGTAGTGGCTTCGTCCGCCATTCCACGGCGGTTTCCAGTCGATCTTGGGAGTCCTGCCGAACTCACCGCCCCACCAGACAATGGTGCTGTCCAGCAGACCGCGTTGGGACAGGTCGGTCAGCAGCGTGCTCATCCCAGCGTCCAGATTCGGCAGCTTGCGACGCATGGTCTGGAAGTGTTGTTTGTGGGTGTCCCAGCCGGTGTAGTTGATCGTGATGTAGGGAACGCCTTTCTCGACGAGTCGACGCGCCATCAGGCACGACTGGCCGAACGTGTTCATGCCGTAAGCCTCGCGAATCTCTTCTTTCTCCGTCGACAGGTCGAACACCTTGCCCGCATCGCCGAGTATCAGGTCGTAAGCCTCGTCTTCACTCTTGGCCAGGGCCTTGATCCGCGGATCATTCTTCAACGCGCCGCCGAGTTTATCGAGCTTGTGCATCAGTTCGCGTCGGGCCTTCTGGCGTGCTCGGGTGATCCCGGGCGCGGCGATGCCTTCTACGAGGAACTCCCGCTTGCCCGGATCGCCGCCAGTGGCGAACGGTTTGTACTTCGAGCCGAGGAAGCCGGCCTCGGAGAATCGGCCCTGGGGCTTGGTCAGCACGATGTACGGCGGGATCAGACCCTTGTATCCGGCTTTGCGGCCCTTGAACAGCGAGACCACGCCGCCGACGCACGGGAAGACATCTCGCCCGCCGGCTTTCCTGCCGGTCTGGGTCATGTAGGACGCGGTTTCGTGTCCGTTGTTACCGTGGTTCATGCTGCGAATGATCGAATACTTGTCGGCCAGTTTCGCCAGTCCCGGCAGCAATTGACCGATCCTTATCCCGTCAACGTTCGTGGCGATCGGCTTGTTCAGCGGACCGCAGTAGTCGTTGCCGGCTTCGGGTTTCGGGTCGAACGTGTCGATATGCGACGGGCCGCCCCACATCCATATCTGGATGACGGACTTGGCTTTGGCCTTCAGCGGCGCAGGGGCGGTAATCGCAGAGGCCTGTGCGCATCGACCGGCCATGGCGAGCCCGGCGGCGGTGTAGAGGCTGCCCTTTAGTATTTCCCGTCGGGACAGTCGCACGTTGGCGCCCGGCCTGGGCGTGCTGGAACTTTTCTTATCACTCATTGCATCACCTCGTCGGCGTGGTTAGTTACTACTCTTAATGTCGGTATAGAAACTCTGAACTGTTAATAAGAGCCCAGGTAAGATCGATCAATCCGGTCCGCAGAACCACGGGGTTGGCGGTCCTGCCCCTGCCTCTGTACTTGCCCTTGGCGGGCCTGGCCTTTCCTTTGGCCCCGGCCCTGGTACTGGACTTGGGCTGGGCGACGGCGCCTTGAGCCTGGGCGTATTCTCTGATGATCTTGAACTCGTCTTCTGTCGGGTATCGCGACAGGATCGTCAGGTAGAGCGTGCTGATCGCCTGGGCGGGCTTGCCCTTGGTATAGCGCATCGCCGCCTGCAGCTTCTTGCTGCGTTCAATCTTGTTGCGAATGTGGCTGGAGTTCAGCATGTGCAGCCGCTGGGCTCCCGTGGGCTTGTTGTTGCGCTCGGACTCCAGTCCGGTGTCGCGAGGGGGCCGGCCGAACATTTCCAGGAACGGGCTGGTTATGCTGCCGTCGGGCAAAGCGATCGAGCGGCAGTCCTCGGGTATGAAAGTAAACGGTTCGGGGATCAGGCTCGAATACGTCTCGGTAGTGCCGGTGATCTGGCACAGCGCGTCGATCAGCACTTCGGCGTCGAGGCGCCTGATCGGGTAGTGGGCGAACAGGGCTTCGGCCTTGGGATGCTTCGAAGCGGGAATCGCCGAACGCTGGTAGGTCTTGGAGTTCAGGATGATCCGGAACAGGTGCTTCATGTCGTATTTCGAGGTGATCAACTCCCGCTGCAGCAGGACCAGCAGCTTGGGATTGCTCGGCGGATTGTTCGCTCGGATGTCGTCGGGCTCGTGAACGATGCCGCGTCCCTGGAGCCAGTACCACGCGCGGTTGACGATGTTTCGCGTGAACCACGGATTTGTGGGCTTTGTCAGCCAATTGGCGAAGACCACTCGCGGGTCTTTGGACTCGGTAAGCCGCGCCGGCGTCCCGTCGGGGAACATCGCCTTCTTCAGCGATCCGGAAGCGGCGTTCTTGGCGGCCTTGAGCGAATCGAAGTAAACTACTTCCTCTTTCCACTCGGCGGTCTTCTTGAACCCGATCTGCGAGAACATCACGGCCATGCCGGCCAGGCGGTCCTTTTTCCACTTGCTGGCGCGGGTTCCCATGAACGTAA
The DNA here is from genome assembly GCA_964392945.1 of uncultured Planctomycetaceae bacterium. Taxonomy (GTDB): domain Bacteria; phylum Planctomycetota; class Phycisphaerae; order SM23-33; family SM23-33; genus BS750m-G57. The sequence goes on along the minus strand of CAYMSH010000012.1, from coordinate 27,118 downwards.
GGGCCACGGTCTGCGCGAACGCCTCGGGCTCCTTGCTCTGCAGGGCTCTATAGAAGTTGACCTGCGGTACGCGGAAATTGCTGCCGCTGGAAGTGAGTATCTCGCGAACGAACTTGTCGTACGGCTTGTTCTCTTTGATGCCGGTGCGAATCCAGTGGTGATACGCCTGTGCGGCGTTGGGCCACAAGTTGATCGGGAACTCGGCTTTTACGCGCAACAGGTCGGACCATTTGTTGGCCCAGTAGTCCGAAAACTCCGGACGCTTGAAAAGCAGTTCGATAAGTTCGCTGCGTTTGGCGGGGTTCTTGTCGGCCAGAAACGCTTTGGCTTCGGCGGCCGTCGGAATCGTGCCGATCATGTCAAGATAGACCCGGCGCACAAAGACTGCGTCAGTGCAGACTTTCGACGTAGGTATCTTCAACTGGCCAAGCCCTGACAGAACCGCCCTGTCGATCCTGGCGCTTGCAGGCGGAACGGCGCCGCCGGCAAAACTCGCCGTCAGCAGAATCGCGGAAATAATCGCCGTCTTCATATTCACCCTCGACAAATTACGTACAGTAAGCGGCGCCCTCGTTGCGGCGCCGGCAATCTTAGTCTTCTTGCAGCCTGTTAGTGACCGTTTTGCAGAAATGGTAACGGTTCTTTATTATATTGTTCGGCGCGAGCGAAGTCTTCATTTTTCGCCCTCGACAGATCCATAAAGTACAGAACGCACGCGCAGAGCACTTTATCGCCGAATATCGGCGTTTTACCGATAAACCGAACAACTCATCTTAGCATATGCCAGCCGAGTAATTACGAACTATTTTCCGCCGGCCTTGGCGAAGCAGATCAGCTTGCCGTCGTTCGTGACTAAGAACAGTCTCCCCGACGCGGCCGACATCCCGTCAAACGCCGGTTCGGACTTCATCGGATAGGACCCGATCTTCGAACCGTCCTTTGTCGAGAAGACCTGCAGCGATGCTCCGGCTCGTCCTTCAAACGCAGCCAGCGGGTCCTTTGGATCCAGCACGTCGGGAGTCCCGGCGGCGAAGATACGATCTCCGGCCAGCACCATCGCGCGGATGCGCAGCGGGATCAGCGTCTGCCACTTCTCGGGATTGCGGCGAATGAAGCCGGTCCCCTTGTCAGTGCCGCGTCCGCCTCGGCGGTGCTTGTCAGAGGAGGCTCCTTTCGGCAGCCAGTCGAGCGTCTTCTTGCCGCGTTCGATGAACTCCGGCTCGTTGTCGTTGTCGTCTGCAAACAGGAGGTATCCCTGCCCGGCCGGGATGAACAACGGGCTCCACTGGTGGCGGCGATAGAAGTACTTCACCGCGTAAGTCGTGGTGTCGTCAAACACTATGAGCTGACCGGCTTTCGGCGAATGCTGGGCCATGTTGAATCCGGGCCAGCGTTTGGAGTGCATCCAGTAGATACGATCGTAACCGCTGTCGTCAAGGAACCCGCCAGTGGCGACGAGATGATTAACGCCCATGCCGAGTTCGCCCAGCGGGCTCTCGCGAGTTACCGGGATGCGGTTGAGTTTCGTATCGAACTTGATCCGCTTCATGTACAGGTCCTTGCCGTCGCTGACGATCAGGTCGGGAAGAGCCCCTTCCATTGCGAACGGCCGGCCGACATCTTTCTTGATGTCGGGCCAGGGGCCTTCCAGAACGTGGGTGTAGAGCACCTTGCCGGTCTTCGTTTCCAGGCCGTAGACGAGCATTCCGCCGTCGAGGAACGACGATCGTCCCGCGGCGAAGTAGACCACGTCGTTCACCACAAGCACACTGCCATGCACCGGCCAGACCGATTCGATCTGCCCGAACGAGAATATCTGCTCTTTTCCTGGCGCCGCGAAAAACCGCCAGACCAGCTCGCCGTCAGAAGCACGCAGACAGTAGACCGACCCGTCGCGGCACCCGAACAGCACCAGGCCCTTGTCGATAGTCGGAGTCGAGTCGATGCGCCCGCCGGCGATGAAACTCCAGATATCCTTGCCGTCTGAGGCGCTGAGGCAGCGAACCCGATGAGTATCTTTCTCGGCCACAAACAGCTGATCGCCCACGACAACCGGCGGCGATCCCTTGGACGCCAGCTTGACCTCCCAGGATCTGCCCAGCTTGGCGGGAATCGCCGTGTTAGTCGATCCGCTCCGCTTGATATTCTGGCGGTGGATCGGCCAGTCGTCTCCGGAAGCCTTCTTACCGCCGGCGACCTTTCCATATGCCGGCCCGCGCTGCAGGCTGGGGTCAGTATTCGGCTTTACGGTCTCCCGGAAATCCGACGACATCGCCAGGAACCCGGTCACCAGCACGCCGGGGTAGCAGAAACACTGGCTCGTCGGCGTGTAGAACAGCCCGTTGGCCGGCGTAGCGCCGGTGAAACAAGGCGAACGGAGCCAGTCGTTTCGCATGTGCTCGTCGCCGAGGGTGTCTATGAATTCGGCGCCGCGTTTGGGGCCTATGAGGAAACGTTCAGTGGCCTTTGAGCGGAAGCATCTGGCATGGTGACCCGGCGAGATCAGCTTGGCGATCGCCAACTGCTTGGCGACTTTTCCGGTCTTGATGTCCCGCCCGGCAAGCGAACTTCCGCACCAGACCACCCCGCCGCGAGTCACAAACAGATCCGCCGGCTGCAGGCACGCCTGGGCTCGCCCGCGAGAGCCGCTCCCGGTCCAGAGATACTTGCCGCTGTCCAGCGCAAAGGCGGTGACCTGCACTCCGGTTCGCACCCGGCGGCGCGGCTTCTTGCCCGGAGCCTTCTTGGCGGGATTGACGGCGACCTTTCCGGGTATCGGGGTCTTGCCGTTTCCGTGGAACAGGACCACGCCGCTGTTGATCACCAGCGTACTGGCCGCGCCTGCAGTCGAACCGATAATGTTCGGGGCACGCCAGGCCTCTTTGCCGCTCTTGATGTCCAGGCAGACCAGATCGTCCATGTCGTGGTAGACAACCTTTCCATCGGCCGCCGACAAGGCGTAAGGAACCACCCGAATCTTCTCTTTACGCCATAACTGCTTACCGGTTTTAACGTCAACGCCGACCAGCACGTCGTCCAGGGCGTCTTTACTGATGCGCCTTTCAGCAGCAACCAGACCCTTGTTCGGGACCTTGACGATAAGCACGCCGTCGCAGAGGATCAGTTCATCGGCGCCTTTGGTGCCCGGCAACTCTTCGATAAGAATCTTACCAGTGGCCGCATCCAGGACCGAAACCGGACCGTCGCGGAAAGTCAACGTAACGTAAACGCGATCTCCATCGACAACCAGGCGGCGCGGGATCGTGTGATGGATGTACCAGCGATTGCCTTTTCCGGTTCCGTATTCCGGCTGCCACTTGCGCATCGGAACCTTCCAGAGCAGCACTCCGCTGGCCGAGTCGCGTGCGACGAGCTTGCACTTCTGCGGTACTTTTGTCGTCACGCCGGTTACCGATTCGTCGAAGATCGTGAAGATCCTACCGCCGGCCGTGACTACCGCGTTTACGCTGCTGGGCACTTCGTGCGAGCGACACCACTTGGGACCGGCGACCCATCGCAGGCCCCTGGGCGAACCGACCTGCTTGTCGTTGGCCACGGCGTTTCCGCTGGCGTCGTGAAGGAAGTGGGACCATTCGTCAATATCGTCGGGACGCGGCTTTACGGTCTTTGTCCACTTGCCGTCTTTAGCGACATACGCCACGCCATCAGGCGCAAGGACCCTTGTGACTTCATCTGTGCTCACCCCGCCGAGCCCCGCCGAGACCACGAGCCTGACGGTGTCCCTGGCGTACGGCAGATGCGAGCCGTCGAACTGTTTGATGGTGACCTTGCCGTAGACACCGGCGGCATGTACGGACTTTCGCGCCCCCGCCACGGCCGCTGCGTCTGTGCTGAGGCCCTGGACCAGGTAGCTGTCATTGGCCCGCAGAGCCGCAGTGAGCTTACCGTCGCCGCAGCCGATGTGAACCACCAGCCCGCCTTCAACGCCCGTGGCGTCGTAAACGGCTTTGGCGGTAATCGACTCACCCGAAGCAACGGCGACCGCCAAGAGCAGAGTTGAAAGGACAACAACAGTACGAAATCCAAATGTCGTCTGACTCATATGTGCAACTCCCTTATATTCGGTAGAAGTAAATTCCTGCTCGGACCTCACAGGCGACAGTCAGGACCAGGCGGTTCGCAACGCGACTATCATACATGGTTAGATCGAAACTCTGAACAGATTATTGCAGCCTCATCTCCGAGCGACGCCACGCCGCAAGCGGCGATCGCTACAGAACCCACGCGAAAGCAGAGTCGTGCCGCTTGTGGCTTGGCGCGAATACTGGATAATACGACAATATTGTCACACACAAAACCGCTGTATTACATTTACGTCACTTTTGGCGCGCGAATTCATTTGATGTATCTTCTTATTTTACGACACTTTACTTACATACCGTGAGTTTGGCACGGTATATGCCCGTGGGGAGTGTGGATCCGTGCCTGGATCTCCAGACGATCGCATACCAGAGAGTTATCCGAAAAAGGGCCCGGGCTTATTCATCCGAAGCAGCCAAGGGTTTTTGGTAAAGCCAGTTAGGGAAGTTCATGCCGCTGGCGATTTAAATGCTAATAATGAAGACTCGATAAGCTTGATCGCTGTGTTGGCGACCAGGCGGTCCGGCGGATAAGAAAGCCGGGCCACAGAGTCGAGTTTTTTTTTTGTCTGAATGATAAAAAAATGACACAGGGAAATGTTAGACAAGACGCAATCGCAGCGATATGCAGAACCAAGACCGTAGGCGGCGTGGTCAATTACAAGACCCGTGAACTGAGCGACGTGTTTGGCGAGCACGTATTCAACGACTCGGCGCAGCGAGCCAAGTTGCCGATCAAGGTCTACAAGAAGTTGCAGGAAACCATCAAGGCCGGCAAGGAACTTGACCCGGCTATCTCCGAATCAGTAGCCCTGGCGATGCGCGACTGGGCCCTGGAGCACGGAGCCTCGCACTTTACCCATTGGTTCCAGCCGATGACAGGCAGCACCGCCGAGAAGCACGACAGCTTCGTGACCCCGACAGACAACGGCGAAGTGATGGCCAAGTTCTCCGGAAGCGACCTGGTCCGCGGCGAGCCGGACGCCTCGAGTTTCCCCTCCGGCGGTTTGCGTGCGACGTTTGAAGCACGCGGATACACCGCATGGGATCCCTCAAGCCCGGCGTTCATCCTGGACAACCCCAACGGCGCGACCCTGGTCATCCCGAGGATGTTCCTGAGCTGGACCGGCGAGGCCCTGGGCAAAAAGACCCCCCTGCTGCGATCGATGGACGTTCTCAGCAAGCAGGCGATTCGAGTTCTGCGAGTGTTCGGAAACACGACATCCAAGCGAGTGCTGACAACTGTCGGAGCCGAGCAGGAATACTTCCTGGTCGATAAGAACTTCTACGTCAACCGTCCTGACCTTGTCGCTACCGGCCGAACGCTCTTCGGCGCCAAGCCGCCGAAGGGACAGGAGCTCGACGACAACTACTTCGGAGCCATCAACGAACGGGCCCTGAGCTACATGGCCGAGATGGAATACGAACTGCTCCGCCTCGGCGTGCCGATCAAGACCCGCCACAACGAAGTGGCCCCGGGACAGTACGAACTGGCGCCGACGTTCGAGACGTCGAATCTGGCGACCGATCACCAGATGATGACGATGGAAGTTATGACCCGCCTGGCCTGCAAGCACGGCTTCGCATGCCTGATGCACGAAAAACCGTTTTCAGGAATCAACGGTTCGGGCAAGCACAACAACTGGTCGATCACCACTGACGACGGCGAGAACCTGCTGAACCCCGGCGACACGCCGCACGCCAACGCGCAGTTCCTGCTGTTCTGCGCCGCGACGGTTCGAGCGGTCCACAAGTACGCCGCACTGCTGCGAGTCAGCGTCTGCGGAGCGGGCAACGATCACCGCCTCGGCGCCAATGAAGCGCCCCCGGCGATCATCAGCGTCTTCCTCGGCGGACAGCTCTCCGACGTGTTCAGCCAGCTCGAAGCCGGAGCCGCCGAGTCCAGCACAACTGCAGAGAGCATTGAAGTCGGCGTTTCGATGCTGCCCAAGCTACCTCGCGACGCAGGCGACAGAAACAGAACCAGCCCGTTCGCATTCACGGGAAACAAGTTCGAGTTCCGAGCGGTCGGGTCGAGCCAGAACGTCTCCGGCGTAAACACTGTACTGAACGCCGCGATCGCAGAATCGCTGGACTTCGCGGCCACCAGGCTGGAAGCCGACATAGCAGGCGGCAAGGACCTGAACGTAGCCGTGCAGGAACTGCTGACTGAGATGATCGCCGAGTTCAAGCCGGTCCTGTTCGACGGCGACAACTACTCGGCCGAGTGGCACGCCGAAGCCGAAGCTCGCGGATTGCCGAACCTTCGCAGCACTGTCGATTGCGTGCCGATGGTCACAAGCCCCGAGTCGATCGAACTGTTCGGCAAGTACAACGTGTTCTCCGAGCGTGAACTTCACAGCCGCCAGGAAATACTCCTGGAAACCTATTCCACGAAGATCTCGATCGAAGCCGAGACCGCTTCAATGATGGCTCACACGATGATCCTGCCTGCGGCATTGAAGTACCAGGCCAAGATCGCCTCAGCCGTTAACGGCGCCAAGGCCGCCGGTGTAGAAGACACCGCACTGCTGGGTCTGCTGCAGGAAGTCGTATCGACGGCGGGAGCATTCCGCCAGGCCGCAGTCGATCTGGATGCAGCCAAGGGCGCCGAAGTCCCCGGCGACGCCTTGGCGCTGGCCAAGTACCAGCACGATACGGTTATCCCGGCGATGCTGAAGCTTCGCGAGTTGGGCGACAAGCTCGAAACGCTGGTCGATTCGAGCTGCTGGACGCTGCCGACGTACGCCGAAATGCTGTTCCTACGCTAGTAACCGCAAGAGCCCTTGCGGCGATTAACAAACTCATCCGACCGGTGCATCGCTGCAGACTTTCCGGCCGGATGGGACTTTCCCTGTTGCCGGGCCTGTCGACGACATGTCGACGGGCCCGGTGCTTGTTTGCGGCCCAAGGCCGCAAACAGAGCAGGTGAAACAGCAAAACCAAACAGCCAAATCTGATCACAAATCCGGCCAGGCTCGCTCACCTGCGGTCACCTGTTCACCTGGTCACCTGTTCAAGGCCGCGTCGTTGATTCACCCCTCGATCCAGTAACGGCGCACCATCTTGCCGGTATCTTCTGAAAGCGCTTCGCTCTCGAAAACCCCGCCGTTCTTCTCGATCACGCGCGCCGAAGCGGGATTATCGAACTCGCAGACAACCAGCACGCGAGCGATACCCATTTGATGCGCCTGGGCCAGGGCCAACGCCAACTGGCGCGTAGCCAGCCCGCGGCCCCTCAGCGAGGGCCGGATCGAATAGCCGATGTGCCCCCCGTAGCGCAGGAGACTATCGTTAAGCTCGTGACGGATATTGGCGACGCCGACGATCCGGTCGGACTGGTCAACCGTCCAGTAAGTCGTATGCGAAACGAAGGTGTCGGGAACGCCTATTCCCTCAGACGCGTTTCGCAGCCTGGCCAACAGCGCCGGAAAATCGTCGACCTCGTACCCCAGCACCCAAGGAACAAGAATATCGTCAGCCGCCTTCGCCTCAGCCACATAGCTCAGATAGCTCGCCTCCAACTCCGGAGCAGGTGCGATAAGTTTCAGTTTGTCGGACATATTTCTGATCCGCGGCAATCGCTATTTTCCCAAGCAGACGATCGAGCCGTTTTTGAGTGTCATGAAAATTCTTCCGTCAGCAACGGCCATCCCGTCGTGGACCGGGGCTGAGTCGAGTTTGAGTTGAGCTTTTTTTCCGCCGTCCTTCGTCGAACGGATCTGGAGCAGTCCTCCCTTGCGGTCTTCAAAGGCCGCCCAGGGATCCCCCCGATCGGCTATGTCGGGTGCTCCGGCGATGATGAGCGATTCTCCGGCGAGGACCATTGCAACAGCGCGGATGGGGATTTTCAGCTCCCACCTGCTTTTGGTCCTTGAGCCCTTGCGTTTTTTGCCCTTGCCCTTGACCGCGGTTCGGGGTTTGGGCTTGTTGAGATCGACTGCAAAGAGGGTGTAACCGCCTTTGCCCGGCGTGAATATGTCGTGCCCGTAGGACTTGCTTATCAGCTTGCCGAACGCCCTGATCCCACAGGCGGTCTTGTCGTCGAAGACCAGCATCTGACCGGTCGCCGCCCCGTATTTCCAGAACGTGTTGTTTAACCACGAAGCGTCCAGAAGTCCGCCGGCGTTGGCCTTCAGGGCGACTGAGCCTCTGACCGTCGCAGGTTTGCTGATATCGTCAATGGAGAACGTCGTACTCCTCATTTGGATCGTCTTACCGTCGCTGACGAGGATGTCGGGGAGCATGGCGTTCTTCAGCTCGCCTTTAACGGTGATGTCGGGCTTGAGATTCGATTCCTGCAGGAGCTTTCCGCTGTCGGCGTCGAGCACCGAAAAGTACAAGCCGGAATCCAGATGCATCGACCTGCCGGCGAGGCAATAGATCTTGTTGTCGATCACAAGCACGCTGCCGTTTACCGGCCAGGGCGATTCGAGGCGGTCGAACGCCATCAGTCGAACGTCAGCCGGCGCGGCGCGGAATCGCCAGATGAGTTCCCCATCGCCGGCACGCAGCGAACAAACCGTTCCCGCTCGCGTGCCGAAGAACAGGCGCCCCTTGTCGAAGGTCGGCGGGCTGTCCACGGGCGCGTCGGTGATGAATTTCCATTTGATCTCGCCGTCGGCGGCGTCGAGACAATAAAGAACGCACTTGTCTTTCGCATGCACGAAAACTTTTCCAGCGGCGATTATCGGAGGCGTCAGCTTACCGCCGACGGATTTCCTCCACTTCACCGACGCCGACGCCGGTATGTCGGTCTCGATGCGGTTGCTTCGCATGTTGTCGTGCTTGAAGACCGGCCAATCGCGCGGTCCGTGATCGCCCGCCGCCTTGGTTCCAAACGCCGGGCCCTTCTGCAACCGCTGCCCGGGCGCGGTTGGGATGTCCGTCTTGCCCGCGCCCATGGCGAAGAACCCGTTGATCAGTTGGTTGGTGTGGCATCCGCAGGCGTGTGTGGGCATGTAGATCAAACCGTTGGCCGGCATGAGTCCGTAGGCGCAGGCGCCCCTGATCCAGTGATGAACGTCAAGCTTGCCGGAGTCAAAATTGATGTATTCGATCCCCTCTTCGCCTGCGAGATAGAAGTTGGAGGAGGCTTTGTTCCGGTAGCATCGATGGTGATGCCCGACCAGCATGTCCTTGACGGGGTAGTCCTTTTTGACCGCTCCGGTCTTAACATCCAGGCCGACAAGCGAGACGGTCTTTGTCCCCATCGTCCAGACAAGTCCCTTGTTAACGAAGAGGTCCGGGGGCGTGAAGTGAGCCAGCGTCGATCCAGTGTGTCGCCAAATCAGTTTTCCCGATGATGCGTCGTGAGCCCGCAGTTCCATCCGCTTCCGCTGCCATCTATTCAGATTGTCTTTCTTTGGTTCAATCTGCCCCAGGAACAGTATTCCGTCGTTATATACCAGGGAGCAGAAGTTCTTGAACTCGAAATCGTAGTGTCCAAGGACGCCCTTTTCCATTTCCGGCCTGGGAATCCGCCACGCCTCTTTGCCCGTCTTGATGTCGAGAGCAACGATCTCCTCCTTGTCCAGGAAGAACGCCTTCTTCACGCCGATAGTTAGATATGCGTCGGTAAACTTCTTCAACTCATCACCGCGAGAGGTTACGCCCCGGTACCCATTGGCGGCCCACAGAATCTCTCCGGTGTCGGAATCCACAGCCAGGATGCTCTTTCCAGGCTTGTCGCCGTGGACATTTCTCGCCAAGAGAAGCAGCTTGCCCGAAACGAGAATTTCCGAGGTGTTTTCCGTACCCTTGTATTCCCGGATCACCTTCCCGGAAGCTCCGTCGACGGCGACCACAGGTTCGTTGAAACCGGGCGTGTAGTAAACCCTGTCGCCAACGGCTACGATCCGCCTGAAAAGCTGGTCAGGTCTCTTGAATCGCATCGTGCCCCCAACCTGGATCGCCGACCACTTCCGCCAGCCCCAGTTCGGTATGGGCTTCCTCCAGAGCACCAGTCCGTTGAACGCATCACGGGCCACAAGGGACCACCGCGCGGTGATCCCCTTTACGGCGATCGGGGCCTCGTCGATGATGCAGTAAATGCGTCCCTTCGCTGAAACCATGGCGCAAAGACTCGGCAGCAGATTGTGGTGCCTGCCCCAGGCCGGCGGCATGGTCCACTGCAGCTTGCGGGATATCCCGACTCGCGTGTCGGTCGAGACAGCGTTGTTGTCAGGCCCGTGAAGCCAGTGGTTCCACTCGTCGATATCCTTGGGCCAGGGCTTGACGGTCTTCTTACCGCCAATCCACGCCGTCCCGTACGGACTGAGCACTCGCATCACTTCACTCATCGGAAGCTTACCGAGATCGTCGGCGACGATACAGTTCACGAGATTGTCAATATAGGGCAGCTTGTCGCCCCGGAGGAGATCGATTGTAACCCTTCCGTACAGTCCGGCTTCTTGAACCGCACGCCGTGCCTTGGCTACGTTGGCGACATCTCTGTCCAAACCGTGAACGATGCATTTGTCGTTGGCGCCCATGGCGGCGGTAAGTTCACCGTCGCTGCAACCGACGTGTACGATGAGTCCGCCTTTGAACGACTTAACGTCCGGAACTTCCGCGGCCGACAAAACGCCGGCAAGCGAAACAATAAAGGCAGATGCGACAACGCTAAGGTGTCGTCTGTTCACGCTTGTCATTTTTTCTTCTTGTTTCCGCTCTTCTTGCGGAGTTTAGGCTTGGCTTTGACGTTCTTCTTCGGCAGGCGGGCGGCGAGTTCGGTTTTGATTTTCGCCAGTTCCGGATCGCCGGCGAGGTTTTTGTGCTCGTATGGGTCTTTGTCGTGATCGTAGAGTTCTTCGTCGCCGTTGGCGTAGCGGATGTACCGCCATCGCTCGGTCCGCACGGCGTGGTTCATGTATCCGTGGGTGCATATCGCCGCCCCGTCCCACTCAGCGTCGGGATCGACGAGCAGAGGACGGATGGATTCACCCTCTACGTGGGCGGGGATTTTGACGCCGGCGGCTTGGCAGAGCGTGGGGTAGATGCTCATGAAGTCGACCGGGCGTTTGCAGATTGAACCGGCTTTGCTGACGCCGGGTATCACCCAGATCAACGGGGCGCGGGTGGCTTCTTCCCAGAGGGTGAATTTTCGCCAGCGTTCCTTCTCGCCGAGATGCCAACCGTGATCACCCCACAGGACGATGATTGTCTTGCCCGCATGATCGCTCTTTTCCAATGCGTCCAGAAGGCGTCCCACGTTCATGTCGGTGTAGGCGATCGTGGCCAGATACGACTGCACCGCATCCTTCCACCGTCCGGACTTCAGGAACCTCGGATGATCGCCCCTGACGCCGATTTTCCGACCGGCCGGCGGAACGTCGTCGAGATCACCTTTGATGTGCGGCGGCAGCTTGATCTCGTCGCGAGGGAACATCTTGTAGTATTTACGCGGCACGGCCCAGGGCAGATGCGGCTTGGTCAGTCCGCAGGCCAGGAACAGCGGTTTATCGCGTTTCTTCTTGAGCTGGGCGATGCAGAAGTCCGTCGTGTGCCAGTCGCCGAGGTCGGAGTCCTTCATGTCCAGCGGCAGTGGCGAGAAATAACCCTGGTATTTCTGCGCCCCGCCGGTCGACGGTTTGGGCAGCGGCGGATACTCGTCCCAGCCCGATGCGTAGACCGCCTTCATGCCCGTTGCGGCGCTGCGGTGATAGGTCTTGCCCATACCGGCGACATAGTAGCCGGCCTTGCGGAACGTCGCGTTCAGCGAAACGCCCTCGGGCACGTGCTTCTTCCAGGAATGCCCGTTGAGATAGCATCCGCTGGTGCTCGGGCGCATTCCGGAAAACAGCGCCGCTCTCGTCGGCTCGCAAGCCGGAGCCGCACAGTGTGCGTTGGAGAACGAGACACCCATTTTCGACAGGCGATCGATGTTCGGCGTTCGCGTCTGCGGGTTGCGCCCGGTGTATCCGACCCAGTGATTCAGGTCGTCGATCGCAATGAACAGGACCGTGGGCTGGCGGGTTTTGGCGGGGGGGGTGAGCGTGGGCATTAGCGCCGCGGCGCCGAGCCCGGCGACGGCCTGCATGAACTGTCGTCTTTTCATTATTCGGGTCATGCCGCAAGGATAGTCCCGCGGCGAGACTTTCTCAACAACCTGCGGAAAATCCATGCACGCCTGCGGTGTCGCCTTCAGCGTCGGCGAGCACCGCGGCGTCCAGGGATACTGGTGTTAGTGGCTGTGCCCGCCCGGACCGTGATCATGTCCGGAGTGATCTCCGCCATCACCGTGCTTGTGCGTCTCGGGTTCCCAGTTCTTCTTAGCGGGAGTTCCCCCGCCGCCTTCGGGCGTCGAGTTATTGGGCTTGTTGCAGCCGATGCTCAAGGCTCCGACCAATGCGAATACTGCAAACATACTGACAATCTTCTTCATTCCGCTATCCTTTGTTCTGCTGTTTCCAGCGTTAGTGAATCAGGTTCTTCGTTGTTGAACCTGCCTTTCCAGTTACTCTCTAGCCATACGTAAACCGCCGGCACGACAAACAGCGTAATCACTGTCGAAGTCGCCAGCCCGAAGACAACAACAATCGCCAGCGGACGCTGTATTTCCGAGCCCACGCCGGAGGCGATAATAAGAGGCAGCAACCCCAGCGCCGTGGTGATCGTAGTCATCAGCACGGGTCGGAACTTCGAGCGGCATCCGGAAATGACCGCTTCGCGCAGAGGCGTACCGGACTTCCGCAATCGCTCGAATCGCGATATCAGCACCACGGCGTCTGTCAGCGCGATCCCGAACAGCGCGATGAATCCGATAGACGACGGCACACTGAGATTTTCGCCGAAGGCGACCAGCGCCCATATTCCGCCAACCAACGCCAGCGGAACGTTAAGCATTATCAGCAGCGCCAGGCGAATGGACCCGAACAGACCATAAAGCATCGCCATAACCAGCACAAGCGTGACCGGAACGACGATAATCAGCCTGCGATTGGCCGCCTCCTGCAACTCGAACTGCCCGCCCCAGGCCATTCTGTATCCCGGCGGAAGTTTGACCGCCTTGGCGACCGCGGCCTGGGCGTCTTTCACGAACGAGCCGACATCACGCCCGCGCACGCTGCACTGGACGGAAATGTAGCGTTCGGTGTTTTCCCTGTTAATCTGCCGCAAACCTGTGACGGTCTTCAGGTTGGAGAGAATGCTCAGCGGCACGTGCGAACCGGAGGGGGTCAGGATCTGCAGGTAACGCGTATCCTCGCGGTCCTCCTGGTAACGCTTGTCAAGCCGCACAAGAATCCTGGACGACATCTCGCCCTCGAGCACATCGCCGGCGACCTGGCCGGTAATGGTCTGGCGGACGGCCTCCTGAACTTCGCTCTTGGTCAGGTCATAGTGGGACAGCTGCGACGGAATCAGTTCGAACTTCAACTGGGTCTGTCCGGTAGTCTGCTCAACTCGAAGGTCGGCGACGTCGTTGACGCCCGTCAACACGTGCTCGACTTCGCTGGCGATCTTCTTGAGTTTGTCCATATTGTCGCCAAATATCTTGAGCACGACATCAGCTCCAGAACCGGCGACCAGGCCTGAAACTTCGTGTGCGATCGGCTGGGAAAAACCGATCCCAACCCCGAGCAGCGGTTGCTTGGAGCCCCTGACCCAGGGCTCGATTCTATCCTCGACAAGTTGAACCACGTCCTGCTGAGTTTTGGCGTCTTCCCATTCGGACCGCGGTTTCAGCGTGATCGTCAGGCACCCGTAATTCGTATGGTGCATGTGCGGCCCGACCTCGCCGTATCCGACGTCGACGATAACGTTCTTAACCTCGTGGACCTCGCCGGCCCGGGCGGATATATCCTTGCAGACCTTGGTGATCTCGTCCAGCGACACGTTGGGATCCATATAAGCGTAACACTGGATGGTGCCTTCCTGCAGCGTCGGCACGAACTCCCGGCCCAGACGCTTGAAGCCGAACACCCCGGCGGCCACAAGACCCAGCGGAAGGAGCATCAACAGGACCGGACGCTTCAGCGTAACCCTGACCATCCGCTCGTATCCGTTCAGGAAGATCGGAAGGATCTTGCCTGGTGCGTATTCGGTGGACTTGCAGTCCACGCGATGCAGGATCCGGTAGAATATCGGGGCGATCAACAGCGCGTAGATCAGCGAACCGCCCATGGTGGCGGCCACTGCAAACGCCAGCGGGCGGAACATCTTGCCCTCGATCTCGCCGAGGGTGAAGATCGGCAGGAACACCACTACGATCACCGCCACGGCGAATACGATCGGCCGGCCGACTTCCTGGGCGGCGATCAGGACCAGGTCCCTGTCATGCAGTTTCCCGTCGGAGCTTGCGATGGCGGTCTGTATCTTCTCGACCATGATGATCGTCGCGTCGATGATCATGCCCAGCGCTATCGCCATCCCGCCGAACGAGATCAGATCGCCGGGGAAACCGCTCCGCTCCATGCAGATGAATCCGAACAGCATCGCAAACGGAAGCGAACAGACCATGATAAGAGCGTTTCGCATATTGCCCAGGAACAGAAACGCGACGATCGAAACGAGGATCAGTCCCATTATCAGCGCGTTGCGAACAGTGAGAATGCTGCTGGACACCAGATCCGCCTGGTCGTAATACGGGACAATCTTCACTCCATCGGGCAAGGATGCGTTGATCTCTTCAACTCGCTTGCGAAGTCTGCCGATCACTGCGAACGAGTTGGCCTTGTGCAGCTTGTAAACCCCGCCGAGAACCACTTCGCGGTTTCCGTCGAGAAGCCCCACGCCGCGGCGGAACGCCCTGCCCAACACTACCGTTCCGAGATCCTTAACGAGAACAGGTTTCCCGCCGCCGCTCTTTACTGTGGTGTCTTCGATATGCTCTACGGTCCCGAGGCGACCGATAACTCTGACGTTGAGTTCTTCGCTGCCCCGGACAATGATTCCGGCGCCTACGTTGGTGTTGCTGGACTTTATGGCTTTGCTTACGTCATCGATCTTCAGGCCGTGGCTCAGCAGTTTCTCCGGAGACAGAGTCACCTCGTACTGCCGGACGTATCCGCCCTGACTAACGACTTTCGCCACCCCGGGCACGGTCTCTATACCACGTTTTACGGTCCAGTCATGGAGGGTCCGCATTTCCGTGATGTCTTGCCCGGCGCGTCGATGTAGTAAGCCAGTATCTTGCCCATACCGCTGACAATGGGCCCCATTTCCAGCCCGTGAGGCATATCCACACTCTCGGGGATATTCTCCTCGGCCATTTTCCTGCATTCATTGACCAGTTGCCTGGCCAGATGGATATTGACATCGTCTTCAAAGTAGATATTAACCGTCGACAACCCCGCCGAAGAGACCGATCGGATCTTCTTGACGCCCGGGATACCGCGCATGGCGGTTTCAGTCGGACGCGTTATGAGCTTCTCAACCTCTTCGGGGGCCATTCCGTCGACCTCGGCGAACACCTGCACCAGATTCGGGCTGATGTCCGGAAACGCGTCGATCGACAGCCTGGACATCGAGTAGACGCCCAGCGCGCAGACCGCCACAATGGTCATGAACGCGAGCAGTTTATGCTTGATCCCTATATGGATGATTTTTTCTATCATAGTGTAGTTCTCCCTCGGCTCAGTGCGGGTGGCCGTGACCGTCCCCGGCGTCGCCGGCTCGGGATTTGACGTATTCGGCCTTCAGGTGGAAGGCCCCCGCCGAGGCGACGGCTTCTCCGGCTTTCAGGCCGCTGAGAATCTCGATCTGCTTTCCATCGGTAACGCCAGTCTTGACTTCTTTGATCTCGAATTCCATGCGCCCCCACACGAACACGTACGTATGATCGCCGATCATCTGGATCGCCGATTTCGGAACGACGACCCCTTCGGCCTGCGAGGGAACAACGATACCGGCGTCTACGAACGTACCGGGGCGCAGCTTTCCCGTCGGATTGGGCAGGATCACACGAGCCATCGCCGTGCGGCTTTCGGCGGCGATAATCGGCGAAACGAATTCGATTTCGGCCTCGGGTTTCGAACCGTCGGGCAGGCCGAGCGTCACTTTTTGTCCGGCCTCAACGAGCGAGATATTATCCTGGCTGATCGCCAGATCGACCCAGACGCTCGACAGGTTGGCGACAGTGAATACCTCTACGGTCTCGTCAATCGATTCACCGACGACGATATGCTTTGCGATAATCGTGCCGCCGAACGGAGCCTGCAGGGCGTACAGGTTGAAACGCCCGTCTTTACCCAGCGTGTCGGCCACTGAAGGGAGCTGTCCGTCTTTGCAGTTAGGATCGTCGCACGTGCACGGTTTCAATCCCGCGGTCTTGGGCACAAGTGCTCGCAATTTGGCGACTGCCGCGTCGTCGGCGCCCTTGAGTCGCAGGCGTTTCTCGGCGGCCACGGCGTTGAAAGCCGCCACCTGGCGTTCCTGGGCGGCCTCTGTGTACGCCACAAGCGTTTCGAAGCGTGCGGTGTCCACAATCGCGTGGAACTTGGTTCGCGCCTGGATCATCGCCGTTTCGGCCGCGAGAAGTTCGCGCCCCGAGCTGATCTTCTTGGCGTGCAGTTCGGCCTCCCGTTTGTGATTCGTACGCGCAGCGATATACGCCGAGTAGCTGGTCAAAAACAGACCGCGATACTTGCCCATCTCTAGCTTGTCGAGCTTGCGGATTTCCGCTTCGTCGGGCTCTTTGGCCAGCAGCGCCGTGAGTTTGGCTACGTTCTCGAATATCGCCTGTGCGCGCGGCAATCTGATCTCGCAACATCCGACCTCGGTCTCCTTGGCGTAGAAGTCCAGTTTCGCTTCGGCCAGTTTGTCGCTCTCGATCCAGGCCAGGGTCTCGCCGGCTTTCACGTGGTCGCCGAGAACCTTCAGCACCTCGCGCACAACGCCGGCGGCGCGAGGAGCCACGTGCGCCATCCTGTCGGAGTTGACCTTGATCTCGCCCGGGGCGCGAATGACCCGGCTTACCGATCCTCGCGTGGCGCGGGTTATCTTGATACCAAGGCGTTTGGCCTGCTCCTGGGTCACTGTAACGCTATTGGAGTGATCGTGTCCTTCCTGGCCGGGTTGCGCTTCGCCTTTCGGGGCTTGATCGTGAGCTTCGTGCCCCGGAAGGGCCTTGCGTCGGCAGCCGGTAAGCGACACTGCGGCAAGATTCATCACCGCCGCCAGCAGCAGAGCCCCGATAATTCTATTATTTATCAACATTTTGATTTCCTTTGTCTTTCTTTGCGGCTCCGGAGGTCGAATCGATTGACCTCAACGGTGTTGCGATAATCCCCTCTACTCCGGCCACTGCGTTGTGGTAGGCCTCCAACGCCTCGAGATACTGCTGCCTGACGTCAACGAGAGTTCTCTGTGCGTCAAGCACGCTGAGGTATCCGGTCTTTCCGTGTTCGAAAGAGTTTCCGGCCGCCTGGTGCGAACTGCCGGCCGCGGGCATGACTTCGTCCCGCAGCGCCACGGCCTCGGCGTGTGCCGAGGCGAGTGTCTGGTAGGCCTTCTCGAAGTCGGCGTGCAGTTTGACCTCAGCGGCGCGGCGTTGGGTTTTGGCCCTCTGGAGACTGTATCGCGCCTTGCGTATATTGCCCTGGTTCCTGTCGAAGACCGGAAGCGGGATCGAAACTCCGGCAACGATCGCGTGATCGTTATCCGCCGTTCCGCGAGCGTGCTTGTACCCGATACCGGCGGTTACGTCGGGTATCGCTCCGGCCCTGGCCAGTTCCAGCGCCGCCTGGCGCTGCCGCGTTACGGCGGCCCAACTGGCAAGTTCGGGGTTCTGCTCCAGGTGCGCGGCGAGTTTCTCGGCCGGCGGGACCGGCTTTATCTCGTCCATGTCGCCGACGAGCGTAGTAAACTTCGCCTTGTTGGCGCCCCAACCGGCGGCCAGTTGGCTCTTTGCGATATTGAGTTTACGCTCGGTCCGCGCGACTCGGATCTTGCCGGTAGCCACCTCAACTGAGGCTTTGGTCTTCTCGACGATAGTTACCTTGCCGGCGGCAAGCTCCTTGCCCACTGCATCGAGACCGGCGCGAGCCAGCTTGAGATCCTCCCGGGCCAACTCCAGCTTCTTCTGGGTGGCCAATGCGGTTATGAATCGCGAAGTTACGTCGGTAAGAACGCCCAGTCGCTTCTTCTCGTATCGCCAGCCGGCCAGTTTGCTGTGGGCCTCGGCGAGCTTCATCCGCCTGGCTCGCTTCCCGCCGAGTTCTATCAACTGGCTCAGGACAACGGTAGTCTCCAGCGAACGGGTTCCGCTGAATCTACCGGACCCGCCGAAGTTCTCGAACTCCGTTTCCAGTTCGGGGTTCGGCAGCAGCGAGGCCTGCAACTGCTGGGCCTCGGACTCCCGCACACCCCAGGCGAAATCCACCAGCTCCGGGCTCTTTGCAATCGCCAGCGACAAAGCCCTGCGGAGATTCAACGGGCCTGTAGGTTCACTCAAGTCGACTTTGGTGTCAGCAGTCGGGACCTCGCCGAACAGCGCGTCAGTCTGGGATCCTGACGGAGCGTAGACTTTGAATTCGGCCCCGAGCGGACGCCTGGCCGGCAGGGAGTCGCCCCACTGCGGCAGGCTGCATCCGGAGATCGCCAGCGAGACGGCCAGGACGGTCAAAGGCGTGAGTTTGGACAGCATCATAGGAGAAACTCCTTGTTGATTTCACCGATTAACTCGATCGGTTGCGGATCACCGCCGCCGATGCGGAACGAGCCCAATATGGACCACAAGCTTCGGAGGCGGCAGGTGCGGAAGAGAGAACTGCGCGCAGGGGCGATCAGGTCAGGAGAATAACTGTTCGAAGAGATGCAATCGCAGCGTCACCGCCGGGAGGCGCCCCAGACCAGTGGGCGTTGTCGGTTTGTCGGTCTGTGACTACGAGCGTAATGCTCGGCGTCGGCAGGATAGCCGCCGTCGAAGGATTCAGCCCGCCGCCGGTGCTGGCCAGACGGCTGAGAGCCTCGCCCGAGGGAAGCGGAATGTCTATGCAGGACCCGCAGGCGTCATCGTGATCGCAGCTGGCCGAGTCGGGATGCTCGTCGTGATCATCGTGGTCGTCGTGATCGTCGTGGTCGTCCCTGGCCGACGCGAAGCACGGTGATTGGGAGGTGGTCTTGCAGGCCTGGGTTTCAATACCGACGTGTCCGTCGGAACCCCAGCACAGGAAAGCATTTTCGGCGAATCCCGTCATACCAAGCAACGGGGCCGAAGCGATCAACCAGCAGCAGATTATCCCACGAAGATATCGCATGACTCTCAATAATACTCCTACTACACCGAGAAATCAACCCAACTTCCCCTCTCGGCGCATCTTCGGCCGTTGGCGCGTCGGGCTTAAATATTCCCCAAAAAACGTTTGGACACGAACACATTTCCGCATACACTAACTTACGTAGATTGTAATCGGAGCCGCCTGGATGGAATAGTCCTGCCGTCCGGGATAGCGGCATTTCAACATGAGGTAGTTGCAGTAACTGAGCCTGAAAACCAGAGGTGGATCATGCGCGTAGTCTCTGTCCCCAGAGGGTTGTGCGGTTGTATGTCGGCCGCAGTTGTTTTTCTCGCCATAGCGACGCCGGTGCTCGGCATTGTCGTCAGCGATAATCCCGTCCTTCATGAAGTCACGGCGCCGTCTGATTTCGACATGGTCGGTAAGGTCAGCTCCGCCGGCGGGACCAGCGGAGTCCTGATCGATCAACTGTACGTCCTGACCGCAGCGCACGCAGTGAAGAACAACCTCAACTCCGACGCGGCGATCACGTTCACTCTCGGCGCCAGCGTCTACAACGTTGACAACGACAATTCCGCCATGCACGCCGAAGCCGACCTGGCGGTCCTGAGGTTAACAGCCTCTACCGGCCTGCCGGGCTACGGGCTCTATGACGCCTCGACATACGGCTCGGAAGTCGGCCAGGAAGGCGTGATGGCCGGATTCGGCGTCAGCGGCATAGGCGCCCCTGATCCCGGAACTTACCCAAAAGGCACAAACCGTTATGGTTACAACGAGATCGATGAGACCGTCACGGACGGGGAAACCGGCCTGGAGTATCTCACGGCAGACTTCGACGATCCGAGCGATGTCGAATACGACGGGCTTGGCGCCGACAAAGAGGTGATGTTCGCCGACAAGGATTCCGGCGGCCCGACGTTCCTCGATGATGGGTCGGGGAATCTGCTGATCGCAGGCATCCACGTCGCGTTGGATGACGTGGATGAAAACGAGGTATTCGGAAACTACGGGGATATCGGCTACGACGTTCGGGTCGACGCCTACCGCGCATGGATCGGCGAGCAGATACCCGAACCTGCGACTCTTGGGCTGCTTGCCGCCGGAGCGGTATTTGGCCTCCAACGCAGACGCCGACGGGCCTGAGTCCATGCCAGGCCCGAAGCGCCGACCCGGCGCCAGGCCGCCAACGAACTGAGCCCTGCAAGGGCGCAACTCTTGCAGTTCGGCAAGTTGCGCCCCTACAGGGCTCTGTGTTGTGAGGCGTGAAGAAACCGCGCATCGGATCGCCGATCATACGACAGCGACTTGCCGAGGCATGCTTTGGATTACTACCGCCTGCGCCGTCGCACGATCAGTAACCCGCCAATGGCCAGAAGGCTCATCGTAGCCGGTTCCGGCGTGACTGAGTAGCCGAGATCCTCGAAGGAACTGATCGTAGTTTGGCTCAGGAATGTCGGGGAATTAAGCCAACCGGTCATGAGTTCATTTCTCATGTCTTTCCCATCGCCATTGGTTATGCCGGTCAAACCGCCGCCGTCGCCCTCGTTCCAGTGCGAGTTTTTAGTCCCCGAGCCGCCGCCGAGTTCGACAGGCACAAAAGTGGCGGCCGGTTGGCTGAACTCGCTCTTGTAGGCCGCCAGAGCAGCAGCTCCGGTGTACTCGCCGGAGTCCTCGACATAGACCTCCTGGTAACCGGAAAACCCGAATTCGGACGGATTCCAGAGCGTGCCCAGACCGATCACATGCCCCATCTCGTGTGCGATAACTTCATCGAGTATGCCGCTGGTCTCCATATTGGCCAGGTCGGCTGAGTCGAAGGTCATGTCGCCCTCGATCGCAACCAGATAATCACTATCATCGTCCCAGATGTACGATGGACCGGCCGAGCCGAGGACGCCGCCGACACCGTCAATGGCCGCCCCTTCGGCATTGATCAACAGTGAACCTTCGTAGGTGGTCCCTCCCGGCAGATATCCGGTAATTACGCTTTCCCACATGGCCTCGGCCTGACTGAAGATCAACTCTTGCGAGGGAGTCAGCCCGCCGACGAAATTGACCTCAATATCGAAGGCGCCGCCGCCGATAACAAAACCGGTCGGCTCATACCCCGACAGCGGTGCGGCCGCATTTATCGACACGTCGCCACCCCCCGACAAGCGGACAGCCGAGCCAGCAGCTCCCAGCGGGGCCATGAGGATCACCGCCAGCGAAACTGCGGCGACGCTCCAGCGTTTGAAAACTTCCGAATAATTCGCGCCCGGCCCTCTATCGAATTCCATCACACCGTCTCCCTTCTCATTAATGGCGATCAGGTCCTTGGCTCATATAGCGGACCACGTCGCCTAACTATCCAGTCACTCAACGCACAACACGCTTGCATCGCACAGAGCAACAGTCTCAGCTCGATCGAGCCGGCATACATGTACCGGACTCACTATTCACCGCTCACGGCGCGCAAAACCGCCGCGAGCGATACAACTGAGCAATACATCAAGAGAGGAGCAGTCCCTCTACGACTACTACCGATCCAGCGATCGGTCCTCACAACAAAACAGGCTCTTTTTTCGTCTACCTCTATTTGATTCGACACAGACATGCTAACGCGCTTTGGCGATTTGCCAAAGCACTAATTCAGAATTTCCGTCAAATCGTCTTCCAAATGCCGTTATCGCTCTTGGATCGCCTTTGGTATTGAGGGCGCTGCGCAGCTGGGAACCTGTATTCCCAAATCGAGCGTTTGGCGGGGTTAGCTTACCTGACCCGCCGGCGGCGCAGGAGCACCCCGGCTGCGCCAAAGGCCAGAAGGCCCATCGTAGCCGGTTCCGGGATCGATATGTCGTATCCCACCAGGTCCAGAGCCCGCAGGTCCGAATCGTGGATGGGAATCACCTGCATGGAAGCGAATGTCGGATCCATCACGCCTATAAGATTCAAAGTCAGGCCATTGTCTTTCCAGTGGCTGGCTTGCCTTCCGTCGCCGGTCAAGCGTCCTTCTGACATCAGCATTTCGGCGTCCGAGCCGAAGTGGTCCGTAATTTGATCGGTGACCCTGTCAACGCCTGGGGTCAGCAGTCGCGGGAAGTTGGTGAATTCAGTGTTTGTCTCCGGGTCCGATCCGGGCTGGTTGTCGGCGAAACCGAACATGTCGAGCGCTCCGATACCGACAGCGACGGTATCCTCTGTAGCAAACGTCGCGGCCAGGTCGTTCGCCAGCGCATCAATATAATCCAGACGCGAGACGAACCCCAGAGCATGTCCTATCTCGTGAACGGCGATCGTCTCGAAGTCCCACTTGCCGGCGGCGACACCGTTGGAGTTGTCGTAATCGAAACTGAAGTTCGTGCTGAATGTGATGGTTGCGTCAGTGGTTCCGAACGCCTCGTCCAGGCCGGTGTATCCCAGGGCCTTAAAGTTGGCTTTCGTGGCTACTATGTTCCCGTCCAGTTCAAACGTCCCTTCAGTGACAGACGGCAGAAGCGCGCTGAACTGGGCCAGTGTCGGCAGATGCGAGACGATGGCGTCGTCCGGTTCGCCGGCGGCGTCTGCAACCATGGCGTTGCGCATATCGGCGTATCCTTCCTGGAGGAGCACCGAACTTGTCGATCCGAGCACACCGCTGGGAAGCGAGGCCAGATCAGCGTCAATATTTATCGTTATAGGGTCGGAAATGTGCGACTCCCACATCGCCGCAGCCCGGTTAAACGCCGCCAGCGCATCGGCGTACTCAGGCAGTGAAAGAATGGCTCCGGGGTTTATTATCGTCTCGAATGAACCCGTCGCCCCGCCGCCGGAGATCACCGACGAACTGTGGGACCCGGCGAAGCTTATACCGCCGCCGGAGCCTATGGGCTCAGCCGGCATGGTGACTATCCGGGTCGCCGGAGGTGTGCCGGTTGTCGCATTGGCCGACGCGGCGTCAGTGGAAATCGCCGTGTGCGCCCAGGCCGATCCGGCGGTGCACATCACTGTTATGAGCAACGCCGCAAGCGTCAGTCTGTTCAGCGAGCCGCCGGCTGTCGGCAGAGTTCTCTGCAAGCGTTTCATCAATAGGCTCCCGGGCCGCACGGCCCTGGTCAATTGCAGGAGCAACGAGGTCTGAAACGCAGGCTACGGTTCAGAACTCCGGCTTTCGCGCGCACAGGCGCAGCGGCAGTGCAACTGCACGAGCTATACAGTCTACAGAGATGAGCAGGCCCTCGATTACTGCTACCGACCTTACAGTCGATCCTCACAACAGGCTCTAGTTTGTTCGTCTTCCTCTCTTGGACTCAACACTTATATAGTAGCACGAATCGCCAATTTCGCCAATGGGGAAAGTCGATATTCCAGAGATATGCGCGGCGTTACTTTCCGCCCAGACAGATGATTTTGCCTGACGCGGTAGAGACAAACAGGCGCCCTTTAGACGCGGCGAGGCCGTCGAACGCCGCACGCTCTAATTTACGCTCCAAAATAACCTTACCGCTGGCGACACTGCGGATCGTGAGCAGCCCGGAGGCCCTGACGGTAAAGAGGTTCTTCCCTGCGACGAGCATCGCGCGGTTGAGATGGTTCTGGCTGTCGTCGGACGGGACCGTCCACTTCGAAGCGCCCCGAAACAGCTTCACCGTGGAGAATCGAAGGCGGGCTTTTTCATCCTCAGGCGTCAAACGCACCCAGTCGGAATTGAACTTACCGCCCTTGTCGAAGTCCAGGCGGAACATCTTCTTCATGCCGGGAACAGTGCTGAACACCGAACTGCGATTGAATACCGCGATCGGAGACACGCCTCGCACCGTACCGTACCGCCAGGCCGTGCGGGGCATCTGAACGCCGGTTCCCCTTACGTGATAGAACCCGCTGGTCTTCTTCAGGTTCCTCTTTCCGGTCTTCAGGTCGAACAGGCATCGCGAGATCGCGATCGAATCGCCGTCTCGCACCGGCAGGTCATGATGGCGATACTCCCTGGGCCTGATGGTTCGCCATGGATTAGACTCCGGGCGTTTCTGGCGCGGGTCGTACGGCGCGGGCCATGGCGAATTGAATCCCAGATCGTCAAACTTGTTCTTCCAAACGATTTCGCCGGTCTGCGGCCTGAAGCAAAACACTCGTATTCCGCCGTCGGCGTTGGGGTGAATCCCCGCTGCAGCGTACGCCAAACCATCTATAACAGGTATGCTTCCGTGCACCGGCCACGGCGAACTGACCTGCCCGTAAGTGCATATCCGCCGATCGTAAGGCGAAAGGCGAAGTTTCCATACCAACTTGCCGCTGGCGGCCTGCAGGCAGTAGACCCACCCGCTGCGCGAACCGATAAGGCAGAGCCCGCGATGGACCGTGGGCGGACCGTCGAGA
Source organism: uncultured Planctomycetaceae bacterium (assembly GCA_964392945.1). Lineage (GTDB taxonomy): Bacteria > Planctomycetota > Phycisphaerae > SM23-33 > SM23-33 > BS750m-G57. The sequence continues at coordinate 2,505 of CAYMSH010000012.1, read as the reverse complement.
CGCCCGTTGGCGGTGAACTCCCACTTCACCGCTCCGGTCTTTTCGTCCAGCGCAACGAGGCGATGGGTGTCGCTCTGGGCGACATAAACAGCTCCGCCGGCAATAACCGGCGCGGTAATCGCCCCGGCGGTGTAGGGGCTGTCGATCCATTCCGAGGCCGGCCTTTTCGAGTAATCCGGGCCTTTGATCTGGGCCGACCACAAGATATCCAACTTCGCGGGAACTGTCGTGTCGGTCCCGCCGCTGTGGTAGGCGTCGCGGCGAAACGTGGGCCACTGGTCCGCGTAGTCGGCATCAGTCATCCGCCCGGGCCATGCGAAGCCCTTCACCAGTTCGGTAGTCTCTTTGGGCTCTTTGGCCCGCGCCGGAGCCAACGCCACATTGCCCTCGAGCATCGGGAAACAGATGCAGTGCTTGGGGAATGTGTAGATCATCCCGTTGGCGGGAATATACCCCGCCCGGGAAGTATTGCACGCCCCGCGCGTGATCTGGTTGGATGTCTGCTTTCGCGTTTTCAGGTCGGTGAAATGCAACTGGCCGTTGATGTAGAATCGCTCGGTAAGCACGGGCGGATAGCAGTGTCCAAAACCCCGATCTCCGGAGTAGTTGGCCCGGAAGACGTCGGCAGGCTTGCTCATATCGTCCAGGGCGAACAACGCTATGCTCAATCCCTTGCGATCGGCCTTCTCCGTCAGCAACTGCTCTTTGTACCAGAACGCCCGCCTGAACTCGCCGTGTCGCGCCGAGCTGCCCATCCGTGCGATCCTCTGGATTTCCTTGCCCGTTTTGGCGGATATGACGACCATCTGATACTTGCGGTCAGCTTCTTTTTCCTTGTCCCGCTTGACGTAGTATTCCCGCCAGTTATGCGGTCTTCGCAACTCGTAGACGATCCGATCGTGAGCGTAGGCGCCGAGTTCGGTCCGGCGAGCCCAGTGATGCTCGCGGGCCCAGAGCTGCTTGCCGGTCTCGATATCACGAGCGGTAATTCGCCCGTACCCGGCGCCGTTCTTATCGTTGCCCTCGATATAGAACACGGCGTAGTTAGACGCAATAATGTTGTGCGGATTGTCAGCCGTATGGCGCCACTTCAGTTTTCCGCCAGCCTCGTCGAGAACTGTTATCGAGTTCTTGCCCGCGGTGACAATTGTGTCGCCTTTTCCAGAGGCCCCGTCGACGACCAGGATGTGCTGCGGAACGCCGGCGTTTTCGTATACCATTACGGTTTTACCGCTGGCCGCATCGAGCGCCTTTAGCTTATCGTCGCCGGTCAGGCAGTAAACCCGATCGCCTTTAGCCACGATCAGCGCGGCGACTTTCACGCGATACTCCCAGGCGAAGTCATCGCTTCGTTTCAGTTTAGCTTTCCACAAACTCAACCCGTTGAACGCGTCCCGTGCGATCAGCATGCCGTTGCACTGTGCGAAGAACCGCCCGCCAGCGATAACCACGTGCGAACGTTCGGTGACCTCTCGCGGCGTGAAAAGCCACTGCAGCCGACCCGGCACGTCAACGAGCGTGTCTTTCGAAACCGCATTGCGGTCCGGACCGTGTCGCCAGTGCGTCCAATCGTCCATGCCATCAGGCCGGGGTTTCAGCGTTCGACGCCACTTGCCCTTGTCGCTTACCAGCAGTTGACCGCCCGGGCGGAGCGCACGGAGCATCTCGTTCTGGCTTACGCCCATCGGATCGACAACGACAATCATAGACGCCAGATTGTCGGCGTACGGAAGGAAAGCTTTGCTCCACTGCTCCAGGGAAACCTTGCCGTAAAGACCGCTGGCGGCGAGAGCTTCTCTACCGGCGGCGACAGGAGCAGGAGCAGAGATCAGGCAGTGAACCAAGAGTGGTCTTCCCGTGGCGATATCTGCGGCCAGGGTGTGATCTTTGGCGCCGAGAACGACACACAGGCCCCCACCGGCGCCGATCCGCTCGAAAAGCGCATCATCGCCGAAACTCGCGCCCGGGGTCGAGAAAACGACCAGCAACAGTACTAGCAATCGCGGGCGGAAACGAAATCTATGCATTTCGGACCTTTCTCTGTGCGCACTGGAACGTATAGTTTACACGCGATGGCAGCATGTTCGAATGAAATCCAGAAACGCCGTATCGTCCGGGTCCGTTAGCTGGTGATCGCTTCTTCTTCCGGAAGGTCGATCTGCTCGGGGTCATCTGCGACGGGCTGAACGCGAGCCGAGAAACTTCGCGCCAGATCCACGTCGGTCCCGTCGAAGGCCTTGGCCGGCAGGTTCTTCTCGTACCAGGTCTGCGGCTCCCAGGTCCAACCGGACGCTAAACGCTTCTCTTCAGCACGGATCTTACGCTTGAGGTACCAGCCGCCGAACAGGCTGTAGAATCGGGCCTTAAGTCCATATTCAGCGTGAAGATCGTCGAGAATGGCGCCCATTTGGGCTCGCATCTCGGGGTTCTTGCGGTAGTAGGACTTGATGGCGCCCATAAGCGCAGCATACGTTGAGCCCTGCTCGCGAGACTCCCAGGCGAACC
>CAYMSH010000011.1:2055-35161 GCA_964392945.1 uncultured Planctomycetaceae bacterium | reverse complement strand
TAGCCACGGATGAACACAGATAAACACGGATAGAAACCGCGGCTTAATAAAAAAGAACCAAAAGCAAGAAAGCCAAACGCCTTCGTCTAGCGGCGCCGCGCCGTGCGCCGTTACTGGCAACTGACTCGCTGACAACAAACCGTTCCCGGAGATGCAACTGTGAGCATGCGAAAGAGCCTTGGTGTGTTGGCGTTCATTTGTGCGTTTGTTGCCGGCGTCGTTCGAGCCGAGCAGGGGCCTGATATCCTGAAGACCGCTGGCGTCAGCGGCGGACTTGTCGTTCATGTCGGCTGCGGGACCGGAGAGCTTAGCGCTGCATTGCGCCTCAACGCCAGTTTCGTTGTCAACGCTCTGGACTCGGACCCCGCCAACGTGAGCAAAGCTCGCGAGCATATCCGCGGCAAGGACCTCTACGGCCCCGTATCCGTGCGTCAATGGACTCCCGGACGCCTGCCTTACGCCGACGGACTGGCCAACATGCTGCTGGTCGATTGCGATTTCCCAAACGCTGCGGCCGAGATTGACCGGGTTTTGACACCCGGCGGGGTCGCCCTGGTCAAGAAGACCGTTTCGAAACTTCCGACCGCCGCGGCGGATGTCGGCGGCGGTTACGTCAAGTTCACAAAGCCCTGGCCGAAGGATATCGACCACTGGTCGCACTTCCTTCACGGTCCCGACAACAACGCAGTGGCCCAGGACACCAAGGTCCGGCCGCCCAACAGTATGCAGTGGAAGTCCGGGCCGATGTGGTGCCGCAGCCACGAGTACAATTCGAGCATTGCCGCGATGGTGTCGGCAGACGGGCGAATGTTCAGCATCATGGACGAGGGCCTTCGCGGCATCATTCAGATATACGACAAGAACAAACGCTTCCCGCCTCGCTGGGCGCTGATCGCACGCGGCGCCTTCAACGGGATCAAACTCTGGCGCCGGGACATGAAAGACTGGAGCCCTGGAGCCTGGGGCAACTACGGGTTCCGCTCGAACCCGATGGTCCTGCCGCGGCGGCTGGTGGCGGTCAAGGATCGCGTATACGTAACGCTTTCGTATCGCGGCCCGGTCTCGGTGCTGGATGCGGCCACCGGTAAGACGATCGCGGTCTACGAAGAAACCGCCGACGCCCACGAGCTCATCGCAACAGGCCGAATGCTGATCGTTCGCACGCGAGACAACGCCGATACAACCGTCAAACGCAAGTGGCTCGATGTCCCCGAATCCGTGATGGCGATCGACACCGCCACTGGCAAGACGCTCTGGAAGCACAAAACCAAACACGTGCTGGTCCCGCTTACGGTTGCCGCCTCCAAGGGGCGAGTCTGCTACAACAACTACTCCGAGGTCGTGTGCCTGGACCAGAAGACCGGCAAGGAATTGTGGCGAGCAGCCAGCGCCGAGCGGACCAAGCCTCGCGGCCCCGGCGGGGGGCAGATATTCCGCAAAGGCAACACCGGCATACTGGTGATCTACCAGGGCTCGGTGCTCTTTTCGTCCAAGGACGGTTTGCAGGCCTTCTCGCTGGAAACGGGTAAGAAACTCTGGACCGGACCGATGGTCAAATCCGTCGCGCCGAGCAACTGTTTTGTATCGACGGGTCTGTTCGGCGCTCGCGGCGCGGTCTGGCCGATGATTGAAAGCGGTGCGTTGGATGTTGGAGTCGGCCGGCAACGAGGCTCGGCCGTGCGGTTCAACGGATACGATCCCAAGACAGGAAAGATCACCAGGACAATCGCGGTCTCGCACCTCATAAGTCAAGGCCATCACGTTAGATGCTATCCGTCCAAGGGGACCGAACGTTATCTTCTGCTGCCCAAACGCGGGGCGGAATTCATGGACCTGTCGGGCGACGATCACATGCGGCACGACTGGATTCGCGGTGTTTGCGCCTGGGGCGTGATGCCGGCCAATGGGCTAACGTACGCTCCGTCGCACCAGTGTTTCTGCTACCCCGGCGTGGTGCTGAAGGGTTTCAACGCACTGAACGCTACGGCTCCTCCGACGGAAGCTCAAACCGCCAATCCGCTGGTCCGCGGGCCGGCGTATGACACCGTGGCAAACAGTAAACCGGCGCCGGTCGATCCGCAGGATTGGCCCGTATACCGGCGGGATCGATTCCGCAGCGGCGCCAGCGATACGAAGATCGCCGCCGGAGCCAAACAGCTTTGGAAAGTAGAAGTGGGGCGGAAGTTGACCCAGGCGATCGTTTCCCGCGGGCGGTTGTTCGTGGCCGACAAGAACGCACACACGATTCACTGCCTTGACGCCAAAACGGGCAAGTCCAACTGGTCTTTTATCGCTGACGGGCGCATCGATTCGGTGCCGACGGCGTATCGCGATAGCTTGCTTTTCGGCTGCCGCGACGGTTGGGTCTATTGTCTGGCCGCCGCCGACGGGAAGCTGGCCTGGAAGTTCCGCGCCGCACCCGTCGAGCGACAGATTGTCGGCTTCGAGCAGTTGGAGTCGTCCTGGCCGGTCAATGGCGCGGTGCTGGTTCAGAAAGATATTGTTTACTTCGCGGCCGGTCGTTCAAGCTTCCTCGACGGCGGGATTCGGGTTTACGGTCTGAACGCCGCCACGGGCAAACTGCTGCACAAGACGGTCGTATCCGAGAAGCGCCCGGACGTGAAGAAGGACCCGGGGCGGCCTTTCGATATGGACGGCGCCCTGTCTGACATTCTCACAAGCGACGGCGAAGACCTGTACATGTACCAGGTGCGTTTGAATCCGGATTTGACCCGCCACGCCTCGCCGCGTTCGACCACGCTTGGCGCCAGGCCGATGGGGCTGCACCTGATGTCAACTAAGGGGTTTGTAGACGATACCTGGTATGACCGAACGTACTGGAGCTACAGCAAGACCTGGCCCGGCTTTTACTTCTCGAACCTCGGGCCCAAATCGGGGCAGATCCTGAGCTTCGACAATGAGACCACGTACGGCGTAAAGGCATTCACCAAGCACCAGGGCGCCTGGCATTCCGGGGGGCACAGCCCGTTTTTCATCCCCGAGCAGATGAGTTACGAACTGTTCGCCGACGCCAATACAAACGAGCCGATCCTGAAAGCCCCGAATCGCGAAAAGGGCTCGGGGTATTCGCGAAAGAACCCGGCCAAATGGAAGAAGGACATCCAGGTGCGCGTGATGTCGATGGTGCTGGCTGGCGGAAAGCTGTTCGTAGTCGGTCCGCCGAACAAGGTCCCGCTCAAAGACCCGTACGCCGCATTCGAAGGCCGCCTCGGCAGCATCTTCTGCGAGTTCTCGACAGCAGACGGCAGTAAGGTAAGCGAAATCAAACTAAAGATCACCCCAATATTCGACGGTCTAATCGCAGCAGGCGGTCATCTTTATCTAGCGACAACAGACGGAAGCATAATCTGTTTCGGGAACTGAATGAAATACGCACTTACATTCCTGGTCCTCGGCGGGGCGGTCAGTTATCTCGCCTGCAGTTGGGGCCGATGGTGGCATGGGTTGCACTGGATGTCGCTGAGCTTCTTGGCGCTGTCGGCGGGATACGCCGGTTTGGGCCCGCGCGTATTCGGCAAGCGCGCCGACGGGCGGATCCCGATCTGGAGCAAACTGGTCCATTTTCCGTACATGTTCGCATCTGACGTGGTGTGGCGTATGGCGTGTCTGCTGAGTCGTGAAAACGCGACTGACGAGATCAACGGCGATATCATTATCGGGCGTCGCCTCGGCGCCGCCGAGTTGCCCCAGGGCGTAGTGAATTACGTTGATCTTGTGGCCGAGGCCGAAGATCCTAAAGCGGCTAGGGATTTGCCCGGATATATTTCGTTCCCGATTCTCGACGCCGACACGCCATCGGCGGCCGATCTTCGCTCGCTCGTTTCCCAATTGCCGCCCGGCCGGACTTTCGTTCACTGCGCACAAGGCCACGGACGGACGGCCCTGTTCGCACTGGCGCTGCTGATAGAACGCGGCCTGGTCGGATCGTTTGACGAGGGTATGGAACTCCTCCGTTCCGCCCGCCCGGGCGTTGGTCTGCACAAGGGCCAGGAAGCGTTCATGCGGGGCTTTATTGACCAGAGGAACGCGGTTGGGTAGCTTGGAGCGGCGTTTTCGAATGAGATGCGCCCCTGAAAAGCCGTAAGGAGATTGTGATGAATAGTTTTCGAAAATCGGTTGCAGCATTTGTGTTGGTTCTTCTTGTCGTTTCGGCCGGGCTGGCCGGCGAGATTCCGCGGGCAAAGCCCGAAGCCGTCGGCATGTCTTCTGCGAAGTTGGCCAAGGTGAATGAAGCCGTCGAGAAAATGGTCGCCGACAAGAAGGCCGCCGGGGCGATTACCATCATCGCACGCAAAGGTAAGATCGTTCACTTCGAGACCTACGGCATGCGCGATATCGAGTCGAAGAAGCCTGTCGAGAAGGATACGATCATGCGCTTCTACTCGATGACCAAGCCGATAACGACAGTCGCGGCGATGATCCTGTTTGACCAGGGCAAGTTCAAACTGGACGATCCGCTGGAAAAGTATCTGCCCGAGCTGAAGGGCCTGAAGGTCTACAACGGCGGCAAGTCGGCCGCGCCTAAGCGTAAGGTTACGGTCCGCGATATTATGCGCCACACTTCGGGGTTCACCTACGGGCTATTCGGCAACACGCCGGTCGATCAGATGTACCGCAAGGCCAATATCCTCGGCAGTCGCGACCTGAAGAGTATGGTGACCAAACTGGGCAAAATCCCGCTCAGCTTCGAGCCGGGCGCCAAATGGCATTACAGCGTATCGACGGACGTGCTGGGCGCGTTTGTCGAGCGGGTTTCGGGGATGGACCTCGACGCGTTTTTCAAGAAGCACATTTTCACGCCGCTGGACATGACAGATACCGGATTCTCGGTGCCCAAGGGCAGCGTGGAGCGTTTCTCGTCATGCTTCGGGCCCGGGATGCGGACCTCGGACAAGTACAGCACGAGTCGTTACACCCGCCGGCCGCGAGGTATGCTGTCAGGCGGCGGCGGACTGGTCTCCACGGCCCGTGACTACATGCGATTCTGCCAGATGCTCGCAGGCAAGGGCCAACTCCAGGGCAAGCGGATACTGAAAGCCAAAACAGTCGAAGCGATGACCGCCAATAATCTGCCGGCCGGAATGTTCACCTTCCGAGGTGGCGGCGTCGGGTTCGGGCTGGGCTTCAGCGTGCAGATCAAGGATAAAGGCTCCGTCGCCCACGCGGGCGAATACGGTTGGGGCGGTGCGGCGTCCACGCATTTCTGGATCTCGCCGAAAGACGATCTAGTCGTCATCGCACTGACGCAGTACAAACCGTTCTCGGCGAGAATCAAGCAACTGGTCAAACCGCTGGTCTACCAGGCGATTGTGAAGTAATCACAAAAGCCGGCGGCGTCTAATCCTGGACGATCACTCGGAAGCCTACGTTGTATACCGGTTGGTATTGCGGGTAGCGCCAGCGTGAGGCTGATGTTGCGAAGCGGGCGGTGTCGTTCCATGATCCGCCGCGAACAACCTTGTACGGTACCGGGGCGGTTCCGGCTACCTCGCCGATGTCCTTCAGCGGCGCGTAATCGCTTGTCGTCCACTCGGCCACGTTTCCGTGCATGTTGTACAGGCCCCATGCGTTGGGTACGTAGCCGTTTACCTTGCCTACGTAGCGGTCCCTGTCCTTGTATCCCGGTTCGGCGCGCCCATAGTTCCAACTTGACGCGTTTGCGTCGGCGATGTTTATCGATCCGTACAGGAGCTTGGCCCCGAAGCTGAATCGCTTGTCCGATCCGGCGCGGCAGGCCCATTCCCACTGCTCTTCAGACGGCAGGGTGACTTTCTTGCCGGTCTTCTTCGACAGCCATTTGCAGAACGCCATAGCCTGGTCCTGTGAGATTCGCACTACCGGAAGATCGGGAACGTCCATGCACATCGCTCCGCGCCTGGACTGATCCTTGCGGCGGGTCGATACGAATTTGTTTTCGTGTTTGGGGTCGAACTGTCGGTACTGCTGGAACGAGACTTCCATCGTTCCCATGTAGAACGGCTTATCGACTCTTGCCGCTCTGGGACGTTCGTCGGCGAAACCGTTTTCGTCGCCCATGATGAACGCACCGGCGGGGATCTTGACCAGAGGCATTTTGATCCCATCGCCGAGGTCCAGTTCCATATCGACTTTGGGTTTGGCTTTGGGATCCAGCGGAGCGACTTCCATGGGCCAGCCCTTGACCGACAGCTTGCTCGCTACGGTCTTGACCTTCGGCGGCGCCTGGAACCTGGCGATCGGCGGCAGCGCCAGGGTCGTGCTTTCGATCTTGTCGTCGATAAAGGCGTAGAGTTTGAACATCTTCTCACGCTGGATCGCCTGGCCTGCTTTCGGCGCCCTGTGAGATTCGTTCCAGTTGCTGGGGTAGGGGATGTTGAAGTCGATCCAGGTGTAGATTCGCTCCCACTGGTCCCGGGTCAGCCGCACGTTGTGATGGCCCTTCTTGAGCATCTGGATAACGTGGCTGGTGTCGGCCTGATATTCCCCGGGCGACGGCGTGTGGTAATCGTTTTCAAAGCCCGCCCGCCGCACGTATTTCTGCAGCGCCATGTACGCCGGGGAATACTTACCCTCGAAATCCTTGTGCAGCCTTTTGGCGCGGAAGTCGGGCTTGTCGGTTTTTGCCCCGTCGTGGCAGCCGGCGCATTTTGCGTCGAGCACGGGCTGGACTTCGCGATCGAAGCTGTATCCTCGCATCGGGCCGTTCCACGGTTTGATCTTCGTCGGAGCCTTCCGGGCCGCGATCGTGATCGCCGAAGGCGGCGCCATGTTCTGCGATTCGTGGCAGCCGATGCAGGCGAGATTCTCGCCCGGCATCGCGGTGAACCAGCTTCGCATGACCTGCAGGGCCTGGCCGTTTGCATCCAGCGGCTGGACGAAGATCGGTAAGTTGGCCGGGATCTCAAACCACGCCGAACCGTCTTGCTCGACTGGTACGGTTCCCATGATCCGCCTGATGTCCCATCCGCCCTCATGCGCAGTGGCGTACGTGTCGCCGTTGCCGGGGTAGCGGTAGTGGTACGTTCCCACTCGCAACTGTTTGATCGATCCTCGCGGGAATCCCTTCAGGCCCGGTCCCACGTAGATGTCGGTGATCATCGCCGTGCCGGTCTTCTTGGTCAGGTCTATTCGCGACGGCACTACCGCTGGTTTTTTCCGCGGCAGGAGCGGGACAGGCATGGCGTAATCGCCTTCGAGTATCGGGGTGATGTTGTCGAAGATGTCAACCAGGCAGAGGCGCCAGGGTTCATCCTTCTGCATCTTGACCGAGACCAGGAAGTACTTGCCGGCTCCGTCGATCTGCGGGTCGGTTCCCAGCGGCCAGGGGGCTACGAACTTGGGCCAACTGGCGCCGACGAGATTGTCCCGTATGATCGGTTCGACTTTCTTGCCGTAGCCCGGGATGCGCTGTATGACGCCGTCGGCCTCGCGGCGACCCAGCGCCGGGTCGAGGATCAGCAGTTCGCCCATACGCGAGACGCCGTGATGCCCCGAGACGATAGTCACGATCTTCGAGGCGTGTCCGGGGATCGGCTTGGTCCAGTACATGGCGTTGGGCCAGTACGACGCACTGCCGTAGTATTCCTTCTGGTCGGTCCCGTCGGGGTTCATCGACATCAGCAGGCGGGAGAAGTAGTGGGGCAGGTCTGTGTATTCCCAGCGGGTGTAGACGACGCGCCCGTTATTAAGCACGCTGGGGTCCCAGTTGTGGTCCTGGTCGTACGTGATGCGGCGTTCGTGCTTGCCTTCGTTGTCCATCACGTGCATGTTCGCCACTCCGCCGCCGCCGGTGCAGGGAACCGCCTGCTCACAGGCCGTCGAAACGAACATTATGTCGCCATTGGGCATGCGGCTGGGATTGTACCGTCTGGACTTGTCTATCTTATCGCCGCCCTTGATCTTTCGGAGATTCGATCCGTCGGCGTCCATGTCGTAGATGGAGCTTCCGTCGGAGAACAGAATCTTCCTGGCGTCCCAGTCGAGCTCGTAGCTGGAGATGCTTCTCGGGTGGATCGTAGTGAGCTTACCGTCAGGCGCTACCGGGCTGAGGACCTGCAGCTTGTTGCCCATCCGACAGGCTCCGCCCCAGTTGCTGCTCAGGCCAATACCGCCGGCGGCCACGAGCAACTTCTCGAACTTAAGCAGCGGGTTGTCCAGCAGGATGCGCGTTTTGGCGGCCTGGGCCTTTGCGTACAACGCGGCGAATTTGGCTCCGGCTTTCGGATCGCTGACTGAATCGCCGGCCAGCAAATCATGAAAGCTCTTTTCAAGACCGTTTACTTCCGCCATGTATTTGGCGCTGTTGGGATACTTGCTCTTGAAGGTCCTGGTCTGGTCGGCGAGGGCGAGCTTCATTGAACCGAACGACTTGAGCATGCTGTCGGCTTTGAGGCACATTGACGCCAGAACATGCTTCCTGGCCTCGCTATCCAGAGTGTCTTCGGTCAGAGTGTCGAGTTGTTTGATCAACGATTCGGCTATCTTCTGAACAGCGGGCCCCATCGTTTTGACGGCCTGCTTCAGATGGCCCAGGCGGTTTTGTGATTTGTATTGTCCGATTATGAACGACCTGTCGCCGGCGGGCCAGTCGCTTGTAGTCACCCAGATTCCGGCTGCTCTGTCGAATTCCATTTCCAGCTTGCTGCTGGGATCTGTGAATTCAGCGGCCGTGCGATCGAAGAGTTTTGCGCGGTTGGCGGTTCGTTGAGTGTGATCGGTTCCGGCTTTTCCGTTTTCGTATTGGGGCATGTACCAGAGGTAGGGCAGCGCCTTTCTGCTGGTGTCGACAATCGCCAGGATCGGGTAGGTTCCCTTTTTGGCGGGCAACTGGCAGCGGGCCTTGCTGCTATTGATCGCGACTCGGTTTTCGTATCCGCCAACTGCACGCGTATCGCGACAATCTTTAATCTTCAGCCAGCCCTTTGCCGTCGAGAACCTGATAACGTACCGGTCATCCTTCCTGGTGTCCGCCGGGATCGTCAGCGTGTTGTACAGCAGTATGTACTCACAATCGTTCAGTCCGGTGAGTTTTGCGATATCGTTGACAACGCCCGGCTTGACGCCGGTGAGCTTTGTCCACTTGAAGGATTTGTCATTGGCCTTGAGCGGTTTTGTTACATCGATCACCTCTGCTGTTTTCAGCATGCCCTTTCGAAGGCTTCCGTAGCTCTTGCCGATCGGCAGATAGTACCAATCGCCAAGCTTGATCCCGCTCTTTGCGACTTCAGCGTTGTCGCGGGCGGTCTCCTGCTTGAGCAGGGCCTCCCGACTGGCGATAAGCGTCTGGCGCCAGTCAGCCTTCTTTACGAAACAGTCGTCGGCCGCCGAAGCAGTCAGGGCTACAAACAGCAGTACGCTCAGTGATAGCAGGGCTTTTTTCATTAGTGGCTCCATATTGGGTACGCCTGTAGAACGTCTATGATAGACGAATATCGCAACTAAACTCAAGCTGGAGGGCATGTGGCGTGACAGCTTAGTCGGGTGCGAGACATGAAGAACACGCCTGGGGGAACGGGGGCTGGCTTCCGCGGATAAAAAATACGCCCGAGAGGATTCGAACCTCCAACTTCCTGCTCCGGAGGCAGGCACTCTATCCATTGAGCTACGGGCGCGGCTGATCGGCGGCGATTGTCGCTTTATCGCCGCCGAAAGTCAATCCCTGTTGCTCAATGCCGCCGGTTGGATACAATGTAGTGAGTGAATACTCCTGATATAACTCGACGAATGACCAGGGCGATCAATGTCGGCGGTGTCGTGATCGGCGACGATGCGCCGGTTCGCGTGCAGTCGATGACAAACACGCCTACCCGCGACGCGGCGGCCACTATCGAACAGATTCGCCGCCTGGCCGACGCCGGGGCCGAACTGGTGCGGGTTGCGGTTCCGCGGGCTGACGACACGGCCGCACTCCCGCAGATCGTAGCTGAATCGCCCGTGCCGATTATCGCTGATGTGCATTTTCATTTCGATCGCGCGCTGGAGGCGATCTCCGCTGGCGTGGCGAAAATCCGCCTTAATCCCGGCAATATCGCCGATCGCGATCAGGTGCTGCGGATCATCGATGCGGCCGGAGCCTCCGGTGTGGCGATCCGCGTAGGCGTTAACGAAGGGTCGGTTATCGAGCGGCGAGACGGCGATCAGCGCGACAGCGACTTGGCTGCTCCGCTGGTCGAACTCATGGTCGCCAAGATGGCCGAGTACCTTGAAGTGTTCGAGGCCGCGGGATTCGAAAAGCTCGTTCTTTCGGCCAAGAGCCACGATGCGGTCACTACGGTTGCGGTAAATCGTTTGTTGTCGGCAAGATGGGACTGGCCTTTGCATCTCGGCGTAACGCATGCCGGAACGGCCCAGAGCGGGGCGATACGCACGGCGGCCGCCCTGGGAGCGCTGCTGTGCGAAGGGATCGGCGATACGATCCGGATTTCGTACGCCGGAGATCCCGTGGCGGAAGTCGAGGCCGCGCGTGAGCTGCTGGCCAGCCTGCGACTGCGAGAGAGAAAAGGGATAGAACTTATCGCATGCCCCACGTGCGGGCGCCTCGAGACGGACATTACCGACGTCGTGGAGGAGGTCCGCGAAGCGTTGAGCGACGTTGACGAGCCGATAACCGTCGCGATCATGGGCTGCGTAGTCAACGGGCCCGGCGAGGCACAGCACGCTGACGTCGCGATCTGCGCGGGCAAGGACAAGGCGATCCTCTACCGGGCCGGCAAGCGCGTTCGAACCGTAGACGCCGACAGAATCGTAGAGGCAGTTGTCGCCGAGGCGCGGAATATCACCGAAAGGTAGCTGTCGGGCGCAAATCGGGCGGGAAAACCTTTGCAGCATTTCTTTTGGGGCGATAAAATCGCCGGATTCCAAACCACCTGAAAAATTGAAAATCGATCTGTACTTGTAAGGATGTGATGATGAGCCGCACATGCAAAGAAATCCGAGCCGACTTTATTAAGTTTTTCGAAGACCGCGGACATACGTTCGTTCCGTCCAGCTCGCTGCTGCCGGGCGACGATCCGACGCTGCTGTTCACCAACGCCGGCATGAACCAGTACAAGGAACTGTTCCTCGGCACCGCGACGCGTGACTACGTGCGGGCAGCGAACACCCAAAAATGCATCCGCGCCGGCGGCAAGCATAACGATCTTGAAGATGTCGGTCGAGATACGTACCACCATACGTTCTTCGAGATGCTGGGCAACTGGAGCTTCGGCGACTACTTCAAGGAAGACGCCATCAAGTGGGCCTGGGAGCTGCTGACCGAAGTCTGGGGCCTGCCCAAGGACCGCCTGTACGCAACGGTCTTCGAAGGCGACGAATCCGAAGGGCTCGAGCCGGACGACGAGGCGAAGAAGCTCTGGGCCGAGCTTACCGATATCGACCCGACGCACATCCTGCTGGGCAACAAGAAGGATAACTTCTGGGAGATGGGCGACACCGGTCCGTGCGGCCCGTGCAGCGAAGTGCACATAGACATGACGCCCGACGGCAGCGGCGGTTCGCTGGTGAACTGCGACGACGCACGCGTTATCGAGATATGGAACCTCGTGTTCATCCAGTTCAATCGCGGCGCCGACGGCAAGCTGAGCCCGCTTCCGGCCCGCCACGTCGATACCGGCATGGGTCTCGAACGCGTCGGAATGGCGATGCAGGGCAAGAAGAGCAACTACGCCACTGACCTGTTCGTGCCGATCATCGAGAAGATCGAAACGCTGACCGAGCACCGCTACGGCGCTTCGGCTGGCATCGAAGACCGATTCGACGTAGCCGACGCCGACGATATAGGCAACGTGGCGTGCAGGGTCATCGCAGACCACGCGCGAACGCTTACCTTCGCAATTGCTGACGGGATAATCCCGTCCAATGAAGGACGCGGTTACGTTGTGCGGCGGATCCTGAGGCGTGCGGCCCGATACGGCAGGCAGTATCTCAACATCGAAGGCACGTTCCTGGCCGGTTTGATCGAGACGGTCGTCGAGCTTATGGGCGACGTTTTCCCAGAGATCGTCGAGCGAAAAGACTACGTTATCGCCACGGTGACTGAAGAAGAAGAATCGTTCGGCCGGACGCTGGACCGCGGCATCCAACTGTTCAATCGCCAGGCCGACAAGGCAAAAACCGCCGGGCAGAACGTCCTGGGCGGAGACGTAGCCTTTGATCTGTACGCAACTTATGGCTTCCCGGTCGATCTGACGCAACTGATGGCCCAAGAGCTTGATATGCAGGTCGACATGGACGCCTTCCGCGCCGAGATGGATGCTCATCGCGATGCCAGCAAAGGCGACGGTTCGACGTTCAAGACCGAAGCGGTAGCTGGTCTGCCGGCCTGCGACGATATCGGCAAGTACTCCCACGAGCCGATCGACGCTGCTGTCGTCGGTTGGGTTGACGGTGAGAACTTCATTACCGAAGGCACGCTTGCCTGCGGGTCCCAGGTTGCGATTATCCTGAACAGGACGAACTTCTACGGCCAGTCCGGCGGTCAGCTCGGCGATTCGGGACGCCTGGTCTGGCCCGGCGGCAGGTTCTCCGTCTGCGACACGCAGATCGCCGGCGACTGTGTTCTGCACGTTGGTGTGGTTGAAGAGGGAGACCTCGAGATTGGCGAGTCGGTGCGATGCGAAGTGAACGACGATCGTCTGGCGACGATGCGGAACCACACGGCCACGCACTTGCTTAACTGGGCGTTGCGAAGAGTTGTCGGCGATCAGGTAAACCAGGCCGGCAGCGAAGTCGGCCCCGATCACCTGCGATTCGACTTCTCGCACGGCAAGGCCGTCGACGCCGAGCAGCTCGCCGAAGTAGAGCGGTTGGTCAATGACAGGATCATGGCCGACGAGATCGTGGCTATCAATAATATGTCGCTGGATGACGCGAAGAAGGTTCCCGGCGTGCGTGCGGTGTTCGGCGAGAAGTACGGCCAGGAAGTTCGGGTCGTTTCGATCGGAGCGGCCAGTGAAATCGAAGATGCCGACGAGAATTACGCCATCGAGTTGTGCGGCGGTACGCACATGGATCGCACCGGAGGGATCGGGATCTTCAAGATAGTCTCCGAAGAGTCTGTTGCCAAAGGCGTTCGGCGCATTACGGCGCTTACCGGTCACAAGGCTGTAGACCAAGTCCAGCGTATTGACGCAGTAGTCAAGGGCCTGTCTGGCGTTCTGCGGGCGCCCGCTGATGATCTGGTCGATCGCGTGACGGCTATGCAGAAGGAGATAAAGGAGTTACGTAAGCGTCCGGCCGGCGGCGGGGCGGCGTCGACTTCTGTTGTTTCCGAAATTGACAGCCCTCAAGGCAAGGTTATCGTCGCCTCGTCAGACGGAGCCGATCCGGGCCAGATGCGAAGCTTCTGCGATCAGCAGCGTCAGAAGGGCGCTGCGGCGGTGTTCATAGGCGGAGCGGCCGGGCCGAAAGTAATTCTCATAGCGATGGTTAGCCAGGAGCTCGTCGACGCCAGCGGCGTCAAGGCCGGCGACTGGGTCAAAACGATCGCTCCCATAGTCAGCGGCGGAGGCGGCGGAAAGCCGACCCTGGCCCAGGCCGGCGGCAAGGATCCGTCGAAACTGCCTGAAGCTCTCGAAGCTGCAGGCAAGTGGGTCGCCGAGCAGTTGGGCTGAGTTGCATCGTTGCTGTAGACCGGTCGGAAAGAATTTTCCTTGACAAAGACGCCGCAGGTTCTTATCTTTCTCCGAATTACCGGCAGTGAGCGTGGTTGAACGTACGCACCTGCCGGTGTCGTACTTTAAAAACAGATTAGTTGCCAGCTTGGAGTTTAAAGATGCTTCCTAAACAGAAGATATCCCGTGCCCGGACGCGTAAGCGTCGCAGCCATCATGCAAAAGTGGCTCCGAATATCGCCGATTGCCCGCAGTGCAATTCGCCGAAGCTGCCGCATGCAGCCTGCGAGAACTGTGGTTACGTTCGTCCCGGCTTGAGTTTGAAAATAGAAAAAGGGAGTTAGTCGATGCGAATTGGCATCGATGCCATGGGGGGAGACGGCGCGCCCAAGGCCGAAGTCCAGGGCGCACTTGATGCGTGCGCACTGCTGAACGAAGATGACAGGATCGTCCTCGTTGGCGACAAGCAAATCATCGCCCAGCATCTTGACGGAAATGACGGGTGGGAAAAGCACATAGAAATCCATCACGCCTCCCAGGCGATCGGAATGAACGAATCGCCAGTCGAAGCGTTGCGTTCCAAGCCCGATTCCTCGATCGCAGTGTTGGTCAAGCTGCATAAGCAACGCAAGGTTGACGCGTGCATTTCGGCGGGAAACACCGGAGCCTTCGCCGCTGCGGGCCAGATGCTGCTCAGGCGCCTCAAGGGCGTTCACCGACCCGGTATCGCTATTGTCACCCCGACCCCTCGCGGTCCTGTGGCGGTCTGCGACGTCGGAGCCAACGTGAGCTGCCGGCCGCTGCATCTGTATCAATACGGCGTGATGGCCTCGATCTACCTCAGCGCTATGGCCGATATTCCCGAACCTCGCGTGGGCCTGCTGAGCATCGGCACTGAAGAAGCCAAAGGAAACGAACTGGTCAAGCAGACCAGGGAACTGTTCCAAAGCGACCCGCGCATCGCGTTTGTAGGCAACGTTGAGGGACGCGATCTCTTCAGCGGAAGATGCGACGTGATGATATGCGAAGGGTTCGTAGGCAACGTTGTTCTCAAGCTTATGGAAGGCCTGGTTGAAGGCCTTATGTCGTCCATGTTCAGTGAGTTAGGCCAAATGCTTCCGGATCAGGCGTCCGCTTTGAAGCAGGTCGGAATGTCGACTTTCGCGAAATACGATTTCAACGAATACGGCGGTGCTCCGTTGCTGGGCGTTAACGGGCTGTGCATAATCTGTCACGGCGCCAGCGACAATCGGGGCATTATGAACGCGGTAACCGTAGTCAGGGGGCTGGCCAGTCGTCAGATGAACGAACGAATCGTTGAAGTCTTGTCACAGGGACCAGAGGACATTTAATGGCCAATTCCCCACGTGCAGCAATCGCAGGGCTCGGTTCGGCCGTTCCCCAGAGGGTTCTATCCAACGCCGACCTCGAGAAAATGCTCGACACCAACGACGAGTGGATCACCCAGCGAACCGGCATTAAAGAGCGTCGTATCGTCTCGGAAGGCCAGAGCACCGTTACACTTGCCGTGGAAGCCGCCAGGGGCGCACTTGACCAGGCCGGCATGACAGCCGACCAGCTCGACCTGATCATCTGCGCGACAATCACCCCGGAAATGACCCTGCCGACTACAGGTTGCATCATCCAGTCCGAACTGGGAGTCGAAGGCATCCCGGCGTTCGACGTGGCCGCGGCTTGCAGCGGATACATTTACGCACTGACAGTCGGAAGCCAGTTCATAGAAACCGGCAAGTACAAACGCGTTCTGGTCATCGGCGTTGACATTCTCAGTTCGATAACCGATTACACCGATCGCGGAACGAGCATCCTGTTCGGCGACGGCGCGGGTGCGGCGATACTTGTACCGACTGAAGAAGAAGGCAAAGGCATTGAGCACACCGTTCTGCACGCTGAGGGAAGCGGGTGGAATTACATACATATTCCCGCTGGCGGGACGAGAGTTCGCGGCTCGGCCGAAACCCACGCCAATCGCGATCATTACATCAAAATGCGCGGGCGGGACGTCTACAAATTCGCCGTTGAGAAAATGCAATGGATCCTGGGCGACTGCCTGGAGAAATGCAATCTGAGCGTAGAAGACGTCGATATGGTTATTCCTCACCAGGTCAATCTTCGCATAATTACATCGGCGGCCAAGAAATTCAACTTCCCGATGGACAAGATGTTCGTCAATATCGACAAATACGGGAATACTTCCGCCGCCTCGGTTCCGCTTGCGATGTCTGAAGCATGGCGACAGGGATCCATCGGTCCGGGTTCGACAGTTATTCTCGCGGCGTTCGGAGCCGGTCTGACATGGGCCGGGGCCGTCATCAAGCTCTAAGAAACCTGGGATTTGGAAATCAAGACCATCATGAAGACAGCTTATCTATTCCCCGGACAAGGCGCTCAAAAAGTCGGCATGGGGCTCGATCTGTACGAGGCCTTCGCTCCGGCCAGGGAAATATTCGATCGCGCAGAAGCCGCCACTGGCATGGAAATCAAGAAACTGTGCTTCGAGGGGCCCCAGGAAACGCTCGATCGCACAGATAACGCACAGCCGTGCATTTTCACGGTATCCGCGGCGACTCTGGCGGTTATGAACAGCGTCTTGAGCGACACCCAGACCCAGGAGATCGCTCCTGTCGTAATGGCCGGACTCTCGCTTGGCGAATACACCGCACTGTACGCCTCAGGAGCCGTGGACTTCGAGACCGCACTGACGCTGGTGACCAAACGCGGCCAGGCCATGCAGGCCGCCGCCGAGGCCCAACCGTCGAGCATGCTGTGCGTTCTCGGCGTTGATGAGACCCAGGCCGCCGAGCTTTGCAACGCAGCGGCGGGCGATCAGAAACTCACTTGTGCGAATTTCAACTGCCCCGGTCAAGTTGTAATCTCCGGCGGCGTTGAGGCCTGCGCTCGAGCCGCGGAACAGGCCGAGCAGTTCGGAGCATCCGGCTCGGTCCCGCTGAGCGTGGCTGGAGCGTTCCACAGCGACTATATGGCCCCGGCGGCCGACGATCTGTCCGAGGCGCTGGCAAACGTGGATTTTGCGGCTCCTGCGACGCCCGTGATATCGAACGTAGACGCACAACCCCACGCCCAGGCCGACCAGATCGCAGAGAAACTCCTGGCCCAACTGGTCTCGCCGGTGCGCTGGCAGCAGTCGATGCAGGGCCTGCTGGACGACGGAGTTGAGAAGTTTTTCGAGATCGGACCGGGCCGAGTGCTCGCCGGTCTGATGCGCAGAATTCATCGAAGAGCGGATTTCACCAGCCTTAATTCCCAAAAGGCAGTGGAAAAACTCGTCGAAAGTCACTAATACGAGATAATCAGAGGATACTAATGGCTGATAATAATAAGATTGCGATAGTAACCGGCGCCGCTCGCGGGATCGGTTTGGAGATCGTCAAGCGACTGCTGGCCGACGATGTGACGGTAGTCGCCGTCGATCTGAACGCCGAACTGCTGGCCCAGCTGGCCGAAACTCTGGGACAGCCCGGCGACAAGCTGGAGACCAAGGCCCTGGACGTGACGGACTCCGACGGTTTCGCCGCCCTGGTCGACGAAACGGCCGACAAGCACGGCAGCATAGACATTCTGGTCAACAACGCCGGCATCACCCGCGACGGGCTGCTGATGCGAATGAGTGACGAAGACTGGAACCTAGTGCTGAACGTGAACCTGACCAGCGCCTTTATCGGAACCCGAGCGGTCTGCAGGTACATGGTCCGCCAGAAATCCGGATCGATTATCAATATGGCCAGCTACTCCGGCGTCGAAGGCAATCGCGGCCAGGCCAACTACGCGGCCAGCAAGGCCGGAATGATCGGTCTGACGAAGACGACGGCCAAGGAGCTGGCCGGCAAGAATATCCGCTGCAACGCCGTGGCTCCGGGATTTATCCAGACAGAAATGACAGATGTGCTGCCCCAGCAGGCCAAGGATATGGCCCTGGCGCAGATTCCGCTGAAGCGATTCGGCCAGCCGGCCGACATTGCCTGTGCAGTTGCTTTTCTGGCTCGTGACGAGTCTAATTACATCACAGGGCAGGTTCTCAGTGTAGACGGCGGCATGCATACTTAGCCTTGATTTTAAGTTCGATCGATCGAATCGGAAAAGAAAGTCGA
Source organism: uncultured Planctomycetaceae bacterium (assembly GCA_964392945.1). Lineage (GTDB taxonomy): Bacteria > Planctomycetota > Phycisphaerae > SM23-33 > SM23-33 > BS750m-G57. Next base: position 17,421 of record CAYMSH010000011.1, on the reverse strand, counting down.
CGTTTGGATCGAGGATTCGCTTGCAAGGTCCAAGCCGTCGCGATATAGTACCGCGACTAAATTGTTAACGTAATGTGACGTATTAACCGTAAGTTCTTGAACTTCCAGATATGGAGGTCGCAAAAGTGGCAGACGATATCCAAGCCAAAGTAATCGAAATCGTATCAGAGCAGATGGGCAAAGACGCCAGCGAGATCACTCGCGAGACATCATTTGTCAATGATCTGAACGCCGACAGCCTCGACACCGTCGAATTGGTCATGGAGTTTGAAGACCAGTTCGAGCTGAGTATTCCGGATGAAGAAGCCGAGAAGATTCAGACCGTCGGTCAGGCGATCGATTACATCACCGAACACAGCGCTTAAGCCTGACCTAACTCCAGTAAGGAGCTTTACGGATGGCCAGACGCCGCGTTGTAATAACGGGTATGGGTACGGTAAATCCGCTGGCTCGCTCTGTCAGAGGCTATTGGGACTCCCTGATGGCCTGCAAGAGCGGGATCAGCAGGATCGAGCGTTTTGATCCAGAACCTTTCACCTCCAAGATTGGCGGAGAGGTCAAGGACTGGACTCGCGTGGAATCCGAGACCTTTTCACCTAGAGAGTCCAAGCGACTCGATCGGTTCGCCCAGTTCGCAGTCGAGTCGGCTATAGAAGCCGTCAACGACAGCGGATTGAACTTCGAGAACGAAGACCGCAGACGCTGCGCGGTCATCGTCGGAAGCGGTATTGGCGGACTGCAGGAGCTTGAGACCCAGACCGAGCGCATGCTCAAAGGCGGTCCCGGGCGCGTCAGCCCGTTTACCGTCCCGAAACTGATGGCCAACGCCGCCAGCGGTACGATCTCGATTATTTGGGGCCTGCAGGGTCCTAACTTCTCAGTCGTGACTGCATGTGCTTCGGCGGCTAACTCTATCGGCGAGGCGTGCAAGCTGGTTATGCGAGGCGAATCAGACATCGCAATCACTGGCGGAGCTGAAGCAGCCCTGACGCGAGTCGGGCTGGCGAGTTTCTGCTCCCTGAGAGGTCTTTCGACCCGCAATGACGATCCGGAGCGAGCCTCCAGGCCGTTCGACGAGGATCGAGACGGCTTCCTGCTGGCCGAAGGCGCCGGCGTGATTGTGCTGGAAGAACTCGAGCACGCAAAAGCCAGAGGCGCCGATATCTACGCCGAACTGGTCGGATACGCTTCAACAGGCGACGCGCACCACATCACCGCGCCGGACCCCGACGGCGGCGGAGCCTCCCTGGCGATGAAACTCTGCCTCGAAGACGGGCAGGTCAACGCCGAAGACGTTGACTACGTAAACGCACACGGAACCAGCACCCAGCTTGGCGACCTGGCCGAGACCGGCGCGATCAAGCAGGTCTTCGGCGATCACGCCAAGAGCGGGCTGGTTGTTTCGTCGACCAAGAGTGCAACGGGACACCTGCTGGGAGCTTCCGGCGGAGTGGAGATCATAGCCGCGGCGATGGCGATCAAGAATGGCGCGGTTCCGCCGACGCTTAACCTTGAGAATCCCGACGAAGGCTGCGATCTGGACTACTGTCCGCTGACGCCCCGCGAGATGGACATAAATATCGCACTGTCAAACAGCTTCGGATTCGGCGGGCACAACGCCTGCCTGCTGGTCAAGAAACTGACCGACTGATTCGACGAAGATAAACAGAACGAAATTCAGCCCGTGTTCCCTTACAAGGGCCCGGGCTTTTCTTATGTGGTTTCGGAGATCAGTTTTTTCGCCGCTTGGCGAGCGTCGTTGCGTGTGGCGAACTCTTCGTTCAGTTGGGCGTCGTAGATCGCCGAAGCGATGCGCCCCAGCAGGGGGCCTTCGCTCAGGCCCATTTCGATCAGGTCGGCTCCGGAGACCATCGGTTTCGGGGCGATCAGATCGGGCGGGACGTGATTGGCGCGTGTGGCGATACGGTCGCATGTCTTTTGGCTCGCCGAGGCCAGTTGCTCCTCGAATCGCCACAGGATCAGCAGTCGCTGGAAATGTTCGCCGGCCAGCAGGCGCTTGAACTCACACAGCGGCATGTCGCACGCTTCGGGCCAGCGGGCAAGGTTTGACGATATCCATCGCAACGCGTTTTTCAGATCGTTGGACGCTCCCCAGCGGCGGATTATCTTCGAGATTGTTTTCGGTTTGAGTTCGCACAGCAGCGCCGCGATCGTCAGGATCAGATCGCCGCGTGACTCGACGGCTCCGACGCGCTGTACGGCGCGGTCCCAACGGTCTTCGTCTGCGAACAGTTCGCCGAGCACTTCTTGGGCCAGGCCGACGCGATGCAGGGTCTCGATCGCCAGTTGGGCCGACTTTTCGGACAGCATCTTCGACAGTTCGTCGCAGATCCGTTCGCCGCTAATCGTCGATATCTTGTTTGCGTGTTTTGCGATCGCCGCGGCGGTTGCGTCGTCGATGGCGAAATCCAGCCTCACGGCGAATCTCACCGCGCGCATCATCCGCAGGTAATCTTCGGCGAATCTGCGGTCCGGCGAGCCGATCGTACGCACGAGTTTCCGGGCCAGGTCTTCCTGTCCGCCGACGTAGTCTATGACCTCCTCGGCGATCGGATCGTAGAACATCCCGTTAATGGTGAAGTCGCGTCTCTCTGCGTCCTGGCGGGGGGTTGTGAATGTTACGCCGTCGGGCCGTCGGCCGTCTGTGTAGCTCAGATCGCTGCGGAACGTCGCCACTTCGACCTGGCGATTTTCGTGCATGACCATCACGACGCCGAACTTGGCTCCGATCATCAATACGCGTTTGAAGAGTTTTCGCACTTCGTCGGGCGCGGCGGAAGTGGCGATATCGTAATCCGAGCACTCGCGGCCCAGGAGCATGTCGCGCACGCACCCGCCGGCCAGCAGGGCCTGGTGTCCGGCCTGGCGAAGATGCTTGAGCACCCAGAGTGCGGTGGATTTTGTACCTTTGTCAGCCATCAGCGAGATTCTAACAACAGTTGCCCCGCGTTACACGAAATACCCGCCGTTAAGCTTCGGCGGTTCTGATCGGTGCGTCGAAATGATCGCGCTTTGGGTTCTCGCGGCGATTGGCCACGAGTGCTTCTGCGATCAGCAGCAGTATCACGATAATGCAGACCACGTCCCACCATTCTGTCGGTTGAGCGTCGGCGGACGCCGAGGCCATAACCTCGCTCAGCGTGGACCCGACGTATACCTTTTCAAATTTCGCCCTGGTCAGCACGCTGCGGAAACCTTCGGTGCTGTAGCCCTTCAAGTCGCATTCGGCTCCGTGCGGATTCACCGCGAACGAGCCGCTGTTTCCCGGTTTGTCGGCCTCGGCTCCGATCACTCGCCAGTGGTACACGCCGATCTGCTGGGTGTCGGTGAATGTCGCCATCCCGCGGCTGTTGAGCACCATGTCGGCGGTCTTTTGCGTCGAGCCCTTCTTTGTCGGCGAGGTGATCTTTACGCGGCCGCTGTTTGAGCCCTTGGGTCGGATGGCGACTTGTGCGCCCCAGAGGTAGTCGTCTATCGCTGCGGGGTCCTGCGGCGCCAGCAGGCAGGCGCGTATGATCATCGAGACAATAACGTTGGCTCCGGAGCCCAGGAAGTTTGACCATTGGCCTGACGCGGCTGTCGCACAGACGGTGATTCGTCCGCGGCCGACTTTCTCGGTCAGCATCAGCGGGTCGCGATTGGCCAGTCCCATGAGCACCGTCGATCCGCGCCCGGTGCGGTTCATGCGGAAGTAGCGCCTGACGATTGGGCTGAGGTAGTCGCTGCGTTCCTTGAACAGTCCCTTCAGGTACGGGTCGGAGGTGTCTACTGTCGCCACTGAGACCGCCTCTGCGTCTGGTCCGATCTGCCCGACAGCCTGGAGTATTTCGCCGGGGAGCACCGGTCCGAGGGTCTTGTTGTAGGCCTCTGGGACGATGTCTGGTCCCAGGAACATCATGACTGTCCCGCCGGCTGAAAGGAACTGCCGGATCGCCCCGGCCTGTGCGTCAGTGAAAGCTGGCACGTTTGTGGTCAGCAGCGCGTCGATTCCGACCAGATCGGTGGCCTGGAAGTCGCTGGCGTCGATCAGTTTCGGCGTGATCGACCAGGGCGCGTCGGGGCGCTGTTCCCAGGGATCTGTCGCTATTCTCAGCAGGGTTGAGGCGTCGGTCGCGACGTTGGCGTCTTTGGCGACGGCCCCCCGCAGGATCAGCGCTTTGGCCCTTGGGCCTACGTCCACGCAGAATCTTCGGATGTTGTCGAGGTCAAGATCGTCCTTGAACGGCTTGCCTTCTTCGTCGCTGAGGAATACTTCGCCGTTACGCCGGCGGGGGATTGATCCGGCGGAAGTCAGGAACCGCACCGTGGCGACGCTGCCGTCCTTGCCGGACGCCGCGAGCGTTATTCGCCTTGTCGGCCCGACGGGTTTTCCTTCGAGCCTGAGCCCGATCCGCACCTCGCGGTCTCCCGGCGATGAGTTCACGATTGTCGCCGTGGCTTCTATCACGGAATTGACGATTCGCCTGCCGCCGATCTCGATATTGCTTATCCCTATGTTCCCCGCGGGCGTGGGCGCGGCGTTTACTATCATCACGTGGATGTCTTTTCCGGCCAGGAGTTTTTCCGCCGCGGCGATCTCCTCGAAACTGACCCGCTGCAGATCGGAGAACACGTAGATCGATTTCTGCGCCACGGTTTGGCGCGCGTCCAGGAGTTTTTCCGCCCGCCTGATCTTGGCCAGCAGTCCGGCTCGCCCGCCGCTGAGAGTCGCCGACTTGACCGATCGTCCCAGTGCGGCCCAGTCGCTGGTCATTTCGCCTTCGGGCCAGTCGCCGTTTGTCGTCAGCACTACGCCGGTTTCCGGCGGGTTCTCGCCGGTCAGCAGGTCCAGTGCGGCTGCTTTTGCGCCGTTGAGTCTCGTCTGTCCGCCGGCGATCGCGCCCATGGAGTAGCTGTTGTCCAGCACGACGGCTACGGCGTGCTTGTTCTTGCCCATCCATCCGCCGAGGGCCTGGGTGATCGGTTCGGCTACCGCCAGGGCCAGCAGTCCCAGCAGTCCTGCGCGGATCAGCAGCAGCAGCCAGTGCTGGACCTTCCGTTTGCGAGCGGTCTTCTCCATGCTCATTTTCAGGAACCGCAGCGTGGGGAACGGCATGTCCTTGGCCCGCACGCTGCTGAGCAGGTGCAGTACGAACGGAATCGCCATAGCCGCCGCTCCCAACAGGAGCCATGGAGTCAGGAATCCAAAGCCCAGGATCATCGCAGCGCCTTTCTCTTGGCCAGGTATTGCAGGAGCATCCGCTCGTAGGGAGTCGAAGTTGACGACAGGACGTACTCGATCTTGCGCCCCGAGCATTCGCGCCGGTATCGTTCGATGAAGGCGTTCATCTCGTCGATGTAGGCCTGTTTGACGTATCGCGGATCGACCTGCAGTTTCTGTTTGGTCTCCATGTCAACGAACGACGAGACCTTGGTGAACGGGAACTCCAACTCGGCCTGGTCCAGCACGTGGAACACGATGATCTGATGTTTCTTGAAGACGAAATGCTGCAGCGCCTTGAGTATTTCCGATTGATCGTCGTAGAGATCGGATATCACGATCACCAGCCCTCGTTTGGCGATCCTGTTGGCCAGGTTGTGGAACGTGCCGGCCAGGGCTGTGGCTCCCTTGGGTCTGATCCCTTCGAGCTGCCTGAATATGCGATCGACGTGCGCCGGCGAGCTGGCGGGGGGGATATGGAACCGGACGTCCCGATCGAAGGCGATCATTCCGACCGAGTCCTGCTGTCGGCACATCAAGTAGCTCAGGCACGCGGCCAGGAAGCAGGCATAAGTGAACTTGGTGAGCTTCGAATCGTGTTTGTAGTTCATCGAGGCGCTCACGTCCAGCAGGATGTGCGCTCGGAGATTGGTCTCCTGTTCGTACTGTTTGATGTAGTAGCGATCCGATCTGGCCCAGGCGACCCAGTCCAGATGCCGCAGATCGTCGCCGGGCGCGTATTCGCGATGTTCGGCGAACTCAACCGAGAAGCCCTTGTGCGGGCTGCGGTGCAGACCGGATATGAACCCCTCGACGGCCTGGCGGACCGTCAGGTTGAGGTTCGACAGGCTGGCGATTTTGGAAGGCTCGAAGTAGTGATACTGAGCCCTTTTATCCGGGTCCATAATCTGAGTCTCTATGCGTCGGGTTCGTCAGGTTTGCCCAGCAGGGTGATTACCATGCTTCCGTATGTTTTGACTCGGAACTCCGTCAGTCCGCCAAGAGTCTCGGGGACCGCGACTTTTTTCGGCGTTCGCAGCACGACGAGTCCGTCGTCGGCGAGTTTCGTCGCCAGCGGTTCAAATATGCTCGCTTCGGCTTTTTGCCAGTCCCATCGCCGTGTGTCAATGTACGGCGGATCGACGAACACCACGTCGAGCGTTTGGTCCAGTCCCGCCAGCCTCGGGCGGAGTGTTATCTGTATGTCGCCGGCCCAGACCGTTGATATCTCGCTGACGCCGAGGTCGCGGAGATTCGTTTTCAGGCGCTCGATGACTCTGCGATCCTTCTCGGCGAAAATGCAGCTGGCCGCCCCGCGCGACAGGGCTTCGATGCCCATGGTGCCCGTGCCGCTGTACATGTCCAGTACGACAGCCTCGTGGAGATAAGGCCTCAGCGTGTCGAACAGCGACTTCCTGGCCCGACTGGTGATCGGACGGGTCTGTGTGTTTTGCGGCGGCGGCAGCAAGAGACGCCCTTTAAATTGTCCGGCCTGTATTCGCATGGCGGTATTCTAACGCATTTGACACGGTGCTGGCTATTATCTGAATAAACTTAAGCGCATCGCACTTGCCGCCGACGGTCAAGAAGCTACAATGAAATCGAACGATTAACCCAGAAGACCACCCGAAAGGCTGCTATGGCGTTTTTACGAATGACACCTGTTGTGATGCTCCTTGTCGCGTTTGGCTGCGGCAGGGCTCAGTATACTCGTCCGATAGCGCCGCCGCCGCCGCTTACGCCGGCCGAGCAGGAATTCCAGGCCGTTTGGGATTCTGCGATCGACGTGCTGGCCAAATACCGCTTCAAGATCGATCAGTTCGATCGTCGCGGCGGGACCATTACGACGCTGCCGCAGGGCGGCAGGCATTTCTTCGAGTTGTGGCGCCGCGACAAGGTCACCACTGTCGGGGCCCTGGAAAACACGGTCCAGCCGCTGTACCGAACCGCGAAGGTGCGTATTATCAAGAAGAAGTCCGACGGCCAGTTTCATCCGATCGTTACGATCGAGGTCTCTCGTATGCTGTATCCGCCGGGGCAGATCAGGCATCCTCATCCGAGGGATCCCGACCCGGCCAGAGAGCAGCACGAAGAGAAGAAGCCCGAATACATGGTGATAGCCGTTGGGACCTCCGCCGACCCGGCCGCCGGCGCGGCTAAACGTTCGCCTAATGACGACGTTTTCGCAAAGCGACTCGCTGACGAAATCCGACTCGGCGTTTACCAGAAGGGCCGCAGGTAGACTCGGCGATATTTACGCGTTGTAGATTTCGCCGTCGCGGAATCGGGCCCACGCCGGTTCGAACGCCATGTCAACGGTCCCGCTTGGGCGGGGCGAGACGATTCTTGCTTCAAACAGATCGTCGGCCGCCGCGTTGAACGTAAGCTCTACGATCTCGTTTCGCAGCGCCTCATTTTCCGGCTTGAACTTGTAGGGTCTCTCAGTCTGCGGGTCTGTCAGTCTGGGGTGCATTTCGACTCCGTCGTCGTCGAGAATGCAGTGGCTTCCGCGGCTGCCGGCGCCTCTTGCGAACATTTCGCATATCGCTTTGAGCATGGCGATCTGCGTCAGGCACTGCTGGCTGGCGGCGATCGCCTTGGGGAGTTGCCCGGGTCGGTCCAGCTTGATCCCGCCTTCTGCCAGGCGTTCGTACTGGGCCAGTGCGGCGTCAAGCGCGTCGCGTGCGGCCTGGCGGCTTCGAAGGTGCGCGCCGAAACGGGTCATTCGCGTGCGGATTTCGTCCATCACGTCCCGGCATGTCGGGCTGTCGGATTCCGAGCCGGCCATTATCGCGCCGATCTCTGCGAACGCCTCTTCGAGTGCTTCTGCGAGTCGGGCGTCGACGTCGCCGGCCGGCTCAAGTTGCGGGGCTCTTGCGATGAATTCCGCTGCGCGGAGTGCTCCGACCTGGCCGGCGTTCAGGGCCGATCCGCCGGGGCGTTTAACCCCGTGAGTTCCAGCCATTTCGCCGATAATGAACGTGCGCGGGATGTTGCTGGTCCACCATTTATCGACGGCGAATCCGCCGTTCATGTGCTGTGCGCATACGGCTATTTCAAGCGGTTCGGCGTGCAGATCGATTTCGTTCTCGGCGTAGAGTTCTATCGCCGGGGTGTTCATGTGGGCCAGACGATCTATCGGCAGGGCCTGGGATGCGCCGGTTTTCGTCAGGTATTCGCCGGCCTCGGGTTCGAGTGAGTCCAGGGCCAGGGAGAACTCGTCCCAACCGTCGGGTCCTGTGGGGTTGTTGAGGAAGTCCATCCAGACTCGCCGGCCTCGAACGACGGTTTCCTGGTGCACCGCCATGTCTATCAGCGACGACTGGTGATCGGTTATTCGCTGTGCGTCGAAAGGCCACTGGTATCCCTTCAGGAATATGTTAGTGGCCATCGAGCCCATGTCGTCGAAGTACTCGCACAGGAACTCCCGCGGGTCGCCGCCGCCTGGGTCAGTCGAGAATATTCGCGGTATCGCCTGCATGTACGTGCCGGAAACGTTCCAGCGGAACTTGATCGACGCCAGTCCGTACTGGCTCTCGGTCAGGTTGCACGCGGTGAGCCCGGCCTGCAGGGCCGGAGCGTGCAAGCCGATCTGCCCGCGCGGGTAGACGCTGGTCTGGTAAATCTCGCCCGGCCCGCCGGCGGCGAGTATCCAGTTGTCTGCGACGAACGCCGAAAGCGACGGTGTTTCCGGGTTGGTGCAGTCCAGGCAGATCATCGCGACGATCCGCTTGTCGTCGCCTTGTCCCGACGTGACGAATCGCAGCACCGGATGCTTGTCGATTATCCGAACCCCGGCCCGGGCCACGATAGCCTGGAGGCGATCGCTCATGAATTTCGACGTTTTCGGGCCTGCTGACGTCGCCCGCTCGGCCGGGTCGTGATCGGTCTTGTAACCTATGAATGCTCCCGACGGATCGTGAGGGAACGGCACGCCGGCTTCCACCAGGTGATAAAACCCGCGCAGCGATCCGACGCCTTCGGCCAGCGCCGTGTCACCGTGGCAGCATCCAAACGCCGTGAGCGTTGCGGCGAAATCCTCGGCGGTGTCGGCCACGCTGGGGCTTGTGCCCATCTTGTAATAGGTCTGTTTGTCCGAACCGCTCATTCGCGAGGCGCCCAGATTAAGTCCGCCGGTCACCACGAGTATATCGTCCTGCGGGTTTTCTACGCCGGCGGCGCGCCGGAAGTCCAGCAGTTTAGCCGCCGCGTTCATTCCCGACGCTCCGGCGCCTACGATAATTGTCTCTACGCGCGTAATCGGCGCCGATTTGTCAGTTTGGTTTTCGATCACAGTGTCCTCAGGTGGAATCCGCCGTCTACGTTTATTACTTCTCCTGTGGAGAATTTCAGTTCGCCTCTGGCGCACGCGGCCGCGGCGTCCGCTACGTCACGCGGCAGGCCCCATCGCTTGATTGGCGTCAGGCCTTCGGCTATGAGTTTGTCGTACTTGTCTTTGACTGCCGATGTCATGTCGGTTTCGATAATTCCAGGTCGGATTTCGTATACGCCGATGCCGTGCTCGGCCAGTCTGGCCGCGTAGAGCTTCGTCGCCATCGAGACAGCCGCCTTTGAAAGGCAGTATTCTCCGCGAGACGGACTCGCGGTGTAGGCGCTGCACGATGAGACGTTTACGACGCACATCCAATCGTCAGGACGCGTATTTCGCTGCTCGATCATCCATTTTGCGGCGATCTGGGTCAGGAAGTAGGGGCCCTTGAGGTTGATATTCATGACCCGATCGTAGCTCTCGGCTGACGCGTCGAGTATGTCGGCCCGCACGTTTGGGGCCACTCCGGCGTTGTTGACGAGACAATCGAGGCGTTCGAACTCCTGTTTTACTGCGTCGAGGGCTCTTTGGCGGTCTTCGGGCCGGGTTACGTCTCCGACGATCGAAATCGCCGCCTGGCCCGCGGCGCGGACCTCCCGTGCGGTTGTGTCGGAGTCTATAACGTCGAAAATCGCGATATCCATGCCGCATTGGGCCAATTTGACCGCTATAGCGGCCCCGATGCCTCGGGCTGCTCCGGTAACCATCGCCAGGGGAGATTTATTCATGCTCTTTTTCCGTTGTTTATGTAGCCGATTCAATGCAAGATGATACACCCGATTATTCGTAATGTTAAGTGCTGACTCGACGCGGGGGCGATAATCAGTTAGACTGCTGTCTGTTAGAGCGCACGATTTAGAGGACTGTGCTCGCTGTTACGATGCGATATCCATACACCACAACGATTAGATCCGCTACAGTGCGAAGGTTCACCGTCGCGGCGATGCTGTGTACCGTGGCCTTCTGGGCGATCTTCTCGCCTTCGCAGGTCATCGCACAGACCTCGCCCAGGACCGTGGCGCCCGGAAGCCCGCTTGCCGGACGAGCGGTCTCTACGGGAATAAAATTCCTCATTTCTTCGCGCGGCGATTCGGGTCGATGGGAAAGCAATTACGACAAGCGATTCCCCGGTGGGGTCGATAGTCTGGCGATCACCACGGCGCTGTCGCTTGGCGTAAAAAGTGACGATCCTGCGTTGACCGCCGCGATAAAATCCATCGTCGCCGCCAAGCCCACCACCGTTTACGCCCGTGCGATGCGGTTGATGGCCATGACGCGCCTCGGCGCTGATAAATTCGCCGCCGTGATCGCGGAGGACGCCGCCTTCCTGCAGGACAGGCAGAACATCAAAGGCGGTTGGGGATACGGTCTGGGGCACCCGACAATGCAGCGTCGTCCCAAGTGGACCGACATGTGCAACACGACTTTTGCAATCCTGTCGCTTTCTGAAGCATCGGCCGCCGGCGTGACGATCAAGCCACTGGTCTGGAAAAAGGCCGCCGCATACCTGGCCAAGGTCCAGAACCCCGACGGCGGTTGGGGATACGAACCGACCGGCGGGTCGGGACTCCGCCTGCGAGGAACAAGCCACGGTTCGATGACTGCCGCAGGCGTCACCGCGATGACGGCGGTCAAGCCCAAGCTCTCGCCGGACAATCCGGCCCTGGAAAAGTACGCAGAGTCGATCGCCAGGGGAAGGAAATGGATTGGCGACAACTACGAACTGGGCAAAATACCCAAGTGGGGCTGGGGCGATATAACGTACTTCCCGTATTTCTACCTGTATATGCTGTCGCGAGTGGCTGTCGAATCCGGCAGCGCCCAGATCGGAGACCACGCCTGGCAGGGCGAGCTGCTGGGCCACCTGGTCTCCCGCCAGAGCGCCGACGGAGCCTGGCGACGCGGCGAAGACAAGCCCGGGCCGAAGGACGCCGTATACACCTGTTTCGCACTGCTGGCGATGTCAAACGCCCAGAAGCCCGTGCTGATCAACAAGCTCGTCGCCTCGGACGCTGCGGCGAGCGACGGATCGGATGTTGCGGCGCTGGCCGGGTGGTTGGGACAGTCCGCAGGACGCGACTCAAGATGGCAGTTTGTGCCGAGCACCGCACCCCAGAGCATGCTCGATGCGGCGCCGATCCTGTATGCCGCACCATCGGCTGACATGACAATATCCGATGCGCTGGCGGCCAGGATCAGACTGTTCGCACTGCAGGGCGGAATGGTGCTCGTTGACGTACCGGCAAGCGACACCGGCGAAATCCAGAAATTGTTCCTGTCGGTTTTCGCGCAATACCACTATCACGCCGAGACGCTCGGGTCGGTTCATCCGGCGTTCAGCATTCGTCACAAGATCGCCGATCCCGCTTCGCTGAAGGTCACCTCGATTGGCGACTACTGCCGGGCCAGGGTGTTCCTGATCTCCGGGTTGAGCAAGGCGCTGCGGAGCCCGGCGCCCGGTTCGGGTCAGGCGTCTAAACTAGTGTCGAATCTGGCGGCGTATTCGGGCATCGGATTTCGGCCCGGAGCCCCGCGCATACCACGCCGGTTGCCAAAGGCCCTCGCGGTCTCCAAGTCCAGAATAATCACTATCGGCAGGATCAGGCATGCAGGTGATTGGTACACCGCCCCGGCCGCCGTGCGGTACATCCATAATTCGCTGGCCGGAGCACTGAGCATCGGCGTCAGGCAGGTCACAGTTGACCTTGAGGATCCCGTAGCCTCGCCGAGGCCGCGTCTGCTGTGGATGACCGGGACCAAAGCGCCCAAGCTGGCGACGGCTCAACTGGAGAATCTCGGGACGTATCTCAAGTCCGGCGGGATGATCTTTGTCGATTCGGCGATGGGCAAGCCGGAATTCGCACAGCACGTAGCCGCTGTCGTCCAGAATCTCACAGGCTCGGCAGTTGCGACGAAAGTCACCAGCGCCGATCCGCTGATCACCGGCAAGTTTGCAGGCGGAGTCGGAAGCGATCTGAGCCGGGCCGTGGTTGTCAGCGGCGATCAGAAGATCCCGCTGAGCGACATGCTCTCGATCATCAAGCACAAAGGCCGCACCGTGGCGATTATCAGCCGAGCTGCGATCACAACGCCCCTTGACGGCGGCTACACTCACGGATGCCTCGCCCCGACGACAAACGACGCCAGACGCCTGGCGGCCAACGTAGTCCTGTTCGCCGCAACGCAGTGAGGCCGGTTGCCGCCGTTACTACCCTTCGGCTCTGTCGGAAGTTGTGAACTCCCTGAATGCGGCCAGCAGTTTTGTTGTGATCGGTCCGACTTCTCCGCCGCCTATTGTCGTCTCGTCGATTTTCGTCACGGCGATGACTTCTGCGGCCGTGCCGGTGAGGAAGCATTCGTCGGCCTGGCTGAGGTCCTCAGGCGTCACGGTGCGTTCGATTACCGTAAGGCCCAGTTCGCCGGCCAGAGACATTACGACTTGCCGGGTGACTCCGACGAGTATCCCGGCCTCGGGGTCCGGGGTGATGACCTGGCCGTCTTTGACGATGAAAATATTGTCGCCGGTGCATTCGGCCACGTTTCCGTGAACGTTCAGCATGATCGCCTCGGCCACGCCTGCGTCGATCGCCTCGATCTTGGCGCAGATGTTGTTCAGGTAGTTAAGGCTCTTTACCCGCGGGTCGATCATGTTGGCCGAGACGCGAACGGTCTTGGCTATGATTACGGCCATCCCGTTGTCGTACATTTCCTGGGGGTACATCTTGATGCTGTCAGCGATTATGAACGTGCTGGGGTGGGAGCACTTGAACGGGCTGAGCCCCAGCGTTCCGGCTCCGCGAGTGACCACCAGTCGAATATAGCCGTCTGTTATATCGTTGGCGGCTATCGTCTCGTACATCGCATCGACGATCTCCTGCTTGGTCTGCTCGATTGGGAGGCGTATCTTGCGGGCCGATTCGAACAGTCGATCGACGTGCGCCTGACGCTGGAATATCCGTCGGTCATATATGCGAATACCCTCGAAAACGCCGTCTCCGTAGAGGGTGCCGTGATCGAAAACGCTCAGGCGAGCGTCCTGTTGCTCTACCAATTTACCGTTTAGCCAGACTTTCATCGCAAACTCCTGTCAATATCGTATCGGCATGATACGCTCGTCGGGCCAAATGGGCAATAGTGCAAATTGATGTTCATACTTTCCAGGTGCATGTAACCTTTGGCGTCGATAGGATACAATGAAAGTAGAAAGACCGATGTCGTGAAGATGAAAGCGACTCCGGCGACAGAAAGGCAAGGTGATATGATGAACGCATTACGGAAAACAGCGGCTCTGGCGGTCCTGGCGACATTGTCCGTGCTCGTCGCCGACGCACACCGCGGACTCCCCCTTCTTAGAAACGGTCAGATAGCAAACGGACGCCGCGGACTGAAAAACAGCGTATGGCTCGCACGCATCTACGTAGCCAGGGGTTCGGAGCGACTTATCGTCGCAACCTCAGGCGGACAAGGCGATTGCGATCTGTACCTGCGTAGCGAACGCGGCGCCAATCGTCATTGGGATTTCAGGAGCCAGGCGATCGGGTGCAACGAGCGGCTCGTTATCGACAGGCCCAAGCCCGGCTGGTGGCAGGTGGGGCTCCTGGCGCCGAGCGCGTACTCAGGCGTTACGCTTCATGTCAGAGTCGCCGATAACTCGCATGGACATGCGACCCATCGGCCCGTTCCGCCGGTTGTGGTTCCCCGGCCCCACGAGCCCAACCCGCACGCAAATTGCGATTGCGGTTGCAAGGGCCAAAGGGATGAACACGAACGAAGACGCGCCGCTCGCCATCGCCGTCGTCGCATCATAAAACTGGTTCGCGACGAATTCGAGCCGAACGCCAAGCCCGACATGGCGATGCAGATATTCGAAGGTCAACCCCAGGCCCACACGATCAATCCCGACGGCGACGAAGATTGGATCATGTTCGTTCCCAGACGGCCCGGGAGATACGCACTGGAGATCAGTAACGTTACGGTTGATCTGGAAGGCCAACTGTACATCCAGGTCGGAGACCGTAAGGCAAAACGCTTCGATAGATTCAAGGTCCGCCGAGGCCAGACCGCATCGATCGAGTTGGCGGCCTCCCCGCTCGCCGGGTACTTCAACATATTGATCGAGGCCGAGGACAGCGACAAGATCGGAGCCTACAGTCTTAATGTCAGGCTGGTTCGCGCCTCGGGCCACGGCAAACCGCACGGGCATGGGCACGGCCGCGGGCGCAAACCTGATGTATACGAATCTGACAACAGGCCCGAAAGACCCGCCGGGATCAAGATCAACGACCCGCAGCTTCACACGATCTACCCCAGAGATGATGAAGACTGGCTTCTGTTCGAGCCTGCCGGCAGGGGAATGTACCTGCTGAAGATCACCAATCCGGCCAGCAAGCTGAAAGGCGAGCTGTACGTCAAACGCGGTAACGAAAAGGAACAGAGAGTCGCCAAGTTCGAAATCCCGCGACAGGGCGGAGTCGTGCGAATGCTTGCCGATCATAGAGTCACGTACTTCAAGATTAAGATCGAGGCCGAGGACAATGACGACACCGGTTCATACGGCGTATCGGTCGTCGCCGATCGAGTTCTCACGACGCCGAGACCGCGGCCGAGACCGGATCGACCGACAATTATCGTCCCGCCCCGTAGACGAACCGACAGCCGCGATCACAGAGGCCATGGCCATCGCAGCACAATACCCGGCCCGCCCGCACGCCGCGCCAGAACCGGCCTGGGCGATTTGATCGGGATCCTGCTGAACTGATCCCGCCGTCGATTAGCAGAACCCTTGCCGCGGCCCCCCCCCCCCCAAACCCAAAGC
>CAYMSH010000011.1:0-2045 GCA_964392945.1 uncultured Planctomycetaceae bacterium | reverse complement strand
GAACCCTTGCCGCCGCCGCACAGGCCAGATCGCATCGGCCCGTGCGGCGGTTGTCTTATGTATGCCGGATTACCCGGGAAGTTAACGGCGAACGGCTTTTTCCACCACGGATGGCACGGATGACACTGATGTTACGGCAACAGCAACGGCAAACGGCATGTAACGGCGGATAAGACGGATAACGGCTACGGCGAACGGCTCTTGCCACAGAGGACACAGAGGTCCATCGTATGGTATGTTGGCGTACGTGACACGTTCCGTCGGATATGGTGTGAGCGTGTTACTTGTTTTCGAGGAATCGCGTGATCCGTCCGGCCAGGCGGTCCAGACCTGCCTGGCGGATCTGGCATTCCCAGATGACCATTACACCCCAGCCGGCCCGTCTGAGTTGTCTGACTACGCGCTTGTCGCGCGTGATGTTTCGCTGGAGTTTGGCCAGCCAGTATCTGCGCCTTGTCGCCGGCTTGCGGGCTCCGCGTTTGCAACTGTGTTGATGCCAGAAGCATCCGTGTACGAAGATGACCTTCCGCCGGCCGGCGAATACCAGATCCGGCTTTCCGGGCAGATCCTTGCGGTGCAATCGAAAACGATACCCCAGACCATGAGCCAGTTTCCGGACGATCAGTTCGGGTTTAGTGTTCTCCGAGCGGACCCGCCCCATAATCCGGCTCCGTTCTTTCCGAGAGAAAATGTCCATGGGCGACCCGTTACGCCAGTAATCAGTAAAGGCAACGATGAAAGACGCTCGGTTATTGCCGTTGCCTACATCTACGTCCTCGCGGTTCATCTAAGCCGTCAGCCGTCGCCGTTATCCGTCGCCGTTGATTTCGTCCAGCAGCGGGTTGAGGTAGTGTTCGGCGATCCACGATATCGCCGGTACGCATACTGCGTCGCCGAATCCGAACAGGGCCTGGGTCGTCGGTGCGTCCATGCGGAAGTTGCGTGCGCCCATGAGGCGTGCGCATTCGCGGGGGGTTATCAGTCGTGCGGCGTAGCGGCCGTAGCCGGCTTTGAAGAGGATCTGCCGGGCGCTGCCGCCTTTTGGCGTCCTGAGGCATCCGGCCAGGCCGTCGCAGCGCAGCTCGGCCATCGATTTCTTCGTCCCGTCGCTCTGCTTACGCACTCGGCGGAAGACCGTGCCGTAGGACCATTCCTTCTTGTTCATCCACTCGTTGGCGATCTGCTTGTGCTTGTCGCTCATCTGGTTGTACAGGTAGTCGGCCCGATCGGCGGACCACCAGAGCGGGTCGGTGTCATCGAGTTTCTCGAGGATGTCGTCAAGCCGCTTGCGCGAGTAGTGGGGCGGGTCCGGCAGATCGCGGATAGCCCAGCGGATATCCGGATGGGCCGCGATGAACTCGCCGATTGCCTCGGGCCGAATACGCGACGATTCGCCGACGAGGGACCATTTGTCGCCGTTTGTCGATTCGGTTCGCGATCCTACGACGAACAATCTCGGCCGGCTCTGCGGCACGAACCACTTGGCGTCGAGTATGAACGGATCGACGCTGTAGCCAAGATCGTTGAGCCGAAGCATCGCCTCGCGGAAATCTTCGCCGCCTCGCGAGTTCAGGAACCCGCAGACGTTTTCGAGCATGATCACCGGCGGGCGCCGATCGGCCATGTCTTCCAGCACGTTGACGAACCCGAAAAACGCCGAGGAGTTTTCCCCGTCCAGCCCGCGCCTGCCGCCGGCCAGCGAAAGGTCCGTGCACGGGAAAGACGCCGTAGCCAGGTCCGCGTCGGGGATTTCGCTGGCGTTGAGCCAGTGGATGTCGCCGGTCTCGAAGTGGTTGCTCGCGTCGCCGAAATGCTTGTTGTACATGTCCCGCTTCTGCTGGTCGATATCGTTAGCCCAGACCGTTTTCCAGCCGGCGACTTCCAGCCCCATCCGAACCAGGCCGATACCGGCGAAAAACTCCAGGAATTCCCGCCTGCGATTCTGCGTTTTCTTGTCGCTCAAGTAGCAAGACTCCGTATCTGACAGTCAAAGCCGCATGATACAGTCTGCAGCGATTCGGCGAAAGGCCCAAAGACCAACGGCG
>CAYMSH010000010.1:0-35264 GCA_964392945.1 uncultured Planctomycetaceae bacterium | reverse complement strand
GTTCATCGGGATCGTTTATTGCAGGACACAAATCGATGGTGACTCCTGCGAATCAATCGCGCGGAACCTGTAGGGGCGACCGGCGGGTCGCCCGTCGTTGGCGCGGGACAAATGATTCGGCAACGCAATCACCACGAACGCATCGTCAGGGACGACGGCGAATTACGCCCCGCCGGCTTGACTTCATGGGGCCGCCTTCCTATACTTCGTTAATTGGCGAAGTATAGGAGCAAGCATTGCAGAACTTCCTGAACATTACTAAGGCGCTGTCGGACGAGAATCGAATTCGCGTGCTGATGTACCTCGACAGCGGTGAGATGTGCGTCTGCCAGATTATCGAGATGCTGTCGCTGGCGCCGTCTACGGTCTCCAAGCATATGTCGATCCTGCACCAGGCCGGCCTGGTCGCCACCCGCAAGGAAGGACGCTGGGTCTACTACGGTCCGCCGACAGACGATGCGCCACAGGCGGTCAGATCCGCGATCGACTGGGTTCGATCGTCCCTGCGAGACGAACCGACGATCCGGCGCGATGCAGAACGCCTGGCCGAAGTGCGAACCACTGACAGAGACCAGTTGTGCACCCATTACCGCCCCGCCGGCGAGAAAGATTAACAGAGGATATGATCATGAAAGCATTAGACATTTTCGACCCGCCGATGTGCTGCTCAACTGGAGTTTGCGGCCCGAGCGTTGACCCTGCGTTGGCCCAGTTCGCCGCCGATCTGGAATGGCTGGCCGACCAGGGAGTCG
Organism: uncultured Planctomycetaceae bacterium; assembly: GCA_964392945.1. Classification (GTDB taxonomy): domain Bacteria; phylum Planctomycetota; class Phycisphaerae; order SM23-33; family SM23-33; genus BS750m-G57. The sequence goes on along the minus strand of CAYMSH010000010.1, from coordinate 34,512 downwards.
CAGTCCAGCGGTTCGGCCTGACCCACGAGCCCGAGGCGTACGCCGCCAACGAGCTGATCCGCCATACGCTGGCCGAGTCGGGCCAGGACTGCCTGCCGATCATTCTCGCCGACGGCGAAATCGCCAGCAGCGGAACGTATCCGCAGCGCGAAGAACTGGCCGCGATGGCCGGACTGGCCGCCCCGTCAGAAAAGAGCGTCTACAACTCAGCGGTCGCTCATCTCGTGGCCGTCGGAGCGGCGATCGGGGCCAACTGCGAACCGTGCCTGCGGTTCCACTTCGAAAAGGCGCTTGCCTGCGGCGCGTCGCGCGGCGATCTGGATCGGGCGATAAAAATGGCCCACGCAGTAAAGAGCAAACCCGCCGAGCACATAACCGCTACGGTGTGCGAGCTGATGGAGGGGCGAACCGGCGGATGCTGCGGCTCGTCAGACTCCGAAACAAGTTGCTGCTGAGGAATCACTAAGATGAACTGGATCGGACCTGTACCTCGTTTCGTATTTTTCACCGGCAAAGGCGGCGTCGGCAAGACATCGCTGTCGTGCGCGCTGGCGATCGGACTGGCCGACAGCGGAAAGCGAGTGCTGCTGGTCAGCACCGACCCGGCGTCGAACCTGTCGCAAGTGCTCGCCTCGCCGGTAGGCTCAGACCGCGTGGCGGTCAGCGGAGTTGACGGATTGACGGCGATGAACGTTGACCCCCAAGCGGCCGCGGCGGCGTATCGCGAAGAGATGGTAAGCCCCTACCGCGGAGTGCTGCCGGACGAAATCGTGGCCGGGATGGAAGAGCAGCTGTCAGGCGCCTGCGCAGTGGAGATCGCGGCGTTTGAAGCGTTCGCCAAGCTCCTGGGCGATCCCGGACTGACGGCGGACTACGATCACGTAGTGCTCGACACCGCGCCCACGGGACACACGCTCCGACTGCTCCAGTTGCCCGCGGCGTGGGACACATTCCTGGAAAACAACGAACGCGGATCGTCGTGCCTCGGCCCGCTTGCCGGTCTCAAGTCGCGAAAAGAACTCTACGCGGCCACCGTTGAATCGCTCAAGGACGCAGACGCCACGACGATCGTACTGGTAAGCCGCCCGCGGGCCGGAGCGCTGAACGAAGCGGCGAGAACTTACAGCGAACTGCTGTCGCTCGGCGTGAACAATCAGCGGCTCGTCGTCAACGGGATGCTCGCCGGCGATCACGACAACGATCCCGTCGCAGCGCGGATCGCCGGCATGCAGACCCAGGCGCTGGCGAATCTGCCCGAGGCGCTTGCCGATCTGCCGCGCGTAGACATGCCGCTAAGACCGTTCGACCTGACAGGCCCCGATGCACTGCGAGCGGTGCTGGACGACTCGGCCCCGGCTCCGGAGCCGCAGGACCCGCCGAGCGAAACAGTCGCGCCAGCCCTCGGCGATCTTGGCGCGATGATCGACCAACTCGCCGCCGCCGGGCGAGGCGTGATCATGACGATGGGCAAAGGCGGCGTAGGCAAGACCACGCTCGCGTCGGTCATCGCGGTGCGACTGGCCCGCAGCGGCAAGCCGGTGCACCTGACAACGACAGACCCCGCGGCGCACGTGAACCTTTCGCTTGGCGACGATATCGGCTCCTTAACGGTAAGCCGCATAGACCCGGCCGCCGAAACGCTGGCCTACAGTGAAGAAGTGCTCGCCGGCGCCGGAGCCGATATGGACGACCAGGCCCGCGAACTGCTCGAAGAGGACCTCCGCTCGCCATGCACCGAAGAGATCGCGGTGTTCAGAGCGTTCGCACAACAGGTTGACGCCGGGGCCGACGGATTCGTCGTAATCGACACCGCCCCGACCGGCCACACCCTTCTGCTGCTTGACGCCACGCAGGCCTACCACCGCCAGATGGGCTCAGCCCAGGCCGACCTGCCCGAACCGGTCAAACGCCTGCTGCCGCGCCTGCGCGATCCGGACTACACGAAAGTTATCGTAGTGGCGCTGCCGGAGCCCACGCCGGTCCAGGAGGCCGTCGAACTGCAAAACGATCTGAAACGCGCCGGGATCACCCCGCACGCATGGGTGATCAACCGGAGCCTGACCCCGCTGGAAACACAAAACCCCGTGCTGTCGGCCAGAAGGGCCAACGAAGCAGCCCACATACAAGCCGTAGCCGATTCGCACGCACCGGACGGACGAGCAATAATCACGCCATGGCTGAGCGATCCGCTCGGCGAACTGACCGAAGAAGGAAACTAAACGCATGCCGACATACGAATACCTCTGCCTTGAATGCGGCGACACGTTCGAACTCCAGGCCACGATGGCCGAAAAGACCAAGGGCCTCGACGAACAGTGCCCCAACTGCGAAGGAACGCTGACCCAGCAGGTCTACGGCGGCATATCGGTGCGAACCAACTCCCGAAACACCCCGCCGCCAACAGGCGGATGCTGCCCCGGCGGCGGTTGCTGCTGAGCGGCGGGTCTTGCAGTTCTCACGTTCGGCCAATGTGTAGTGCTTGTGACTGTCAAATGAGATATACTCTTTCATGGTGCGATTCCTTTGTGTTAAAGTTCACCGTCAGCTTACCGCTGGCGGCTTGGAATCGCACCTTTCATATATTCACTCCAAATTAAGGCTATCACAACCGTGGCGGCGTGACTTTGCCTTTCCCCCGCGATTCGCTGTTTCGTAATTGACAGAGTCTCCGGACGGGAAATAGAATACGGCCTGATATGATCTGCGCCGGCGGTATCGCGCAGTTGAGAATCGTAACGGGACAGGAGATTCAAAATTAACGGACTGGAACGATATTTAGGCGTATTGGCCGGCGAACCGGTGGATTTTGTACCGCGCACGCCGATTCTCATGCAGTTCGCGGCCGAATATATCGGCTCGGACTATGCGAAGTTTGCATCAGACTACCGCGTACTTGTGGAAGCTAATCACAAGTGCGCACTAGACTTCGGCATCGATCAGCTTAGCTGCATCTCCGATCCGTATCGCGAGACCGAAGGGTTCGGCTCCCAGATCACTTACCGCACCGACGCAACCCCGATCAGCACTCACCCGCTGGCAGATGACAAGGATTTGTCGAAGCTGGCCAAGCCCGATCCGCTGGTTTCGGTGCGAATGAAGGACCGCGTGGACGCCGCGGCCGCTTACAAAGAGCAGTTTGGCGGGCAATATTCGATTCTCGGCTGGGTCGAAGGACCGGCCGCAGAGGCCGCAGATCTGCGGGATGTGGCCAATTTCATGATCGATACCGTCACTGACGAAGCCTACGCATGCGATCTGATGGACCTGTGCCTGTAAAACGCCATCGCGTTCGCCGGAGCCCAGGTAAACGCCGGGGCCGACACTGTCGGCATTGGTGACGCGGTTGCAAGCCTAGTTTCGCCCGACACTTATGAGTCTATCATCCTCCCGCGTGAAAAGAAGCTCGTAGATGCGATCCAGGCGGCTGGCGCGTACGTAAAACTGCATATTTGCGGTAATATCGCACACCTGCTTGATGGGATCGCTACCCTTGGCGTCGATATTCTCGATGTCGATCACATGATGGACATCTCGCTGGTACGCGAAAAAATCGGGCCAAAAGTCGTACTTGGCGGCAATATCGACCCTTCCGAAGGCGTAGCTCGCGGAAATCCTGAATCGATCACCCAGACAATGCAGCAAGCGTATCTCGATGCTGGCAATCCATTTATGGTCAACGCCGGCTGCGAAATCCCGTCAGGAACGCCTAACGAGAACCTAAAAGCCCTCTGCCGACCGATCGAATACGCATCCTGAACCCGATGGCCCGGGCTATAATGACAAACAGCAGGCGCCATGCGCCATACTGTTACGCCGCGGACGGGTCGCCCGTTCATCCGCCGGCCTGCCAAAAGCTCATTCAAAACGATTCGCTTAATTATGTTGGACTTATAATCAACATATAGGGCTTGCTGGTCGATACTTATACCTAGGTTCACTGTTTGTCGAGAAATATCAAGCTCGCTGACGGTCTGTTGTTCGCCCAATCAAGCGTTTTGCGGCCGCGGTTCGTCCCGCAGCACGCCTTTGCTCGATCATCAGACCGCCGGATGCTCACAAGAGTAATCAGCGTGGGAAAATTAATCGTAAGCGGAAGCTCATTATGACCAAGAAACTGCTCGCACTCGTAGGCGTACTGGCACTGACATTGATCTGCCCGGCAGTGGGCGCCCCGGAAGCCCAGGCTCCGCGGTTCACCGCCATAGCACGGGCCAGCGAGGACATTACCGTCTCGTCAACCATGCCGGTTCGAGTCGCAAAGGTCTTCGTAAAGGACGGCGACACCGTCAAGCCGGGCCAGCCGCTGGTCCAGCTCGACGACGCGGCCGAACGGGTCCAGATGGAGCAGCTCAAGGCCCAAGCCGAAGACGAAACTCACGTCGAAGCGGCTCAAGCACAGTTGGACCAGAAGAAAGTCGACCTCGAAGGGATCAAGGACGCCCGCAAGAAAAACGCGGCCACGGAGCTGGAGCTGCAGCACTCGATACTGGAAGTTACGATCTCGGAGCTGTCGCTGAGGCTGGCGAAGTTCGAGCACAGCCAGAACATGCTGAAGTACAAGCAGGCCCAGGTCCAGGTCTCTCGCCTGCTGCTCAGCGTTCCGACTTCCGAAAAGGACAAGCCCACCGACACGTTCAAGGTCTTCAAAGTGTTCGTAGAGCGCGGCGAATCGGTCGATCGCCTGAAAGAAGTTATCCGCATAATCAAGATCGACCCGCTGCACATCGACGTACCGGTTCCCGAGACGCTCGTCGAATCGCTCAAGCTCAAAGTCGGACAGACCGCCGGCGTCACGTTCGGCTCGTCCCAGGGCCCGGCGTCAAAAGGGACCATCATTTTCATAGCCGACGAGATAGACGCAGCCAGCGGAACCCAGACGGTTCGCGTCGAGACCCCCAATCCCAGCGGAAGACCGGCCGGCAAGAAAGTCTCGGTCCAGTTCCCCGCCGGCCAGTAGCCCAAGACCTGGAAACAGAACGCATAAACCGCCGCCAGGCGGCGAATACAACGAACAGAAACCCTATTTCTAAAGGAATACACTGATGGCCAAAGACAAACCCGAATCGACTCCGAACACCCCGGCAGATGCACCAGCAGACGCGGCCCAGGAACAGCAGCAGACAGTTCGCGTGCGAATGGATCAGCGCGACGTCAAGACCAGTTACGCAAACGCGTTCAACACGCACGGTCTGATCAATGAAGTCATCCTGGACTTCGGGCTCAACATGCCGGTCCCGCCCCAGCCCGACCAGCAGCCTGAAATCATGCTGCAGATCACCGATCGAATCATCCTGAACTACTACTCGGTCAAGCGCCTGGCACTGACGCTGGGACAGCTCGTCCGACGCCACGAAGAACGCTTCGGCGAGCTGGAGCTCGACGACAACAAGCGTATCAAGCAAGACTAGACCAGCTTCCGGACGCAACGGAGACTAACGACAAATGTCACCAGACAACGTCGACAGCTCGGCCGGACCGAGCCCGAGCGATGTAAAACCAGGCCAATTGCCAACGCTGGCTCAACTGTTCGATCGGCTGAGCAAGTACGACGGACCGGTTGAAGGTTTTCTATCGCACCTTGTCCAGACCCAATGCCAGGGCGCCAACGCGCGTGGAGGAGCGATACTTCGCATCTCGCCCGAAGGCCGGCCCCAGGTGCTGGCGGTATACCCGCCGGCGGCTCCGGATTCGGCTCCGCCGGTCTGGCTGGCCCGCGCCGCGGAGATCGCACCGCAAGTCGCCGCCAGCGGAATCACTGACGTCAGGCCTCTGCATGCGCCCGAAGACCTTTACGGTCAACCCGTACGCACCTTCCTGACCCTCGTCCCGCTGACAGGCGGACAAGGCGCTCGCGGACTGGCGGCGTACGTGCTGGACAGGAACGGAGACGACAGCAGTTTCGCGGCCAGGATCGAGCGGCTGGAGCTCACGATCGTGCTGATGGGACTGCACGAGATGCGCTTGAGCCTCCAGAGGCGCGGAAACGATCTGCGAAGGCTCAGGATCTCGATGGACACCCTGGCGGCGACAAACGAACACGAAAAGTTCGCCGCTTCGGCAATGTCGCTCTGCAACGAGATGGCGTCGACCTGGAAGTGCGAGAGAGTCTCCTTCGGCGTGCTCAAGGGCCGCTACGTTCAGATCAAGGCCGTCAGCGGCACAGAAAAGATATCCCGCAAGATGAAACTAGTGCAGGATATCGAAGCTGCGATGGAAGAGGCCCTGGACCAGGATATCGAAATAATCCTGCCGGCGTCCACCGAGGCGACATACGTCAGCCGCGGAACGTCTGAACTGTCCCGCCGGCACGGTCCTTCGGCGATCGTATCCCTTCCGCTGAGGCGAGAGGGAAAGCCCGTCGGCGTAATTACGCTCGAGCGGCTGGCCGAAAGCCCGTTTACAGTCGAACAGATCGAAGCGCTGAGGCTGACCTGCGAACTGGCCACGCCGAGACTGTTGGACCTGCACAAGACAGATCGATGGATCGGAGCAAAATTCGCGCGAGGCGTGCGAACCGGTCTGGGCGTGCTGGTCGGCGCCAAACATACGTGGCTGAAGATCGTGGCGCTGCTGGTATTCGGATTCCTGGCCTTTACGATCCTGGTCAAAGGCGACTACAACGCATCGGGCGGAATGACCCTGCAAGTCAGGACCCAGCACGTGATCCCGGCCCCGTTCGAGGGGATCCTCAAGAGCGTACACGTCGAGATCAACAGGTACGTGATCGGCAAGGGTCTCGAAGGCGAAACACTCCTTGCCGAAATGGACACCGCCGAACTTCGCGAGCGACTGGCCGCGGTTAAAGCCGAACGCAGCCGGGCCCGGAACCAGGCCGAACAGGCCAGAAACGAAAACAAACAGGTCCAGGTCCAGATCGCCGAGAGCGACATCAAGAAAGCCGACGCCAACATCCGCCTGATCGAGCAGCGAATCGCGCAGGCTTCGATCAAGTCGCCGATTTCCGGAGCGATCGTCAGCGGCGATCTGCACAGGCACCTCGGCCGACGATACGAACAGGGCAAGGAGCTCTTCCAGGTCGCGCAGATCGACAACATGCGGGCCGAACTGCTCATCGGCGAGGACCAGATCGCAGAGGTCATGAAGAAATACGGCCCGAGCTGCAAGGTCCGAAGCGATATCCAGACCGAACTCGACAAGCTGGCGCCCGGCGACACCGCCAGGCGAGCCGAGCTGGAAGCCAAGATCGCCGAACTTGACAAGACACCCTCGGGGCGCTTAGCAGCGCTGGGACACGCCGGAAGGCATTTTGATTTCGTAGTCGAACGGATCACTCCCGTGGCGATGCCGGCCGAGGGAAAGAACGTATTTCCCGTTCGCGTCAAGCTGCTGGAGACATCGGCCTGGATGAGCCCCGGAATGACGGGAGTAGCCGAGATCTACATCGATCAACGCCCTTACGCGTACATCTGGACGCGCCGGTTAGTCAACTGGGTCCGGATGAAGTTGTGGCTGTAGGAGCCCTGGATAATGCCAATCGATCGTCCCACATTCAGTGAGTCGTGGTACCGAGTCGCCGCGTTAAAGCCTCGGCTCCGCTCGTCGGTGCAGGTCTTCCGCCAGCACTTCCGCGGACAGATGTGGCACGTGCTGCAGGATCCCGGCTCCAACCAGTTCTTCCGCCTGAACGACACCGGCTACCACTTCGTAGGCCTGCTGGACGGGCGCCGAACCGTGGCCGAAGTCTGGGGCATGTGCAACCAGCAGCTTGGCGACGCGTCCCCGACCCAGGGCGAAGCGATCGCACTGCTGGGCCAGCTTTACACATCGAACCTGCTGCAGGCCGACGTCCCTCCCGACGCCATGGGCCTGTTTCGGCGATACAAACAGCGAGTCGGACGCGAGGTCAGGGGCTACCTGACGAACCTGCTGTTCATTCGAATACCGCTGATCGATCCTGACAGATTCCTGCAGCGATGGGTCGGAATATTCGGCGCTGTGTTCAGCATAGTGGGCCTTATCCTCTGGATGGCGCTGATCGCCACGGGCCTCTACTTCCTGCTCGGACGCACCGGCGAACTGGGCAACCAGGCCATGGGCATCCTGATGACATCGAACCTTCCGCTGCTGGCGGCGAGCTTCTGGATTGTCAAGATAGTCCACGAATTCGGACACGGCTTTGCGTGTAAAAAATTCGGATTGCAGGCCGGCGGCGGCGAAGTCCACACCATGGGCATAATGTTCCTGATCTTCATGCCGTTGCCGTACGTAGACGCATCCAGCGCCTGGGCCTTCCGCAGCAAGTGGCACAGGGTGACTGTAGGCGCGGCGGGAATGTACTGCGAACTGGCGATCGCCGCAGTCGCCGCAATCGTATGGGCCAGCGTCGGACCGGGAATGACCAAGGCCATCGCCTACAACTGCATGTTCATCGCCTCGGTGACCACTCTCCTGTTCAACGCCAACCCCCTGCTGAGATACGACGGGTACTACATCCTGTCGGACCTGCTGGAAATCCCGAACTTCGCACAGCGATCCAAGAGCTACCTGTACTACCTGGTCAAGCGATACATCTGGTCAGTCCAGAATCCGCGCAACCCGGCCAACACAACCGGCGAGAAGATATGGTTCGTCTTCTACGGCGTGGCCTCGACGATCTACCGCCTGTTCATACTGATCGTGATCCTGATGTTCCTGTCGGACCGGCTGCCCGAACAACTCAAGTTCATCGCAACGATCGCCGCGGTGGTTTCCGGAGCGGTCTGGTTGTGCACGCCGCTGTTCAAGTTCGGCAAATACCTGGCCACCAGCGGCGAGCTGGCTCGCGTACGCGGGCGGGCCGTGGTGTCAACGATATTCACCGTCGTAAGCATAATCGTGGCCGTCGGGGTGATTCCAATGCCCGATCGCGTTCGTGCAGAAGGCGTAGTCGAACCGCTGGGCCTTTCAGTGGTATACGCGCGAACTGACGGAATGGTCGACAACTTCCTGCCGTCCGGAACGATGGTCAAAGCCGGCGCGACGCTCATAAACGACATGCCGCCGGAAAGCCGACCGGCCCAGCGCCTGCAGTTCGTAAAGAGCCTGAACAACGAACTGATCGCACATCGCGAAATACTGCTGGCCGAATACGAGAAGATCAAGAAACAGCAGGACTGGGCCCTGGCCGAAGCCGAACACGCCGTAGTGGCCTCCCGGGTCGAAGAGGCCAAAGCCAAGCTCGAACAGATCCAGCGAGTCGAAGACGATATCAGGAAACTGACAGTCATCGCCCCGACATCGGGGATATGGATATCGCCTGACGTCGATCGCCTCAAGGGCAATTTCCTGCAGAAGGGCCAGCAGATCGGACTGATCGCCAACTGCAATCCGAAGAACCTGGTCATACGGGCTGTGGCGCCCCAGGAGATCGGAGCCATGCTCAACGAATTGCACAACACCAAAAACCGCCCGGTCCCGCTGGAAATACGCATACAGGGACGCCCCGTCCCGGCCATCGGCGGAAATATCCGCAAGATACTCAACTCCGCACAAGACGTCCTGCCGTCACCGGCGCTGGGATACGCTGTCGGAGGACCGATTGTAACTCGCCAGGACGATCGACAGGGCCTGATGGCGGCCGAAGGATTCTTCGAAATACACGTTAATCCCCAGCACGACGCAAAAGACGCCAATGACGAGCCGGTCGTGCTGCTGCCCGGCCAGCGAGTGGTCATAAGATTCGACATGCCGTCAAAACCGCTGGTCGCACAGTGGTGGCGATCGCTACTCCAACTGCTGCAGAAGAAACAATGACCCGAGGAGCCGATTGGACGAAGTAGCCAGCACAACTTGGCGAATGCTCGCACAGCGAACCGGAGGCCGCCAACTACCCCGAGGTCTCGACGCCGCGTGGGACGCAGCGGCCGGCATGGCGCAGAAAATGCTGCCGCGAACGGCGCGATACCTGCGCCAGGCCGAAGTGGTCCTGGGGCACGAGAAGCTCTATTCCAAGCTGACTGCCGCCAAGCTGCGCGAGGCGGCTGGCGAGTTCCACGACATGTTCCGCCTGGGACGCAACACCCAGGCCGACCTGCTCCGAGCGTTCGCGCTGGTGCGGGAAGTGGCCTCAAGGCAGATCGGGCTGAAAGCCTACAAGGTCCAGGTCGCCGGCGCACTGGCCCTGTACGCAGGGTCGATCGTGGAGATGGCCACTGGCGAGGGCAAAACCCTGTCTGCGACAATGCCGGCGACTGTCGCCGGATGGTGCGGCAAGGGCTGCCACGTGATCACGGTCAACGACTACCTGGCCAATCGAGACGCCGAAGAGATGGGCCCGATCTACAAGTTCTGCGGGCTGAGAGTAAAGCCGATCGACCAGGAAACGCCACCGCCGGAGCGGCGAGAGGCGTACAACTCCGACATAACGTACTGCACGAATAAGGAAGTCACCGCCGACTACCTGCGAGATCGCCTGGCGATGGGACGACTGCGCGGGCTTTCGTCGGCTCTGCTGGCGCATATCGCAGAAGGCGACCAGAGCGGGACGGATCGAATCGTACAGCGGGACCTGAACTACGCGATCATCGACGAGGCCGACTCGGTCCTCATTGACGAAGGCGTCACGCCGCTTATCATCTCCGGCGAGGCCCCGAACGCCGAACAGGTCCAGGCTTTCCAGGAAGGGGCCGAAATCGCACGGCAGATGAAGGCCGATGTTCACTTCAAGATCAACCACAAGTATCGCGAAGTGAACCTGACCAAGGCCGGAAAAGCCTACGCCGCCGAACTCAGGGAAAAGCTCGGAGGACTCTGGACCGGGGCGCGAAGAAGCGAAGAGATGATCGTCCAGGCCCTGACCGCTCGCGAAATGTTCCTGATCGACAAGCAGTACGTAATCCAGGAAGACAAAGTCGTTATCGTAGACGACTTCACCGGGCGACTCATGCCGGACCGCGAATGGCGCGACGGGCTGCACCAGGCCGTGTCGGCCAAAGAGGCCGTTGAAATCCAGCCGCCGAAAGACACCTACGCGCGGATGAGTTTCCAGCGATTCTTCCGCATGTACAACCGCCTGTCGGGCATGACGGGAACGGCCGTCGAAGCCACCGGCGAGTTCTGGCAGTTCTACCACACGCCGGTGGTCGTCGTACCGACCAACAAACCGTGCATACGAAAACAACTGCCGACTCGGATATACCCCACGCAGGCCGAAAAGTGGCGGGCGCTTATCAAGGAGATCGTAAAGGTCCACGAAAAAGGACAGCCGATTCTCGTAGGAACACGAAGCGTGCGCGACAGCGAGAGAATCTCGATTCTGCTTACCGAACTGGAGCTCGAGCACGAGGTGCTCAACGCCGTACGCCACGCCGAAGAAGCACAGATCGTAGCCCAGGCCGGCCAGCCCGGACGCATCACCGTCGCGACGAACATGGCCGGGCGCGGAACCGACATCAAACTCGGGCGCGGCGTCGAGAAGATAGGCGGACTGTACGTAATGGCCACCGATCGCCAGGAGTCCGGGCGAATCGATCGACAGCTGGCCGGGCGGTCCGGTCGAATGGGCGATCCCGGCAAGGTCCGCACGTTCCTGAGCCTGGAAGACGACCTGGTCATCCGATACGCGACCAGGGCGTCGGAGTCCATGCGAAAACGCTATCCGGCCAGGGAGGAAGGCAAGCTCCGCAACATCTCCAACGAAAAGACGCTACGAATGTTCAACAAGGCCCAGAAACGCGCGGAACACACGGCATTCAAACAGCGCCGCGCCGTCCTGCGAACGGACCACTGGCTCGACGAATACCTCGGCTTCGCCGGGATGGAGCGATGACGAACAGATCGCCGTTCCAACTCGTCATCTTCGACATGGATGGCACACTGATCGAGCAGATGCTCGACTTCGGCGCCATTCGCGAACATCTCGCGATCCGTCCGGACGAAGGCATACTCGAAGCCATCGCCGCGATGGCGCCCCGGCAGCGGAAAGACGCCGAGGAGTGGTTAGTGCAGACCGAACGACGAACGGCCGAGAACGCCCGCCTCATGCCTGGAGCGATCGAAACGCTTGCCGCGATCCGGGCGGCGAATATCAAGACCGCCCTGCTGACAAGAAACACCCGAGCCTCGATGCAGACGGTCATGGGCAAATTCGGTCTCCAGTTCGACCTGGCCTGGTCTCGCGAAGACGGACCGATCAAGCCCGAGCCCGACAGCGTGCTGAAGGCGTGCGCCCTGCTCGGAGCCGATCCGAAGCAAACCGCGTGTGTCGGCGATTTCGAATACGACATCGTCGCCGCCAACGCCGCCGGAGCCGTGAGCATCCTCATCACGCCAGACCGGCGCCCAAAGCCCCAATTCGCCGACACCGCCGATCACGTCATAACCGATCTGAACCAACTGCCGGCCCTGCTGGGAATCTGAGCGACGCTTGCCGCTTAACAGTTCGTTTATAAGATACTCCGGTTAGTAGCGTTGACCGGAAAGGGGTCGCAATATCCGCTTGATATGCTATGCTGTGATGAGCCGATAGAGATCAGAGTATGAACGACAGGCAATCCAACACAGCCCCGCGAGCCCTGATAATAGCGGGCCCAAATGGCGCGGGCAAGACCACGTTTGCACGCGAATTCCTCCCCGCCGAAGGCCATTGCCCGACATTCATAAACGCAGACTTAATCGCCGTCGGGCTCTCACCTTTTCGCCCGGACACAATGGCGGTCGAAGCCTCACGCCTCATGCTGGAACATGTACGACGCAGCGTAACCAAACTGGACGACTTCGCCGTGGAAACCACCCTCGCCGGACGCGCCTACCAGAGATTCATCGCCGAATGGCGTGAGGCGGGATACCATATCGATCTGCGTTTTCTACAATTACCCTCGGCGGAACTCGCCATAGCACGTGTTCGACAAAGAGTAGCCCAAGGCGGACACAACATCCCCGAAAACGATATTCGTCGTCGGTTCGATCGCGGACTTGAGAACTTCCGAGAAACCTATCGCCGCATTGTTGACACATGGCAATTGTACGACGCCAGCCAGTGGCCGCCTGCTCTCCTTGACGAAGGGACCAACCAATGATCCGGAAACATGGACCTCAACACGATCTGGAAGGAAGCCGCAAGGCCATTATTCGCGCCGCCAGACGCGCCGCGGAGATCGCTCGTCAGCACAATCAACCCCTGGTGCTGTGGCGGGACGGTAAGATCGTAGAAATCATGCCTGACGATCTGCCCCCCCTGCCGGACATGGCGCCGATAAAGAAGCAGCTTTGAGCAACCCGCCAAGCCCCGCTCATCCACAAGGCATTTCCCTGACAGGGCGGATCGTGTATTCTATACGGTTATGAAACGCACACTTATATGCATAACTCTCGTGGCCATGATTTCGTCGGCACGCGCCGGAGATAACGACTGGCCCCAATGGGGTCGAACTGACGATCGCAACATGGTCTCCGACCAGACGAACCTGCCGGATCTCGGCAGCGGCAGTATCGACTTCAAGAAAGCCAAATGGAACATCAAGTGGACCGTGCGGCTGGGTTCGCTGTGCTACGGTAATCCGACTGTCGCCAGCGGCAAAGTGTTCATCGGCACTAACGATCGCTTCTGGTCCGACCCGCGCGCCACTCGCAGCCGCGGCGGGCTGCTGCTGTGCATCGATGACAAGAGCGGAAAGGTGCTCTGGCGGCTGCTCGTGCCGCGCTACAAGGAAAAGATATTCGGCAGCGGGTTCGACGATCTGAACGTAGGCGTCTGCTCGGCGGCGACTGTCGAAGGCGACAGGGCCTACGTCGTCAGCAGTCGGGCCGAAGTGCTCTGCCTGGACGTGAACGGCCAGGCCGACGGAAACGCCGGCCCATTCCTGGACGAGGGCGCCTACATGTCGCCGGAGTCGAAGGAGCCTGTCAAACTCTACCGCGGCGACGGCGACATTATCTGGCGGTTCGACATGATCGCCGACCTGGAAAACGCCCCGCACGATGCGACGAACTGCAACATACTCATCCACGGCGATCTGCTCTACGTCAACACGTCAAACGGCGTGCACCGCATGCCCGGCGAAGCGAATCCCAAGCCCGACGGGCCAACGCTGATCGTGCTGAACAAGAAAACCGGCAAGCTCGTCGCACAAGACGGCTGCCTGATCGGGCGACGGATGTTCCACGGCAACTGGTCATCGCCCTCGCTGGGCAAGGTCAACAAAAAGGACATGATCTTCATGGGCGGCGGAGACGGTTTTCTTTACGCATTCGATCCGGTGAAGCAGGACCCCAAAGCCAAGAAGCCGGCGGTCTTCAAGTCACGCTGGAAGTTCGACTGCAACCCGGCGAAGTACAAAGTTGACAAAGACGGAAACGAGCTGGACTTCTGGGACGGCGACGCATCACGCGCCGATGTGCCGAAAACCTACAAGGGACCCAACTCGATAATCGCAACGCCGGTCTGCTACGAGAACCGCGTATACCTGGCCGTGGGACGCGATCCGGAACACGGAGTCGCTCGCGGAATGCTCTACTGCATCGACGCGACGAAGACCGGCGACGTGACCAAAACCGCGACAATCTGGGCCTACGACAGGATCGCACGCTCGATCTCGACTGTCGCGATCTCAGGCGGGCTGGTCTACATCTGCGACTACTCCGGACTGATCCACTGCCTCGACGCCGAGACCGGCAAGGCCCAATGGGTCCACAACACCAACCAGCGGATCTGGAGTTCGACCCTCGTGGCCGACGGCAAGGTCTACGTCGGCACCGAGAAGAAGAATCTCTATATCTTCAAGACCGGCCGGAAGAAAAAGCTGATCGCCACGATCAAGATGCCCTACAAGATGTCTACAACGCCTGTCGTCGCCGGGGGACGTATTTACATACCGACAGCCAGATGCCTTTACGCAATCGAAAAAGCCAAACCATAAAACGGAGTGACAGATGCGAACGATTATTTCAACGATCGTCCTGGCGACGATCATCAACGCCGCCGGTGCGGCTCCGCAGGACGTGCTGGCCACGCTGGATGAGGCCCATCCGCGCCTGATGCTCAAGGACGCCGAACTGCAGAGGCTAAAAACTCTCTGCAAGTCCGACAAGGCGCTGCAGAAGTGCGTAGCCGATACGATCAAATACGCCGACGCATGCCTGCGGAAACGCCCGCTGGTCTACAAGAAGGTCGGCCCGCGGCTGCTGCACGTATCGCGAGACTGTCTGGGGCGAACCTACGCACTGGCTCTTGCCTGGCGATGGACCGGCGAGAAGAAATACGCCGACCAGGCGATAGAGAACCTACTGACGGTTTGTGCGTTTAAGAACTGGAACACGTCTCACTACCTCGACACCGCCGAGATGTCGCACGCTGTCGGCGTGGGCTACGACTGGCTCTACTCGCAGATCAGCCCGGCCGATCGCAGCAAGATCCGCGCCGGACTGATCCGAAACGGGATGGACCCGGGAGTAAACGGTTACAAGAAGAGAGCCTGGTGGTCCCGCTCATCGCACAACTGGAACCAAGTCTGCAACAGCGGCATGATAATCGCAAGCCTGGCGATCGCCGAGACCGATCCGAAATACGCTCGCCAAATAGTACCCCAGGCCGTTAAATCGCTGCCGCGTGCGATCAAGACCTACGGGCCCGACGGCGGCTGGTCCGAAGGCCCGGGCTACTGGAGCTACGCCACGCGATACACCGCATACGGACTGGCGGCTCTTGATTCGGCCCTCGGCACGGACTTCGGACTCTCGAAAATCGACGGGCTGTCTGAGGCCGGGCTCTTCCCGGTCTACACGACCGGACCGACGGGAATGTACGTAAACTTCGCAGACTCGGGAACCAAGGCCCGACGCGGGTCGATGGGCTGCATGTTCTATCTGGCGAAAAAGTTCAACCGCCCCTTCATCTCCGACGCCGAGCACGCCATGATCGCCCAGCGCTCGGCCAGGCCCGAACACGTAATGTGGTACGTCCCGCCGTCAAAAAAGAAGACCCAGCGCGACCTGGACCGCCTGTTCCGCGGACCGGTCCCGGTAGCCCTGTTCCGCAGCAGTTGGGGCGATCCGGACGAACTGTTCGTCAGCGTCAAGGCCGGCTACAACCAGGTCAACCACGGACACCTCGATCTGGGAACGTTCGAACTGGACGCACTCGGCGTGCGATGGTCCCGCGATCTGGGCTCGGACTATTACAACCTGCCGGGCTACTGGGATAAACGCTCCGGCGGAAAACGGTGGAAGTACTATCGCCTGAACTCGCTGAGCCACAGCGTACCGCTGATAGACGGCGAAAACCAAGCCGCTGACGGCAAGTCGAAGATCCTGAAGTTCCAGGCGTCGGAGTCCCAACCGTCAGTCGTGATCGACTTCAGCAGCGCCTACAAGGCCGCGGCGTCAAAAGCAATGCGCGGCGTGAGGCTGGTATGCGGGCGTAAGGCCGTCCTGATCCAGGATGAATTCAAACTGGTCGGAGCAAAGCCCTCTGAGATCACATGGGCGATGACTACCGACGCGAAGATCGCCATCAAGCACAAGACGCTGGCCGAATTGACTCTCGACGGCAAGAGACTGATCGCGACAATCCTCTCGCCGTCGGGTGCAGAATTCGCCGCCGAATCGGCCGAGCAGAAGAAGCCCGAGAAAGCCAACAGAGGCGTATCCCGCCTGCTGGCGAAAGTAAAGAACGCAAAAGGATCGGTCCGCATAACGGTCCTGCTGACGCCGCAATGGGGAGATTCCAAAATGCCGCCGGCCGCTCCGACGATTACACCGCTGGCCAAATGGTAGAACCATGATCCGCATAACGCCGGATATCTCGATTGACCCGAACCTGATCAGCATGGACTTCGTCCGCGCCTCGGGCCCCGGCGGGCAGAACGTGAACAAAGTCGCAACCGCGGTCCAGCTGCGCTTTGACGCCGCATCATGCGAAACGCTGACCCAAGCAGTACGAGCCCGCCTGAAGAAACTCGCCGGACGCAAAATGACCGCCGCCGGCGTACTGATAATAGACGCCCGGCGCCACCGCAACCAGGAACGCAACCGCTCCGACGCCATGGACCGCCTGGCCGATCTGATCCGCCGGGCGGCCGTGCCGCCAAAACCCCGCCGCAAGACCCGCCCCTCACTGGCGTCAAAACAGCGCCGCCTCGAATCCAAACGCCGAAGAGGCGAAACAAAAAAACTCCGCCGCACGGTCCGCCGAGACGACTAACACTGACAACCCACCAATACTAATTCGCCATACCTTACGACTTACAGCTTCTTTTATCACGCAATCCGCCACATCTTACGATATAATACATATGCGAATCGTGTCAGCTTGAGGTCCATGCCATGAGAATAGACAAGCAAACCAGCCCTGAGGTGGTTATCGGCGAGTTGGGCGAGAGGATTGCCCGGCGGCGTATTCAAGTGGGCGTCACCCCGGCCCACGCCGCCGCCGGCGCCGGTGTCGGAAAGCGAACCATCGAGCGCATTGAAGCCGGCTCCGATACGCAGCTTTCGACATTGATTCGTCTTCTAGGGGTGCTGGACCTGGCCGAGGGTCTCGATCAGCTCATCCCGCCGGCCGGCGCCTCGCCGATGGAGATGCTGAAACACAAGGGCCGATCCGAGCCTCGCAAACGGGCGACATCCAAACGAACGTCCGAGCACAGGACTCCTTGGAAGTGGGGAGATGAGTAATGCCTTCGATCGCGGAAGTGAGACTATGGGGTTCAACGATTGGCGCGGTGGTGCTGGGCGACCAGGAGCAGACCGCATCGTTCCAGTACGATCGCGACTTCGCCGGAAGCAGAATTCAAGTCGCCCCGCTGACCATGCCGCTGTCGGAGCGAACCTACTCATTCACCGCTCTGGCTCCCGAAAGCTTTCATGGCCTGCCGGGCCTGCTTGCCGACTCGCTGCCGGATCGATTCGGAAACGCTTTGATTGACGCGTGGCTCGCGAGACAGGGACGCAGCCCGGACTCCTTCAACGCAGTCCAGCGACTCTGCTATACCGGCACGCGCGGTATGGGAGCACTTGAGTTCGCACCGGCCACAGGTCCCGAGCCGACGGACGATGTGTTGCTGCAGGTGGACCAACTAGTCAAGCTGGCCGGTGAGATACTTGCGCATCGGGACGGATTGCAGAGCAGCTTCACTCAGGCCGACGCCGAGGCTATGGCGAATATCTTGCGCGTAGGAACTTCCGCAGGCGGAGCCCGGGCCAAAGCGGTTATCGCGTGGAATCCCCGGACCAACGAGGTGCGCAGCGGACAGGTCAACGCGGAAGACGAATTTGAACACTGGCTGCTTAAATTCGACGGGGTCAGCAACAACAAGGACAAGGAGCTCGCAGACCCGCAAGGTTTTGGCGTTATCGAATACGCCTACTGGAAAATGGCGATCGACTGCGGGATAACAATGAGCGACTGCAGACTGCTTGAAGAAGGCCCTCTACGCCACTTCATGACGCGACGATTCGACCGCCCCGCCAGCGGAGGCAAGCTGCACATGCAGTCTCTGGCGGCGATGGCGCATCTCGATTTCAACCAGGCCGGAACGCACAGCTACGAACAGGCCTTCGATATAATGCGGCGCATGGGCCTGCACGCCGATGCGACGGCGGAACTGTATGGCAGAATGGTCTTCAATGTCGTCGCGCGAAACCAGGACGATCATGTAAAGAACATCGCTTTCCTCATGGACCGCCGCGGCCGGTGGTCCCTCGCGCCGGCTTTCGACATGACGTACAGCTACCAGCCGACCGGGCGGTGGACATCGACTCACCAGATGACAATCAACGGCAAACGCGACAATTTCTCGCTGGACGATTTTCAGGCGTGCGGGAAAGCGGCCCTGCTCAAGCAAGGCCAGGCCAAGACGATTCTCAATAGAGTGCGGGATGTTGTCAGACGCTGGCGAGACTATGCCGACGATGCGGGCGTGAACCCAGACCAGCGAGACCAGATTCAAAACGCCCTGCGACTGGCGCCTTTCGAGTAATCAAAGGGCAAATGCGCCCGTCACTGTTTTCGGTTCGGCGTCTTGCGACGGATCGCCCTGGAGACAGAAGGCGTCCTTGTCACCACCGGACTGATCGGCGATCTTTATCTCGACGCTCAGCCCTGAAGACAATTCGTCTCCCACGCGTCTGTACGTAATTTCCACTCGATTTTCGCCGGGCTGCAGACACGCCAGATCCTTCATGTCGGCCGGAAGCTGAGCCGCCATCGGATCGTCGCGGCCGAAAAGCCTTTTCGACTCGGACTTCCCGCCGGCGATCGACATATCCTTACCGTTGATCGAGACCGACGTTTCGTATCCGTACGCCATTACATTAATGACCGCCATCAGTTCCTGGCTCACGGGAGTCTCCTTTTATCGTTGATGATTTCGACGATCTTGTCATTGCCTCTCCGCTCGGCGCAGGCCAGGGCAGTCACTCCGTAATCATCCCGCAACTCCGTGTCGGCCCCGGCGCCGAGCAGCAGTTCGGCGATCTCGACCTGATTCCAATACGCCGCAATACCCAGGCCCGACACGCCCCTGTGGTTCACCGCGTTAACGTCGAACCCCCCGGCGAGCAATCTCCGGGTCTTGGCGGCGTTGTCGTTCTTGATCGCGCTGAAGAAGTCCAGATGCGCGACATCCTCCTGCGACAAGACGCCGCCGGCTCCGACAAGCAGTTTCACAATCGCCCGCTTCATGCGAATTCCGGCCAGCTTCAACGCCGTCCACCCGCGTGAGTCTCTGGCGTTGGTCTCGGCGCCATGGGCCAGCAGCAGCCCTACAGTGTCTTTCATCGCCGCGTCGGTGTCGACAGCGGGCCTTTCCTTGTACAATCCGCACCTGGTTTTCAGGAGTTTCCAGGTCATGTCGTTCTGCAGTTCCAGACCCGTCAGGCGGTCCTCTTGCAGTATCGCCCAGATCATGGCGGTCCGGCCGTCATTGTCCGCCGCGTTGGGGTCGGCGCCGCGGGCCAGCAGCAGTCCTGCGGTGTCCATTTCGCCGACCAGGGCGGCCTCCATTAGAGCGGTCCGGGCGTTATTGTCAGCGGCGTTAATATCGGAGCCGTTTTCCAGCAGCAGCTCTGCGGTGTTTGCGTCGTCGGCGAGTATCAAGGCGGTCTGGCCGTCGGCGCTGCGAGCATCGGTCTCGGCTCCGTTTTCCAGCAGCAGTTTCACCGCCGCAAAATTGCCGTGAAACGCCGCAGCCATAAGGGCAGTAACGCCGACTTTATTGCGGGCGTGCGGATCGGCGCCTTTGTCCAGAAGCGTCCTGACGATATCGTCACGCCGACCTCTAATCCCCAGCATCAGGGCCGTCGCGCCGTCATCGTCACAGGCGTTAACGTCGGCCCCGCTCTCGACGAGCATTGTCACGATTTCGCTCTGCCGGCAGAACGCCGCTTTGATCAGTGCGGTCTGGCCGCTGTTGTCCCTGGCGTCGGGATCAACCCCCTGGCCCAGCAGCAGCCCGACGCTCGCGGCGTCTCCGACATATATAGCCGAGACCAGCGGCGTTATGATGTTTTCGCCCGCGGGCCCGCTCATTGCAGCAGCCCTTCCAGATCGGGAATCAAGCTCTTGATCACGCCAGCGAAACCGGTGATGTCGCCGCAGAGATCCCCTGTGTCACTACCGCCGCAGTGGTAGACCGTCCCTGAGAAAAGTTCCTTTTCGTTGTCCCGCCAGGATATCCGCTCGCAGGTTCCGCCGGTGCAGCCTTCGTCATCAGTCGGCGCGCAGTTCATGATCCTGTTTCTTTCCAGCCCCTTTCTGAGATCATCGAACTGCCCCGCCGTGATCGGGTATGTTTCATCAGCCAGGATGTCGCCATAACTGTCTACGACTATTGAGGCCTGGTTGTCGGTAACCGTTATGGAGAAACTCCTGTGGCAATCCGGAGGTACTGAGGCGTCTGAGAACTGATAGGTGATTTGTGAAATTGCACTATTGGCCATCCTGTCTTCTCCGCTTCATACGCCATATCGCAAACAGGTTCGATACCGACAGTATGCTCCTTCGGCGCCCGGCCGGTCAAGCACTCATATCCAAAAAAGCCGAACATTTATAGCGTCGCGGTCGGTGATGGGAACTTTCCTTACCTCGGGGCGTCGAATATAATGCCTGCATAACCTCAAGCCCCGGGAGACGCCGCTATGCATCATGCACTCAAGCGTATTGTGTTCGTTGGGATCGTTGCTCTTCTGGCCTCCGCCGCTCTGGCCCAAAACGCCGGCCCGGCTATGCTCGTTCGCCCCAAGGCCGGTAAACCCATGGAACCGATAGAGTTATCGTCTGTCGATACGAAGGTTCGCATCGTGGGGCGCGTCGCTGAGACGTCAACTACGATGACGTTCACCAATCCGCACAACCGCGTGCTGGAAGGCGAGATGTACTTTCCGCTGCCCCAGGGCGCCACTGTCAGCGGATACGCACTGGACATCAAGGGCAAGATGATCGACGGCGTGGCGGTCGAGAAAGCCCGCGGGAGGGAGGTCTTTGAGAAGATCGTCAGACAGGGAATCGACCCCGGTCTGGTCGAGTGGGCCAAAGGCAACAACTTCAAGACGCGAGTATTCCCGATCCCGGCCGGCGGGTCGCGGACCATACGCGTATCGTATGTCAGCGAGATCGCCGGCGCGGCGGGCAAGCAAACTTACCACCTGCCGCTGAAGTACAAGAAGAAGGTCGCCAAGTTCGCACTGCGTGTGGAAGTGGTTAAACCGGCGGCCGCGCCGCAGGTGACATCCGGCGAACTGGCGAACTTCGCGTTCGGCAAGTGGTCCGACGGATTCGCCGCAGAGACCAAATTGACTGATGCGATGCTGAACAAGGACATGGTGATCGCCCTGCCGGACGTCGCGGCCGGTGCGGTGATGATCGAAAAAGCCGATGACGGGAACTACTACTTCGCCGTCAACGATATAGTCGCCGTCCCCGAGCGCAAGATCGAACGAAGGATGCCCAAGCGGATATGCGTATTGTGGGACGCCTCTGCCTCTCGTGCAAACGCGGACCACAAACGCGAGATCCAACTGCTGAAGAAGTGCTTGTACGGTATGCTGCCGGTAGACAAGAAATCGGTTGGGTTCGAGGTGGACCTGGTGATCTTCCGCAACAAATGCGCCGCACGACGAACCTTCACGTGGGATACTCTCAACTGGACCCTCAATGGCGATCTGAGCATGATTAAAGCCATCGAGTCGATCCAGTACGACGGCGGAACCCAGATGGGCGCCATCACCCCCTGGCCGGACGCCATAACGCCGGACATGTACCTGCTGTTCTCCGACGGAATATCGAATTTCGGACGCGAAACCCCCGGGCCGATGGGCGCGCCGGTTTACGCGTTCTCCG
Organism: uncultured Planctomycetaceae bacterium; assembly: GCA_964392945.1. Lineage (GTDB taxonomy): Bacteria > Planctomycetota > Phycisphaerae > SM23-33 > SM23-33 > BS750m-G57. The sequence continues at coordinate 12,239 of CAYMSH010000010.1, read as the reverse complement.
CAGACGCCGGGGCGAATCACTCGTTCCTTTCCGCACTGGCGATGAAGACCGGCGGGCGGTACTTCAACCTGAAGAACACCACTGACGATCAGGTCGCCGCATCGATCGGCCGGAGTGCATTTTCGTTTTTGTCGGCCGGAGCCGTTGGAGACCAGGCCGATCAACTCTACCCCTCACTGCCGCAACCGATCCGCCAGCGCACGCCGTTTACGCTCGTGGGCCGACTCAACGCCGAGACCGCCACGGTAACGCTGAACTACGGTTTCGCCGGAAAGGCCTCCCAATCCAACCCGCTGAAGCTGTCCCGCCGCGACGCGGTTCAGGGCAATCTGCTGCGGAAGCTCTGGGCCCAGAAGAAACTGGCGGACCTGATGGTCTTCCAGGAGAAGAACGAAAAGGAAATCCTCGCACTCGGCAAGGCCCACGGACTCGTCACGCCGTACACGTCGCTGATCGTGCTCGACTCGCTGGATCAGTACATCGAACACCGCATCGCCCCGCCGCGATCGCTGCCGAAGATGCGAAGCGACTACATGAAGGCGATCGACACCAAAGAAGCACAGCGTAAGAAAGTCGAGCAGAACAAGATCGCACTCGTACGAAAAATGTGGGCCAAACGCGTGGCCTGGTGGGGCAAGGAGTTCAAGTACCCCAAGGGTTTCAAGTACGCCCGGAAGTCGAAGGGCCGATCGGATTCGGACGATTCGGCACTGTTCGACGCAGGGGGCGGGGGCGAAGACGAGCGTCCCCAGGCGGTTCGGCCCGCCTCAACTGAAGCCACAGGCGGCGAACGTGAAGAAGCCAACTTCAGCAGAGGCCTCTTTGATCCGGGCGCCGCTGGGGGAGCCTCTGACGGTCTGGAAGCTGATATTGTAGACAAATCGAAGAAGCCTCAGCGCCGCGGGAGGCCCGGGATCGTTGTCAAACCGTGGGATCCCAAGACACCGTATCTGGCGGCGCTCAAGGCGGCAAAACCGTCTGAGGCGTTCGACGTATACATGACCAATCGCAAGAAGTACGGCTCCTCGCCGGCGTTCTTCCTGGACTGCGCCGACTTCTTCTACAAGAAAGACGATCTTCACCTGGCGTTGCAGGTGCTGTCGAACATCGCCGAGATGGAGTTGGAGAATCCCGCCCTGCTCCGCGTGCTGGGACACAAGCTCGTCCAGCAGCGCCGGTTCGACCTGGCGGTGCTGGTCTTCGAACAGGTGCTCAAGCTCCGGGCCGAAGAACCGCAATCATATCGCGACCTGGCGTTGGCGCTGGCCAGGCGGGCGCTTGAGCGGTCGAGCATGCAGATGCTCTCGCGCGACGACGGTCCGATGGAGATAATCAAGGCCCCGCCGGCAGTCGAAGCCGCCCTCGAAGCGGCCAGGCGTGTTGGTCTGGGTGAGAAGATCGGCATACCGCTGCCCAAACCAAAACCAAGACCAAAACGCCCGCCCAACACAAAGCACATGACCGCCGAAGACGCCAGGGCGATCTACACCAGTATCGACGCCGACAACATCCGCGCGACCGAGCTTCTCTACAAAGTAGTGACCGGCAAATGGGACGGGCGCTTCACAGAGATCGAAACGATCGCCCTGGTCGAGATGAACCGCATCATCAAGCGAGTAAAACCGTCGCAAATAGCGCACATAAAGATCGACAAGGAACTGCTCAAGCTCCTGGGAGTCGATATGCGAATCGTGATGTCGTGGGACGCCGACAACACCGATATCGACCTGCACGTAGTCGAACCGTCGGGCGAAAAGGCCTACTACAGCCACCCGCTGACGACAATCGGCGGCGCGGTCAGCAAGGACATAACCCAGGGCTACGGGCCCGAAGAATACATGGTCCGCAAGGCGATGCACGGCATGTACACGATCAAGGCCAAGTTCTACGGCAGCAGATCGGTGAAGCTCATGGGCGCAGTTACCGTGAAAGTTGACATCTACACCAACTTCGGCGGCGACGACGAACAGCACAAGTCCATAACCGTCCAACTGAAGGACAAGAAGGAGATGATAACAATCGGCCGGATCGAATTCTGAGCCGGAGAAACGCGAGGTATTATCGCGATGCTCTCAGGAACCGCCGACCGTCCAGTTGACGGTTTCCTGCTTTGGCGTCTTCTTGAGTTGCAGGCCCTTGAGTTGTTTCTTGCGGCCGTCAGGGAGCGTTATCGTCAGTTCGTATCGCCCGTGAAAGCCGCGGAAGCTCGCGATGCCCTTGAAATCGGTCTTGAGACCTACTGTAGTTCGCCAGTCCCTGGTGATCAGTTTCTTCAACACGTTGTACGCGGGTTTCGGCGACATATTCTTGTCCAGCAGCCCCGCCGGAGCCTGCATCCAGGCGTGTGCGTCAGTGAGATTCCACCAGGTGATCGCCTCTACGCTCGGATGCGAAAACAGCAGCGTGTATACCCGCTCGGCGTCGCGGGCCTGCTGGGCCTCGCCTTCGGGCGTGGAAGCCCACGGTTTGGGGCGATGCCAACCCTTCTTGCCCGAAAGGATCGTCAGTTCGGTAAAGTGGATCGGCTTTTTGAATTGAGCGAAACGCTCGCATACGGTCCAGAGTTTGCCATTGGACCATGTCCCGCCGTGCATGTGCGACTGCAGGCCGATCACGTCATAAAGCGGGGCGCCCTTTTCGTCAACCATCTGTCGCACGACGGCCGCGAAATCGTCACCAACGTGGAAATCATTGATGATGAGCGTCGCGTTGGGATTGGCCTTTCTCGCGGCGCGAAACGCGCGGCGAGGGAACTCGATCCGCCCGACTTTCTCCCACATCGCCGTAACAGTCGGGGCTCGCTTCTTGTTGGGTTTCTGGGCGAAGTTCGTTGTCTCGTTGACCACGTCCCAAACGTCGATCTTGCCGCGGAACGTCTTTACGCAATCGCTGACGTGAGCCAGTTGCAGCTTCTCGACCTGCCCCAGATCTTTCGGCAGCCACTTGAGCTGCGAGTAGTTCCAGACCAGCGGATGACCTTTGGTGGCAATGCCGCGAGCTTTACACCACCCAGCGAGTTTCAGGCGGCTGGCGTGAACCGGCTTGCCGCGCTGCTTCTCGTATCCCCACCAGTAGTACGGCAGCGTGGCGAAGTTGAACAGTTCGGCGTAACGCTTGCCGAACTTGTGATATCGATCGCCTTCGACCATGGGGAATTTCAGATCGCCGGTCTGCTGTTTGTACACCAGCGGAAAAACACTGCCGCCGAACAGGAATTCCGATTGAACCTGCCGCACATGAATCTTCGCACCGGCAAGCGGTTTTCCGTCCGAGCCGAGCACGGTTATCCGCACGTCGCCTTTACGGTGCTTCTCGATTCGAGCGGACGCGGATTTGAGGAGGTCGTTCGGCGCCGCAGCGGGGCATGCCGACGTGAATACCGCCAGGACGGCAAGCCAAACGCATGTGAGAATACGAGTCATATGAATCTTACCCTTATTGTAGCGGGTGATACTCTCGCCCGCAGAAAAGGGTCATTCTACTCGACAGTCACGCTCTTGGCCAGATTGCGGGGCTTGTCAACGTTGCAGTCTCTAGCCACGGCCGCGTGGTACGCCAGCAGTTGCAGCGGGATGACCGTCAGCAGCGGCTGCAGGGCTTCGGGGCAATCGGGCACGTAGATCACGTGATCGCAGCAGTTGCGAATCTGCTCGTCGCCTTCAGTGGCGATCGCGATCACGGCGCCCTTGCGGGCTCTTACTTCCTCGATGTTGCCGATGATCTTTTCGTATGTGCTGCACTTGGTTGCAATGAACACCACCGGCATGCCGTCGTTGATCAGTGCGATCGGGCCGTGTTTCATCTCCGCCGCCGGCAGGCCCTCGGCGTGGATATAGCTGATTTCCTTGAGCTTCAGCGCGCCTTCCAGTGCGATCGGGAAGTTGTATCCGCGTCCCAGGAACAGCCAGTTGTTGCGATCGACGTATTGTCGGACCATGTCCTTGATCCGCTCTGACTGCTTGAGCACCTCGGTTATCTGGTCCGGAATCGCCTGCAGCGCTTCGAGGTATTGGGCCATCATCGGAACCGACATGAACCGGCGCCTTCCCAGGTTCAGCGCCATAAGCGTTTCAACGACGATCTGGCAGGTGAACGCCTTTGTTGACGCGACGCCGATTTCCGGTCCGGCGTGCAGGTAGACTCCCGCGTCGGTCTCGCGTGCGATTGTCGAGCCGACGGCGTTTACGATCCCCAGCGTCATCGCGCCCTTTTCGCGTGCTTCGCGGATCGCGGCCAGCGTGTCGGCGGTCTCGCCGGACTGGCTTATGGCGATAACAGTCGTGTCGGGGCAAATTATCGGATTGCGATAGCGGAACTCGCTGGCGTATTCAACCTCGGCGGGGATCCGTGCCAGATCCTCGAACAGGTACTCGCCGACGAGACCGGAATAAGACGCCGTCCCGCAGGCGGTCAGGATCACCTTGCGGGTCTTGACCAGGTCACGCTCGACATCTTTCAAGCCGCCCAGATTTATGCGCGTGTCGCGCGTGTCTATGCGCCCGCTGATGCAGGTGCGAATGCTCTCGGGCTGCTCGAAGATCTCCTTGAGCATGAAGTGCTCGTAGCCGCCTTTTGCGATCTGCTCGAGGGTCATCTCGACTTCCACGATCTCCGTGGTCACCGGCACGTTGTCCAGCGTGAAGGTGCGCATGGACCCCGGCGTGATGACGGCCACTTCGTTGTCGTTCAGGTAGACCACGTTTGCGGTGTGTTCGATTATCGCCGAGGCGTCTGACGCTACGACGTATTCGTCCTTGCCTACCCCGACGATCAGCGGGCTGCCCTTGCGTGCGGCCACGAGCTTGTTCGGTTCGTCAACGCACATCACGACGATCCCGTAGGTGCCTGAGACTTCCTGCAGAGCCGCCAGCACGGCGTCTTCGAGCGTGTCGCATTGGTTGTTGTAGAACTCGCCGATGAGCTGGACAAGCACTTCGGTGTCGGTTTCGGAGACAAAGGTGTGTCCGCGCTCTACGAGATACTGCTTGAGCGTGGCGTAGTTCTCGATAATTCCGTTATGGACCAGCGATATCCTGCCGGTGTCGTCGCAGTGCGGGTGTGCGTTGATCTCGTTTGGCTGGCCGTGCGTGGCCCAGCGGGTGTGTGCAATTCCGGAGTCCGCGGCCAGCATGCCGGGGTCCTCCATTGCCTGTGCCTCGACAGTAGCCACTCGCCCGGGGGCTTTTTGTGTTCGCAACTGACCGTCGTGGTATACGCACACGCCGGCCGAGTCATACCCGCGATACTCAAGGCGTTTGAGCCCCTCGATCAGAACCTCGCACGCCTTGTTCCCGCCGCCTAAATATCCGACTATTCCGCACATATTCTCACCAGCTCCCGGGGTGTAAGTCTTATTCTTTGAGTATCGGCCAGAAATGCCTGTGACATTGGCATGAGTTTGCATCGCCGCGACGTGCAAATCCGTACGCCGACGCGTTTTACTCGACAGGTGCGTCCCGCCAGGGCAAGGACTTACCGTAGCATTCGATTAGATCTTCTATATGGCCGGCGGCTTGACTTTGCGTTTTGGCGTCTATCAGCTCCATGGCCTTGCCGGCGGTGATCCTCGCAGCGTCGAATCGTCCGGTTTCGGCGTGCGCCGCCGAGAGTACGGCGATGAATCCCGGGCTCCGATAGCCGGTGATTTCGCACGCCCTGGCGGCCAGTTTCACCGCCTCGGAGCCGTTGCGATGCTCCTGATCGGGGCACGCCGACATCAACCACGCCAGGTTGCTCATCGCCTCTGCGAACCCCGGATCGGCGTCCAGGGCCAGTCGATACTCGGCGGCGGCTTGAGCGTATAGACCGCGGCGATACATCAGAGCGCCGAGTGAGTTTCGTCCCTGCGGGTAATCGCTCTGTATTGACAGGGCCTTTCTGTAGCTGGCCTCGGCCCGATCTGTCAACCCCTCGGCCTCGAGAGCCAGCCCGAGATTGTGGTGCGCCGAGACCATTTCCGGCCGGTTTTCGATCGCGAGCCTGTAATGCACGATAGCCTCGGCGCTGCGTCCCTTGTCGGCCAGGAGGAGCCCGAGGTTGTTGTGGGCCTTGGCGAATTCCGGATCGAGCCGGATCGTACTTCGGTAATGTTCAATTGCCCGATCGGCGTGTCCGGCTCTTGCCAGGGCGGCCGCGTAGTTGTAGTGGGCCCTCTCGCTGTCGGGACAAGTTTCAAGTACGTCGGCCCACATCCACATCGGGCTGTAGTATCGCGTGTTGCGATTGATTGTCGCCGCGGTCAGAACCGCCGCGACAACACCAGCGGCCAGCAGCCCCGCCCCGCCGGCGGTTTTCGGTGAAATCGACATACGATCGGCCAACTTCGCCGCGACCAGGAATGCGCCTATAACGACAGCGGCGATCAGCGCCGCCAGCGACAGGTACATCCGGTGCTCGAAGATCGGGATCGCGATAACGATAAAACTCGACGTCGGCGCCAGGATCACGAAGAACCACGCGCCGAGGTATCCCGCCGCCGGTCGGCGAATCAAGGCCCAGACCGTAAGCGCCAACAGCAGGCATACGACGATCGCCGGCCCGACAATCTGCGCCGCTTCTCTGGCGATGGGCCACTGGTACTCCAGGCACTGCCCCGCCGGCCAGAATGTCAGCGACAGGTACCGCAGTATGACCCCGAACTGGGTCATGGCGTAATCCCACATCGAAACGTTGGCCCGCGCGATGCCCACGCCGCTGTCGGCCAGTCGCGGCGCATTGGGCCACAGCAGCAGCCACGAGCCGAACAGCCCGAGATACAGCAGCCATCTCCTGCGGAATATCTCGCCGAACGAGCGTGCGACGAATATTCGATCGTACAGGAGGACCATGATCGGAGCAGTAACCATCACCGGCTTGCATCTCATTCCCATGCAGCAGGTCGCGATCGCTAACGCCAGCAGGACCTTGCGATGCGGCGAAGCGAAACCGCGCATCGCCAGATAGACCGTAAGCAGATACAGAAGCCCCATGAGCGACTCGCGGCGTTGGATTACGTACGTGACGGCCTGGGTGTTCAGCGGATGGACGACCCACAGCAGTGCGATCGAGCCGGCCAGCAGCGCCGCGGATCGCTCGAATCTCCCCCCGAACCGCTCGCCCAGCAAGGTGCGGCGAAGGATCCCGAACAGCGTAAGGGCCGCGAAAATGTGTATCGCCAGGTTCACCGCGTGATAACCGACGGGATTGAAACCGTCCAGCACGTAGTTAACAGAGAAAGTGGCCCACAGAACCGCCGACGCGTCGGACCAGAGCGACACCGGCGGCCAGAGACGATCGACGTTGGCGGTGATGTAAATGTCGTCGTAAACGAACTGGCCGAAGAAGCTGTTGAAGTACGCAGCCAGAGCGGCGACCACGATACCGCAAGCGATGGGCCACACCCCTGTCGCGGCGGACTTTCCCGAATTATTCTGGATGCTGTTGGTCTGCATGCTCTGACTCGTTATGCCGCGTTTGCGGCGTAAACCATTTTAACCACAAGCAGTAGTGCGGCGCCAATGACCAACAGTGCGAAATATCTGCGGAGCCTCCTGGCCTGCAGCCGATCGCACAGCCACGAGCCGAATTGAACGCCCACGGCGCTGCCGGTCAATATGCTCAGTGCGATCCACAAGCTCACCTGACCGGTCAGCCCGTACCTGAAGACCGCGACCGCCGTCGAGATCATCACCACACCGAGGGAGGTCCCCACGGCCTGGTGGACCGACATGCCGACGACCATGACAAGCAGGGGCATGAACAGCACCCCGCCGCCGACGCCCATGAGCCCGACGAGCAGCCCAACACCCAGGCTCATGACGATCATACCAGTCAGGCTAACGCCTTTGATTCCCGCACGCGGCAGATCTATGTGCGGTCCGATAGGCAAACGCTGCATGAGCGATTTGCCGTGAGTGGTCTGCTTCGGTCCGCGCCAGACCAGCCACCCGGCGCTGAGGAGCAACACAACGAACATGGCCCTCATAAACTGCCGGAAACCGTCGCCCATTATCTCGAAGAGCCATTGATGGATTTCGGCGCCAAGCAGCGCGCCAGGCACGCTGCCGAGCACCAGCAGCCCCATTGTCCTCGGTTCGACATTACCGAGCTTCGAATGCCTGGCCACACCCACGGAACTGGTGCCGACTGACGAGGCGAGATTGCTGGCGACGGAGATCGTGAAATTGAACCCGAACAGCGATTCGAGTATCGGAACGGTGAGAAACCCGCCGCCTACGCCGAACAGGCCGGCAAGCGTGCCGATGCACAGCCCTACCGCCAGCAGCGACACGATCATTACAATCGGATCGGAGAAGCAGCATTCGTTAAGAAGTTGATCGAGCGGAATCATGGCGTATCGGCCTCTGCCGGGACACTTTCATCCGGCCCGGCGCGCCTGGCCCGGCGCCGGCGAAACAGTTCGAAGACGCAGTGGATGCTCATTCCCCAGGCTATAGGGACGACTATCAACAGAATTACTTCAAGTATCTTCGGCATGTCGTCACAATTCGGCCGCGGATCGACACTCAGCCGATCACGCCTTTGGCCCGGAGTATCGCCAGGATTCGCTCGGTGCTTTCTTCGGCGTCAATTTCGTGCGTGGGAACGGTAAGGTCCGCCGACTGCGGGGCCTCGTACGGAGCGGTAACGCCGGAGAACTCGCTGATCTGACCGCTGTCGGCCTTTTCGTACAGTTCCGGATCACGCCGCCTGCACGCTTCGATCGGGGCCGACAAGTGCACCTGCACGCATCGCTCGGCGCCGAGTATCTCGCGCACCTGATCGCGACTGGACTCGTACGGCGAGACGAACGCGCATATGCAGATCATCCCGGCCTCGTTGAGCACTTTGGCGGTCTCCGCCGCTCGCCGCAGGTTCTCGGCCCGATCGTCGGCGCTGAAGCCCAGATCCTTGCTGACGCCGAGGCGAACGTTTTCGCCGTCCAGGACGCAGCAACTGGCTCCGGATTCGAACAGCTTCCGCTCCAACTGGTATGCAATCGTGCTCTTGCCGGATCTCGGCAGCCCGGTCAGCCAGACCGTAGCCGGCTTGCAGCCCATGCGATCGGCTCGCTGGGCGGGAGATATCGAACTGGCGTGACGACGGATGTTGCGGCTCTTGGGGGCGTCGACCTGTTTGCCCGGCGAGACCGAAAGCTTGTTCGGATCGCGATCGAGGATCATCCCGGCCCCGACTGTGCTGTTGGTCAGCCGATCGATTATTATAAACGAACCGGTCTGGCGATTCCTGACGTATGGATCGTAGGCGATCGGGCGCGTCAGCGCCACGGTGCACCGCCCTATCTCGTTGAGGCCCAGACCGTCGGCCTGTGATCGGTGAAGCGTGTTGACATCGACCCGGAACCGCAGGTTGGAGATCTGCCCCGGCGTCATTCGCGTCGAGTGCTTGATCAGGTACTGTTTGCCGGGCGTCATCGGCTCTTCGCTCATCCAAACGATCATGGCGTCAAGCTCCCGATCGACGCGCGGAACATTGTTGACATGCACGATCGTGTCGCCGCGGCTGATGTCGATCTCGTCTTCGAGCGTCACCCCGACACTCATCGGCGGAAACGCCTCGTCCAGATCGCCGTCAGGCCCGAAAACCGTCTTGACGCGGGACCGCATGCCGCTGGGCAGAATCATTATGTCGTCATCGGGCCTGATCGTGCCCGACGCCACGGAGCCCAGGTAGCCCCGGAACGTCCTGTCGGGGCGGAGAACGTACTGGACCGGGAAACGCAGATCGATCAGGTTCCGGTCAGATGCTATGTGAACGGTTTCCAGGTGATTCAGAAGCGAACCGCCTTTGTACCAGGTCATCTTCTCGCTGCTATCGACCACGTTGTCGCCTTCCAGGGCGCTTACCGGGATGAACGTAAGATCGTGGATCTCCAGCTTGGCCGCAAAGTCGGTGAACTCGTCGCAAATCGAATCGTAAGCCTCCTGGGAGTAGTCCACCAGGTCCATCTTGTTGATCGCGACGACAACGTGAGGAATACCCAGCAGCGAAGCGATGAACGCGTGCCGCTTGGACTGGGTGACTACACCGTTCATCGCGTCGATGAGGATGATCACAAGACCGGCGGTAGACGCGCCCGTGGCCATGTTGCGAGTGTACTGCTCGTGGCCGGGCGTGTCGGCGATAATGAACTTCCGCTTCGGCGTGGAGAAGTACCTGTACGCCACATCGATCGTGATGCCCTGCTCGCGTTCGGCCCGCAGCCCGTCGGTGACCAGCGCCAGATCCAGATCGCCGCCGGTGGAGCCGACTCGCGCAGAAGCAGTGACAACCGAAGCCAACTGGTCTTCGTATATGCCCTTGGATTCGTACAGCAAACGCCCGATGAGCGTACTCTTGCCGTCGTCAACGCTGCCGGCGGTCACTAGCCGCAACAGGTCCTTGCGTTGGTCTTCTTCAAGCGTCTTTATAACGTCCATATTTATCTTCCACCCGCACCATGCGGTTAATATCAGTTCAATTAGTTTCCGCCGTCGATGTCAAATCCCAAACCTGCCGTCAGGCAGATTAAAAATATCCGTCCTTCTTCTTCTCTTCCATCGATCCTTCGCGGTCTTTGTCAACTGCGCGACTTTCGCGCTCTGAGTTCCGAGCCGTCGTGGTCTCGGCGATAATCTCTTCGATCGTAGTGGCCGTCGATTCCATCGCCCCGCTGCACAGCTGGCAGCCAAGCGTGCGGAAGCGAACCGACATTTCGACAACCTCTTCGCCGTCGGCCGGCGTGTTCAAATCGCCTGCTATCAGCAGCATTCCGTCACGCTTAATCACCGGGCGCTTCTTGGCGAAGTACAGAGGAACGATCGGGATCTCCTCGACGTGAATGTAATGCCAGATATCCAATTCCGTCCAGTTCGACAGCGGGAAGACCCTGAACGATTCGCCCTTGGCCAGCCGCGTGTTATACAGATTCCACAACTCGGGGCGCTGGTTCTTGGGGTCCCACTGCATGAATTCGTCGCGGAAGGAGAATATCCGCTCTTTGGCTCGGGATTTCTCCTCGTCGCGTCGCGCACCGCCGAACGCGGCGTCAAAACCGCCGTCCTGGAGCGCCTTGACCAGCGCCTCGCGCTTGAGAATATCGGCGCACATCGTGCAGGTCCAGTTGGCCGCCGGACCGATCCGATCGAGCGCTTCGGTGTTAATGTGGACGATCAGCTCGGCCCCGATATCGCGTGCGAAATTGTCGCGAAATTCGATCATCTCGGGAAACTTGAACGTGGTGTCCACGTGCAGCAGCGGAAACGGCAGCCCGCCGGGAGCGAACGCCTTGCGCGCCAGACGAGTCATGACCGATGAGTCCTTGCCCATCGAATAGAGCATCACCGGTCGATCGCACTCGGCGACGACCTCTCGGATTATGTGGATGCTCTCGGCCTCCAACTGCTTTAAATGCGTTATGTTATATGAACTCAAATCTTACTCCTGTCGGCGGTTCGGCGCCGTCTGGGCGCAGCATCACTGGGCCGGGATGAACTCGTTTGCGGCCAGATAGCTGATTATCTTATCGGCGGCGTCCGCCGGCGTTGCATCTTGGGTGGTAATCGTTATCTCGGGACTCTCCGGAGCCTCGTAAGGGGCGTCTATGCCGGTGAAGTCGGCGATTTCTCCGGCCCGAGCCTGCTTGTAAAGTCCCTTCGGATCGCGTTTCTCGCACTCGGCCAGGGACACGTCAATGTGCGTCTCGATAAATCTCTCGGCGCCTACTGTCTTGCGAGCAAACTGCCGACCCGTGCGATAAGGCGAGATAAACGCTGCTATAGTAATGATACCCGCCTCGGCGAAGAGTGCGGACAATTCACTGATTCTACGTATGTTTTCTTCGCGATCGGAATGAGAAAATCCCAGATCCGAGTTAAGCCCGTGCCGAACGTTGTCGCCGTCCAGAATGTACGACAGACATCCGCGCCCAAGGAGCCGAGACTCCAGGCTCGCGGCGATAGTGCTCTTGCCGGAACCGCTCAAACCGGTCAACCACACCACGCAACCTCGCTGGCCCAAGAGCCGCTGGCGATCGGCGAGACTGACCTGACCGTCATGCCATGTTATGTTAGTGGATTTCATTTTCCATCTGCTTTACAGTAATCGATCGAACAAATATTGAAATAGCGTAGATCTTTAAGCAATTGGACGTATTGCTTAATTCCGAGTGCGGCGGTAGTATAACAGGGAATTATCGCTCAGGTCAAGAAAATGAGCGTTTCGTCGCAACACCAACCAAGGCGTAGTAAATGGAACCACAG
>CAYMSH010000009.1:0-36235 GCA_964392945.1 uncultured Planctomycetaceae bacterium | reverse complement strand
CAACGCCTCTATCCAACGCTTAACATCCAATTTACAGAAAAGAAATTACACTACCTCTGCAGGTGAATTCCAAAGCGAGTGCTGTGGCATGCTCCGCAGACAGCGAACGCATATACACCGCCCATCGAGATGGAGTGATCCGCGTCTGGGATATTGCCAGCGGCGTGTGCTTCGATTCGCAACCGGGTCAAGACCCGGCGGCTATGGCGGCGGGACATCGGTATGGGATCGTCCATCGTGAAGCCAAACTCCGGACCACCATAGGCCAGACGAAAACCGAGACCCCCATCGCGTGGTATCCTAAGTTTATTCGGCGCTTGCAAAGGGCTCCAAATGGCCGCGCCTGGGTAGGATCACGATCTAACCATTTGTACATCATCGTGCTTGAGGGGGGGGGGTAATCCTTGAAGCATGGAATACCAAGATCATCGGCTTGGTCTTGCTTGGTTCATTTCTGCACATACCGCCCTGTCGACTGATCGTCTAGTGAGATATCCCATTGCTCATTATCGCAACGTAACGGATAAGGGGCGGCTTTGATTGGGAAGTCGCAAAGTCCCCTGGATTCACCGTGCGAGCCATCCTATAAACACAAACAGGATAAACGTGGGGTCAGCCCACGAATGCCCCTAATTGATGGTTGCTGATTTGAGTATGTCTTTCAGAGCCGATTGCTCCTCATCGGCGCTGAAAGAGGCTATGAACACCAGGGCGTAGCCCTTGATGACAGTTGCGTAGTACTTTTGGTGTATTCTCATCTCTCCGCCCGGTATTTCAGTGTGCATCACGTCGAAATCTCGCCCTGCGATCTGTTCTTTCGACATCTCGTTTGTGACCGATACTTTTAGCTGCCCGGCCTGGAGTGCTTTCTTGACGTGGAACAGATAGTCCTTTCCTTTCTTGATCCCCGGCATGTGGCGAATACGCTCGGCCATGCCCATAATGCTGGGGTTGAAATCGACCGGCGCGCCCACCGGGTGCTTGAAGACCATGAATAGATTCACCGTCTGTAATTCTGACGCGCGCATCGCCGCCTTGAGGTTCTTGTCATCCCCAGCGAGCATTCTGGCTCCGTCCTCCGAGAGTTTTCGCTGCGCCTCTTGATCCTGTACGGTCCAATCTGCAGGCAGGGTGACCTTCAAGCCGAAATACTCGTTTGAATAGACGGAGTTTTCGATGCTTCCGAAATCAATCTCGTCGGACGCTTTCTTCTGACATCCCGCTACGCATATCGCCGTTGTTATCAGGAGTGTCCGTATCGTTCCGCCAAGATTCATTTTGCAGTCCTTTCCTGTCGTTCTTAATATCACCGTGCGGGCTCAGAACCTGCGCTCAAAGACGTGGCCAAACGCCGCGAGCCCTGTTTAACCGCCACTTCTGGTTGTGAGCATAGTCGCAGCCACCGCCAGAGGCAAGCCTTTACCCGCCGACACGCGCCGTCGGCGGGTACGGGACAATAGACTTGACATAGTAGTGAGGGCTCTGTAATACTCGTTCGGTTGGTTTGGCTTTCGGTGCTCGATAGTATTGGTAGATGACATGAAGTCCCGCGGCGCAGATATGACATCTCGTATCCTTGCCCTTGCAGCAATGTTCGCTGCCGTGCTTGGAGTGCACGCATTCCATGCTCTAACGGATTGCTCAGGCCATGAATCCTACCACAGTCACAGCGATTCCACGGCCGACAACCATTCAGGGTCGGACACCTGCCATAACCATGGCGACGATGACTCCACGTCGCACATCTCCTTACGCACACGCGGTCCTGCGGCGATGGGCGGATCGTGTCTCGTCTGCGATTTTCTGAAGACCCGCCCGGTGCAATCATGCTCTGACCCCGACGATCCGCGCCAGGGCACCGCCCCGCGGCTCCAATTCGTTATTGAGTCGCATACTCCCATCTCTCGCCGCGGCGAGATGTCTCGTCTTTCGCGGGCTCCTCCGGAGTCCTTTCCAACGCACATCGTGTAAGACCGGCGGGACTGTTGCGTCCCGACCGGCTCGTTTGCGCTCGGCTGGGACATAACTTGTCGACCCCTGGCCGCGCGCAGCCTTCCGCCGTAGGAAAGGATGCAAAATGTCTAAACGAATTATTCCCCTCTGCGCCGTCGTATTGACGGCGTTGTGGGCGACGCCCGTTATTGGCGATGACAAAACCGCGCCAGTCGATGACACCCGAACTGTGAAGCAGCAGCTCCAGGAACTCCGGGCCATGTTCAAGGCCCAGGCCGAAGCTCACAAAACCGAAATCGATCGCCTTAACAGCAAGATCGAAAAACTCGAGAAATCCCGCGCCCCTGGCGACGTCGAGCCCTCCGGCGAAGACGAGCTCGCCGGCGTGCTGGACAAGATGCTCGACGACGCCGGGACCAGGGACCAGACCGGCGGTTGGTTCAATCTCGGCCGGTCCATCCAGAACTTCAATCCCGAGATCAGCGTCATGGGCGACTTCGTCGGACACTACGACAGCCGCGAAGGCGGCGAGTTGGACGACCAGTGGCTGTTTCGCGAACTGGAGATCGGGATTTCCGGCAGTGTCGATGCACACTCGCGGGCCGATATCTTCCTCGGAATCCACAGAGCCCATGAAGAGCACGACGAAGAAGAGCACGAAGAGCGCGAGCCCGGACACCATGCCCACGGAGCAGGATACGAGGTGCATATCGAAGAAGCGTACCTGACGCTCCTGGATCTGCCCTGGGACCTGCAGGTCAAGGCCGGTAAGTTCCGCGCGAAATTCGGACAGGCCAACACCAGGCACCTGCACGCTCTTCCGTGGGTGGAGTATCCGCTGGTCGTGCGGAACTACTTCGGGCCTGAAGGCCTCGCCGGCGAAGGCGTTTCGGTAAGCTGGCTCGTCCCGAACCCGTGCGACAAGTTCATTGAACTGACATACGAGACCTTCCGCAACGATGACGGAAATATGTTCGCCGGCGACGAGGCCGACGACTTCGTACACCTGGCGCACCTCAAGACTTTCCACGATCTCAGCGCCGATTCAACGCTGGAAGTCGGCTTCAGCGCCGCCACGGCGCCCAACGACCACGGACACGGCGGACAGAGAACGTGGATGGAGGGGATCGACCTGACCTACAAGTGGCGCCATCCTAAGAAAGGGCTCTACAGATCTTTCGCGTGGCGAACCGAAGTTATCGCCGCACAGAAGGAGACCGACGAGCGTCGCGAGAACAGCTTCGGGCTATACACCGCAGCGGACTACCAGTTTGCACGCCAGTGGGCCGTAGGCGGGAGATACGATTTCTCGCAGTGGCCCGAAGACGCCAACCTGCACGAAAACGCATGGTCTGCCTATCTCACCTTCCTCCAGAGCGAGTTCTGCTCCTGGCGGCTTGGCTATCAGTACAGCTCCCGCAACTTCGACGTCGGCGGCAGTTCGAACGATCACCAGATGTTCCTCCAGTTGGTCTTCGGACTAGGACCGCACCGCGCGCACAAGTATTGATAACCCACAACCGTAATTCGAGGAGTCTTGAAATGAAATATGCAAAGATACCTGCGGCGATGCTTGTGATGCTGACCGTCACGGCTGTCGGAAACGTTCAAACGGCAATGGCGAACGGGAAACTGAACATCGTCACGACAACAACGGACCTGAAATCGATCGCCCAGGCCGTCGGCGGGGAAAAGGTGAGCGTTTCGAGTATCGCCACCGGACGCGAAAACCCGCACTACGTCCAGGCCAAGCCGAGTTTCATGATGCTCGCCCGCAAGGCGGACCTGTGGATTCGCGTCGGGCTGGAGCTGGAGATAGGGTACGAAGAACTGATCATAAACGGCTCGCGCAACAGGTCGATCCGTATAGGAAAGCCGGGCCATCTCGACGCCTCGGAAAAGGTGCTCCGGCTGGAAGTGCCCAAGACCAAAGTCACGCGCGAGATGGGAGACGTTCATCCACAGGGCAATCCGCACTACTGGCTCGATCCGCTGAACGCCAGGATCGTCGCCGGGTCGATTGCCGGGCGGCTGGCGAAACTGTCGCCGGAGAACGCCGAGACGTTCGAAAAGAATCTCAAGGCGTTCCAGAAGGCCCTGGACGAACGCATGTTCGGACCGACGCTGGTCAAGAAGGTCGGCGGCGGCAAGCTGTGGGCCATGGAGCTTAAAGGCACGCTGGACAAATACCTCGCCGCCGGCAATCTCACCGGCGAACTCGGCGGATGGCTGGCGGTTATGAGGCCGCTCAAGGGCCGAAAGATCATCACCCACCATCGAAGCTGGTCGTACTTCGCCAACCGGTTCGGACTCATCGTGGCCGCAGAGCTCGAGCCGAAGCCCGGCGTGCCGCCAAGCGGATCGCACCTGCTGAAAGTAATCAAACTCGCCAGGGCTGAAAGCGTCGGCGTTGTCCTCCTGGAGCCGACCTACAGCCGCAAGGCCGCCGACCTCGTGGCCGGCAAGATCGGCGCCGCTGTTGCGGTCTGTGCGATATCCGTAAACGGGCAGAAGGAAGCCTCAGACTACCTGGCTCTGATCGACTCGATAGTCAATCGCATAAGCAAGGCGGCGGGAAAATGAGTGCAACAGCGCCGAACACCGAAGCGATAATAACCTGCCGTAACGTCTCTATTTCCTACGGTCGACAGGAAGTGATCCACAACGCTTCACTCGAAATCCCCCGCGGCGCGTTTATGCCGTTCGTCGGCCCGAACGGAGCCGGCAAGACAACGCTGCTCCGCGCGATTCTTGGGCTGATTCGACCTCGCCGCGGCGAGATCGTAACCCCGTTTGGAGCTCTGCGGCCGGGATACGTGCCCCAGCACGGGACTATCGATCCGCTCTATCCGGTTTCGTTGCGACAGATTATCGCGATGGGGCTCTATCCGCAATTGAGCTGGTGGCGCCGAACGTCGAAGAAACTCAAGCGCAGCGTCCAGGAAGCCCTGGATGAATTCGGTCTGGGAGATCACGCCGACAAGACCTTCTCGGAGCTTTCAGGAGGGATGAAGCAAAAGGCCATGGTCGCCAGGGCGTTCGTCAGCCGGGCCGAGGTCTTCATCATGGACGAGCCGACCTCGCAACTCGACGAGGAATCAGAGAAGGATGTTTTCGCACACCTTCTGCGACTCAGCCGGGATGAAGGCAAGACCGTTCTGATGGCCGTCCACGGCCTGCACGAAATCCTGGAAGCCCCGCAACAGGTCTGCCTGGTCGAACACGGCAAAGTCCGCCTTGCCGAAACGTCGGGACTGTTTGCGATGGCGAAAGGAGCGGTATGATCGTGTGGGACAACATGCTGACCATATGTGAGATGTTCCCTGAAGCAGTCATAGCAGGCGCCGTGATCGGTTCGGTCTGCGCGATGCTGGGCGTATTTGTGATCCTCAAACGCGTCGTGTTCATCGGTATTGCGCTGTCGGAAGTCGCCGCTTGCGGGATAGCGGCCGCCATCATGTGTCACATTCACCCGTTTCTGGGCGCCGCGGCGTTTACGCTGGCGACTGTGACTGTGCTGAGCTATCCGTTCGAAAACAACCGGCTTCCGCGCGACGCCGTTCTAGGCGTGGTCTTCGTTCTGGCGTCGGCCGCCAGCATCCTGATAGTTGCGCACAGTGGTTTTGGGCTGCAGGACGTCAAGGCGCTGCTGTACGGTGACCTGATCCTTACTTCGGATGCGGACCTGAGGCTTATTCTCTGGATATTCCTTCCGGTCGGCGTTTACCTGCTGACGTTTCTTCGCCCGACGCTCTACACGTTCCTGGACCGGGAGACCGCCAGGGTTCTCGGCTTGCGCGTGGTGCTGTGGGAGTTGCTGTACTTTTTTGCGTTGGGCCTTGCGGTGTCGGCGGCGTCAAAAGTCGCCGGGGCCCTGCTGGTGTTCTGCTATCTCGTCGTCGCGCCGGCCACGGCGCTGCTGCTTAGCCGAAAACTCTGGCTGGTGCTGTTGATATCGGCCATGGCCGCGGTTGCCGCGACCATGAGTGGACTGTACGTATCATTCAGCCGCGATCTGCCCACCAATCAGACAATAGCGGCAACTGCCTGCATCGTCCTGGCCGGGGCGGTTCTGATCAGCGCGATCCGCAGGAGCCTGTGGTTTGTTTTGCACGTGGTGAGAAAGAAATGACAGCGGTGCGCCCGCGGTTGTGATGTTAGCAGAACAGTCTTACAGGAAGGAAAAAGGGTCAGAACTGCTCTGACCACACGAATACGCAAGGAAAGAGAGTTTGTATGAAGGCGTGTAGGACAGT
Organism: uncultured Planctomycetaceae bacterium; assembly: GCA_964392945.1. Classification (GTDB taxonomy): domain Bacteria; phylum Planctomycetota; class Phycisphaerae; order SM23-33; family SM23-33; genus BS750m-G57. Next base: position 30,026 of record CAYMSH010000009.1, on the reverse strand, counting down.
CCTGGCAGTTTTCATAGTTGCGATCTGCGGCGTTGCGGCCGGGGGCGGTGCGCCGCGGATCGAGTGGAATCAAAAGACGCTCACTCTGGTCGCCGCCAACGGCCACTACGCCAGGATGATACGTCTGAAGAACGGCAATATCCTGTGCTGCTACAGCCGGGGCGGAAAAGTCTGTCTTCGCCGGAGCATCGATAACGGCGTAAAGTGGGGCCGCGAGATTACAGTCGCTTCCTGCAGTTACGGTGCGGCCACAAACGCCGAGATCGTTCTGCTGGCCGGCGGCAGACTTCTCTACGCCTACAACGTTCGGCCATCGGACGGTGTTCATCGGTTCGCCATTAACATCTGCTTCAGCGGCGACAATGGTAAGACCTGGACGAAACCGAGACAGGTGTTCGCGGCCGGAAAGACGTTTAAGAACGGCTGCTGGGAGCCGGCGGCTATCCAACTGCCCAGCGGCGAGATTCAGCTTTTCTTCACAAACGAGGGACCGTATCGCAAGAGCAACGAGCAGGAAATCACGATGATGCGATCTGGCGACGCCGGGGCGACCTGGGGCAAGCCGGAGCGGATATGTTTCCGGAAGGGACGGCGAGACGGTATGCCCGTGCCCTTGATATTGAAAAACGGCAAGGGAGTCGTTCTGGCGATTGAGGATCCAGGCGCCAGGGGGGCCTTCAAGCCGGCTACGATTATTACATCCATGAAAGACAACTGGCGGCAGGGCTTCGCCGACGGTAAAAGCCCCCGCCGCCGGGCCTCGCTCCTCAAGCCGCTGGCCCCGAGCGTATATGCCGGCGCCCCGTATATATGCCAGCTCGATTCCGGCGTTACGATACTCTCGGTTCAGAGCACCGAGGGGCGGAAGGTTCCCAGGGGCGCCAGGCATACTCGCTATTCGCGGATGGTGGTCTACGTGGGTAACGAGATGGCCGAAAAATTCACCAACCGTTCTGAACCGTTCATTGCAGACAAGGGCGCCTGCGGTGTGTGGAATTCGGTATTCGCCAAGGGCCCGAAAACCGTGACGGCGATATCTTCGACAACAATCCGAGGCGTTCGCGGGATCTGGGCGATCGACGGGAAACTGATCGACAGGACAACGCCTCTGAGTTCAACTCCGAACAACCCGCAAGCCCCGGATCGCCCGGCGGGCGGACGAGCGAGCCTTATTCAGCATTCAAAGAGCGGAGTCCCGACTACTCCTTGTCCTGCTGGTTTGTCTCTGGGCTCCGAATGATGATGGTTCTGGCGGCCGGGCCGTACTCGCTGTGCCGGACCTTCACCGCGCCGCCCTGGCCCGGCGAGATCCGCCTGCCGTTGATCAGCATATTGCTGCGATACGGTTGTTTGCCTTGCTGGTCCTCCATGGCCTTGCGTTCGGTATCGTCGAGTTTGCCGTCTTTGTTCTCGTCCCATTGGCGGAGCCGCCATTTTTCCCGTATCGCCTTGTAGTAGGTCTTCCGCTCGTCGGCGTCGAGCTTGCCGTCGCCGTCGGCATCGTGCTTCTTGCGCAGTTCGGCCTGTTCTTTTCGGTACTGGTCGGCCCGCCTCTTGTTCTGGTCTTCCTGGGTCTTCTTGGCGGCGAGTTCTTCCTGGCTGAGCTTGCCGTCTTTGTCCTTGTCCCACTGGCGAAGCCGCCATTTCTCCTGCACGGCCTTGTAGTAAGCCTTCCGCTCGTCGGCGTCGAGCTTGCCGTCGCCGTCGGCATCGTGCTTGTCGCGCAGTTCGGCCTGTTCTTTTCGAGCCTGCTCGGTCCGCCTCTTGCGCTGGTCCTGATAGGTCTTTTGGGCGGCGAGTTCCTCTTGGCTGAGCTTGCCGTCTTTGTCTTTGTCCCAGCGTTGGAGCATCCACTTGCGGCGGCTTTCCTCGGCCCGTTTCTTCCATTCGGCCTGTTTGGTCTCCATCTCTTTCCGTTCGGCGTCGCTGAGCTTACCGTCGCCGTCTTCGTCCCATTGCACGATTTTGGCCCGCTGTCGATACTCCTGGTAGTAGGCTTGACGTTCGTCGGCGTCGAGCTTTCCGTCGCGGTTTGCGTCGTGCTTCTTGCGGAGTTCATCGTTGAGTTTCCGCCATCGCTCGGCCCGAGCAACGTATTCTTTGCGGCGTTTTTCGCTATCGGCCAGCCACTTGTCGGCCGCCGCCTTCTCGTCGGTGTCGAGCTTGCCGTCGCGATTCTTGTCGAACATGCGCAGGCGCGTCGCTTCGGTCATATACCCTTGACCCCAGACCATACCGCCCGGACGCCTGGCGGCTCCGGGGACCTTGCCGGCTCCCAGCGCCCGATTGGCCGCCTGGCGTTCCTTGCGCGTGAGCTTCTTGTCCTTGTCGCTGTCGAAAGCCGCCAGCACCCGACGGCGAATGTCCTGGCGGTAGGCGTCGGCCTCGAACCAGTCGAGGGTCTTGTTGGAATTCTTGTCGAAGGCCAGCATCCCGGACCACGTGTCGAACTTGCGGACAAACCCGCCGCCGACGGCCTTGTCGGCGTCGAATTCCCCGGCGTCGATCTCGGTGTCCTTGCCGGCGACCTTGAAGAATCTCGCCCGCTCGGCGGTGGGAACGTAAGGGTCTACGCAATCTTTGCAGATGTCCTGAACTACGGTCGCCGCCGGGTCCTTCTTAGTCTCACCGGCCGCCCACGGCGCCGCAACGGCCTGTAACGCGCCGATCAGGAGTAGAATTGTCGTATTTCTCATAGCCGCGTTCCTTTCGGTCGAAACCGCCCGAGTTTCCCAACAGCGGGCGGGCCAATCGCATCCTGCGTACTAATTATAGACGAACGTTCCGCCCGCTGCATGTCATATTAGCAGTGATTTCCGGGGCGGTCGGGACCAGGCTGGAAAAGGACCGGCCTTGGGCTTGACATCAAGGTTGGCGGGAGTAGGCTATCGGTTGGCGGCCCAGGGATGGTCTCTGGATACAAACGAATCTGCGGCCGGGCCTTGTGAGGTTTCAGCTAACGAAACGCCGTTGCGCGGAGGAGCAGTAAATCGTGGAGAACGAAATGGAAATGAAAATGAGAAAACGAATCCCTGTCAGCGTAATGCTGGCCGCAACGGCCCTGATGCTGTCGCTGGGCGCCTTTACCCCGGAAGCAACTGCCGCGGACTCGGCGGGCAAACTGAAGATCTTCATCCTGGCCGGCCAGTCTAATATGGTCGGCCACTGCAGGGCCCATACCATGGCCACCCTGTTCAACCTGGCCGGCCCGAAAGATAAAGACCTCATCAAGCTCGTCTTCAAGGCTGACGCTAAGATTTCGAAGAAGATTTTCGACCAGCAGGTTGCTCATGCAAAGAAGCTCGACGAACTGACCGGCGGGATATCCAACAAAAAGATCAAAGCCATAACCGACCCGGCCAAGAAGGCGGCGGCTGAAGCTGCGGCCGCGAAAATGAAGGCGGTTCACGAGGCGTACAAGGAAGGCGTCGCTTCGTCGTGCGTCGAATCCGACAGGGTTTATATCAGCGGCATTGCAGATCGCAACAAGCGGTCCGGCAAGCTTGGTGTGGGTTATGGCGGCGATCCTTCCAAGATCGGTCCGGAATACACGTTCGGGCTTTCGATCGCCAAAAAGATCGAGGGGCCCATTCTGCTGATCAAAACGTCTTACGGCGGAAGGTCTTTGAACTATGATTTCCGCCCGCCGTCTGCAGGCCCCTACAAGCTGAACGAGAAGCAGAAGACCTCCGGCAAGGGTGATGAGATCCTGAAGAAGGCCGGCCATAATTACCGCTCGCTGAACGAATCGATTCAGGCGGTCCTCAAGAACCTGAAGGCCAATCACCCGGCTTATGACCCCAAAGCGGGCTACGAGATCGCCGGATTCGTCTGGTTCCAGGGCTTCAACGATCAGTTCTCGCCGGCCTTCAGGGAGAACTACAAAGACTGCATGATCGCGTTCATCAAGGACATTCGCAAAGAGTACAAAACTCCCAAGATGCCCTTCATTATCGGCGTGATGGGTACGAGCATGACCAAAGAGAAAGTCGCCGAAAACGCAATCTCCGTCGCCCAGCGACAGGCCGCGAAGGCCTCTGAGTTCAAGGGCAACGTGCTGGCCGTCGAGAGCTACACCGAGTATGCTCTGGAGTCTTACAAGGTCTTCAAGACCGGCTGGGCGGACCACTACCATCACTGGGATACAGTCGGCAGCGATCGGCCGTATCACTATCTGGGCGCCGGCGCCTTCTTCGCCAGACTCGGCGATTCCTTCGCAACCTCGATGGCCAAACTAATCGCAAAGCAGAAGAAATAACGCGCCCCGCCGCCACGCCGGATCCCCCCGCGCCGGCCGGGATGACTGGTCATGCTGTTTGAGGTCTCTTGCCGCGAGCAAGGAGGCCGCCGAGGAATCCCATTGGTATGTACGCCAGAAGAAGGTCTGATGCGATGAACCAGACCGGACCGCCAACCATGAAGACCATCATGACGCCTCCGACTAGGAAACCCGCGCCAATGCCGATTGCGAACTTCATGCCGTGACCGGCCGCGAGCTTGGCGGCGACAAAGGCGCCGGCCAGCGTTCCGATCGCGTGGGCCAGGAGCGGAAAGATGAAGTTCACCGGCGTAAACAACTTCATGCTCTCGCGGAAGCCCTCCATTGTGGATATGTCGGCCCCGTCCGGAAGAGGAACGACAGCCATTCCAACGTTGACCAATCCAAGATTGACCACGCCGCCAACGACTAAACCGACAATTACAGCCAATATGTTTCTTGCGATGGGATTCATACTCAAATTGCTCCCGGCGAAAGTGCTATTACTAGTTTCCGAAATGTGAGGCTTTGATCTGCTGACGGACCGATTGACGTTCGGACGCGTCTGTTGCGCCATCTACTATAACCGCGCGTCAGATGATTAGTATCTCATACCGCCACAGGCCAAGTCAACCGCCGCCGGCCGGGGCGGTGGTTTGATCGTGTCGTCTGCTTCTGTGATTTGCTTCGGCGTGAAGTGAATCCTAGGCTTCAGCTGGAGTGATAGTCGCCGCGGACGGGACAGCGCCGAGAGTCGGCGGACCGCGGTGAGTTCATACGAGAGTGATTATATGGCCCAGCAGCGAGTCGTTGAGCAAGCTAGCGTACTGGAAGAACCCGGCCGGGCCGGGGCCGATGGAGCAACTATAGCGCCGGCGTATATTCCCCAGTCGGCGCCGCACCGCACGCCTTCGTCCCAACAGCCGGGTCGGCGGGAAGGCGAAACTGATTTTGTCATGGCCGATCGACCGTTCTCCGTGCGGGGGCGTCTGAGGAGCTTTAAATACGCATTTCGCGGCATCGCCATTATCGTTGGATCCCAGCATAATGCATGGCTACATCTCCTTGCCACAGCAGGCGTTATCGCCACAGGCATGCTGTTTGGCGTGTCCGGCGCCGAATGGTGCTGGCTTATCCTGGCGATCATGGCCGTATGGACCGCCGAGGCCCTGAACACCGCTTTCGAACTGCTCTGCGACGTGGCGTCACCGGAGTTTCACCCACTGGTCAGAAACGCAAAGGACGCCTCAGCCGGCGCCGTCCTGATCTCGGCCGTCGGCTCGGCGATCATCGGCATATGCATCTTCGCACCCCACGCGATGGAGTTCTTCGGCCTGGGGTAACGTCTCAGATGAGAGAGCACGGTAATCGCCGGCAGCGTTGAATCGGCGCCGATGTTCGGGCTCAGCCCACAATGCCTTCGTTCCACGCGAGGTTGTATCCCGACTCTTCCAGGAAGCGGCGCATGACGACGTATCCTTCAGGATACGTGAATCGGAACTTCTCGGCGCTGGCCGTCAGGTGCTCAAACCAGCTTTCCACGCTCATGCCGAAATCCTGTCGCGTCATGGCCTTTAGATACTTGTATGCCTGGAGTTTGCTCTTGTCGATATCCTCCTGGCTGGGATTCTCCACGACCCGGGCGAAATCCGCCGCCAATCCCGCCAGTTTCATCAGGTTCAGTTGCGTCGCAACAACCTTGCCGACCCCCTCGACGGTGAAGACCTTGCTCATGAGATGCTTGGCCACCATCATGAAAACAAATCCGATGATCACGGCCGCCAGGCCTACATATATCAACACGTCGCCGAACGTGCGGACGCCCGAAGTAAAGGACGACCCGATAGCCGAACGCTCCGACGCCATGGCGATCGAAGCCAAACCGGCGACAAGAATCATCGCCACAATAACTCGAACTGATCGTTTCATCGCTTCGTCCCTTTTCTTTGGGGTTGTCGGCCTCGAGATCGAACGCGTTTGTCAGGACATCCAATCGGTCGCCCGCAGGCGCCGCTATTACTTTTTGCCCTTGGACTTCTTCCAGGGCTCGAATTCCGCCAGGCGTTTGGTCATGGCCGCGACGCGATCGGGGTGGGCTTTGGACAGGTCTGTCTCTTCGCCGGGGTCCTTGGATAAATCGTAGAGTCCCTGGGTGAATTCGCTGGTGTCATTCCAGTTCTTGTACATGCGATAGAGCTTCCATTTGCCCGATCGGACCGCGCGATGGCGGTTATGACACCAGTACATGTACTCGTGTTTCTTCTGGGCCGAGCCGCCCAGCAGGGTTGGGGCGAAAGATATGCCGTCTTTGGCTTTCTCGGGATCGGCCCTGACCTTGCAGATATCGGCGATCGTCGGCAGCACGTCGGGGAAGTACGACGGGTGATCGGTCTTGCTTCCCGGCTTGATCCGCCCGGGCCAGCGGGCGATCATGGGCACGCGAATTCCGCCTTCGTAGAGCCAGCCTTTGCCGCGTTGCAGCGGGCCGTTGCTGTCGAAGTATTTCGGATCGGCTCCGCCCTCGCTGTGCGGGCCGTTGTCGCTGGTGAACATGACGATCGTGTTGTCGTCCAGGCCCAGCTCCTTGAGCAAAGCCATGATTTTGCCAATGTCCCGGTCCAGGAAGGTCATCGCCCCGGCGAATGCGGCGTGTCGGTTGCGCGGGCGATTGTAACCGCTGCGCAGGATCCCGTAGGGCTTGGCGTCGTAAGGCTTGTCATCGAGCTTGCCGATGAACGGTTTTTCGTATTCGTCCGGCACGATCAGTTCGGCGTGCACGAGCGTATACGGCAAGTAGAGGAAGAATGGACGCTTCTTGTTCTTGCGGATGAAGCCCAACGCCTCGCGCGTAAACAGGTCCTGGGTGTGATGCGTGTGCTTAGTCGGGTTGTCCGGCAGCATCTGTTTTTCACCGTTCTTCCAGACCCACTCGGGATAGTGGAAGTGCGCGCGACGCTGATTCAGGAATCCGTACCAGAAGTCGAAGCCCTTGCGATCGGGCCGGCCGGTTCTGTCGCCCAGGCCCCACTTGCCGATCATGGCCGTAGCGTATCGGCCGGCCTTGAGCATCTCGGCGATCGTCAGTTCCTCGGCCCGGAGTTGCTGACCCTGTCCGGTCGTGTTGGCGTGTCCGATATGCCGGCCGGTCATCAGGGTGTATCGCGCCGGGGCGCAGACCGCACTGCCGGAATAGTGATCGCTGAACGTCATCCCTTCCCGGGCCATCTTGTCGAGGTTCGGGGTGGAGAACTTCTTCTGGCCGTAGCACGACAGATCGCCATACCCCACGTCATCGGCAAGAATGTAAACGATGTTCGGGCGATTGGTTCTGTCTTCCGCTCGTGCGGCTTGTGAGGCGATAAGCCCAACGGCGCCCAGGGCGGTGCTTCTGAGAAAAGAGCGTCTGTTCACGGTTATGTTCCTTTGGATTAAACGATCAACTCAGGGGGGGATCCATTATAGAAGGTTAACGCTCCGGAGCCGGAGTAATTAGAGGCCAACATTCAACAGCCAGCAAGAAACTCACAAGTCTCAAGTAACGACAACGACATAACAACACAATCCCTCGCCCCCGGAGTGTCCTGACGCCGATGTCGTCGTTGGTCGTTTGCCGTTTCACTTGAAATTTGTGCGTTTCTTGCTGGCTGTTGAATGTTGGCTTCTAAGCCGCAGGCGTCGGACGCCTGAGACCTCTCCTGCCGAAGCTCGCTATTTTTTCTTGTAATCCGGCGCCTTGACGGGCTTCTGGGGGACAATCCAGATGTTGCGGAATCGCACCCTGCTGCCGTGGTCCTGCAGCATGATCGGACCTGGTGCGGGGCTTTCCGGGAATCCGGCTCCGGTCTTGCTCTTTACGATCACGTTGTTGTGGATCGCCACGCCGTTGTGAATAACCGTGATCCGAGCGTCCTGGATCTTCTCGGTTTTCCCGTCAGCGCCGGTCTTGAATCGGGGCGAGCGGAATATGATATCGTAGCTCTGCCACTTGCCCGGAGCGGCGCACATATCGCGATCCGGCGGTTTCTGCTTGTACAGTTCGCCGCAGTTGCTCTTTCCGATCTCGGCGCCGTGTGAGTTCACGATCTGCACTTCGTATCGCCTCAGCAGGTAGATCCCGCTGTTTACACTGGCCCCGGCCGGCAGGTTGAACTCGACGTGCAGTTGGAAGTCATCGAACAGCCTGGCGGTCTTGATGCCCTGGATCCGCGGACATTTGTGGCCTTTCAGCGGGGTCACTTCCATCGCCCCGTCGCTGAGTTTCCAGTGTGGTTTTTCGCCGTGACAGTTAACCCACTGGCCCAGGTCCGTCCCGTCGAACAGGACAATCGCTCCATCGGGCGCGGTGCTGAATTTCTTTTCGTCGGCCTTGTCGGCCCCGCTCAAACCCGCGACGAACAAGCAAACCAGAACAACCCACAGCGTAAGAATTCGCTTCATTTCACCAGTCTCCTGAGATAGTGATCAGACTTTTTCCGGGATCACGAACGGCTTGCGGTACTTGCGTTTCACCAGGGCGTTGGCCTCTTCGGCGAACCGGCCGGTGAACTGCTCCTTGCTTGAATCCATAGTCAGTTTCGGACCGAGCGTCAGCCCGGCGGTCTTCAGATCCACTCCGTTGGCCGACAGATGCTCGCGCGTGCGTTCCATGGCGTCGAGCACCTGATCGTCGGTCTTGATCACGTCGTTGACCTGCTCGGCAGTGGCGGCCTTGCCGACGCGATACGAGATATTGCCCATGTGGCACAGGCAGGTCGACAGGTGCCCGTTGAGCATCGTGGTCTTCAGGTCGGACTGCTTGCCGCTCCTGAGGGCCTTGATGAAATTCTCTTTGGCGTTCGGCCCGCGGCCGCTGAACTTCTTGACGAGCTTGCCCTGGCGATCGAACACCGCCAGCTTGCCCAGATCGACAAAACCGTTCTCGCAGACGACGATCTCGCCATTGTTCGGCGATCCGCTATTGTGCCCGCGGAACAGCTTCATGCCTTTGCGCGAGACCGCGGCGTAGGGGTCCATGAGTTTTGAACCGCTCTTGCGGGGCAGGCCTCGCACTTCAAACAGGATCGGAGCCGAAGCGTATTCAAAGAGCGTTATTTGCGTGTTGGGGGTTTGGCCGTCATCATCGTATCCGTATCGCCCGCCGAAGCTGATCACGCTGCCGGGGAGCCCTTTTTCGCCCATCGCCCAGCGGCAGGCGTCCAGATGGTGCGGGCCGTTGTTGCCGATCTCTCCGTTTCCGGTGTCCCACTGCCAGTGCCAGTCGTAATGCAGCTTCTTTCGCCTGAGGGGACCCTTGGGAGCCGGTCCGCACCAGAGATCGTAATCGATCGAGTCGGGAATCTTGCCGCCGGCGGCTCCGACATTGCCCATACTGCCCCGCCGCTTGTAGACCCAACTGTGGACCAGCAGGATCTTGCCCAGCTCGCCGCTTTGGATGTAATCTACGGCCTGGGCCAGTGCTACGCTGGAGCGTTTGTCGAGATCGGCCTGCAACATGCGATCGTATTTGGCGGCGGCCTGGACCATCTTGCGCCCTTCCCAGATATTGTGGGAGACGGGTTTCTCCACGCAGACATGCTTGCCGGCCTGGCAGGCCCAGACCGTCGACAGTGCGTGCCAATGGTTCGGCGTGGCTCCGGAGATCGCGTCGATATCCTTGTCGGCCAGGAGCTTGCGAATATCAGTGTGCACCTTGACGTTTGGAGTCGCTTTCCCGACGCGTTTTACGCTCCTTGCCAGCACGTCCCTGTCCGGATCGCACAGAGCCACGACCCGCACCCCGGGCATCCTAAGGTATCGATTGAGATGATCGCCGGTCCCATGGCTGTTGAGCCCGACAACGGCGATGCGAATATCATCGTTTGCGCCGATGGGTTTGGACCATACCGGTCCGGACATGCCGGCCAACATAGCCACGGCCGCCGATCCGGCGGTCTGTTTCAAGAATCGGCGTCGCGAGGTCCGCCTGGAAGATGCAGCCATAGTTGTCTCCTGTCAGATATTGTCCACGGGCAACCAGTCGCTCTCAGTCGCAGCGGCGATCTCGACAGCTACGGTGCGAGCTTATCGTCGAGTACGAATATCTTTCCGAAGAGGCCGAGAGTAACGATTTCACCGTCTCGCTTCGTGGTTGAAAAGATGTGGTAGTTGTGAAACTCCGTGTCAGGAGCCTCGAGGAGACCTGACCTCTTGGCCAAATCAAGCCCCATCTCCACGAGATCTCCGCCGCCGCCGGCGCTCTTGAGTTTCTCCTGCCTCAGGGTGGCCAGCTTGGCCTTGTGATCGTCCTCCGACGGATTCAAGGCGAACGCCACGCCGGCGACGATCCCCAACAGGATCAGAAAAATAACCAATCGACTCATAAACTTACTCATAGTGGGGTCCCTTAGTTCAGGATATTAATTCTCCGATGCGTAATTTAACACATTCCAAGCGATCTGAGCGAGCCTATAGTTGAAATTCCGGCGACGAGGCGCTGATTCGCTGCTATGACACTTCCACCGGCGCCCGGCTCACTGAAGTGACCGGGCCGCGGGAACTGCAGTTGACATGCGTAACCGCGGCGCGGGATACTGGGGCCGGCGGGTTGTGAACTATAATTGAAAAGGAGTTCATCTTTGAAATCGAGTGCTTGGGTCATCCTGGCCGCGGTCGTGTTGGGGGCGGGCCTTATGTTCTGCATAACCGCACTGCTTAAGACCAACGAAAACTCCCCCGTCGGCGAGAGTCCCGGGCCCAGCCGGCCCGGCGGCGACGGCGGTGCGACTACCTCGATCGGCACAGGCGACGGGGACGGGGACGGAAGATCTTCTTCAACGGCTCGAGCGGCGTCCCGGCCCGGCATGAGCCTGGTCAAACAGAAGCGTTATAGAATCATGATCGTCTCGGCCCGCCTGCCGTCGAAGAAACGAAACGGCAAGGCGTGGGACATAAACTCCGGGCTGCCGGACTGCTTCTTCGTTTTGCGAACGCCGGAGAATCGCTACGCATCCTCGAAGGTCCAGAACAACCTCGTGCCCAACTGGGCCGACAAATCCCTGTCGGTCAGCGATCTCTGGTCCGGGCGCGTCCGCGTGGCCAACGAGGGCGCGGTCTTCCTCTACGACCCCGATGGAGACAGTCGAATCTACCTGGACTTCACGGACACCGACGTGGCGATGAACGACACGATAGCCAACGTCGTGCTGGCGATGAAAGATTTGAAGGCCGGCTACACCGAATACAAGATGTCCTACTCGGCCAGCTCCCTCGACATCGACGACGACGTGAGCCGGGAGGACGCCGACATGATCTTCACGATTCGCATAATTCCCGACGGCGTCTAGAGGCGTCGCGGACCGAGACTCATCCGGGCACTGGTTGAACCATGAGATCAAAACTCACATGCGTCGTCCCGTGGCTCATCATGGCCTGCAGCGTTCTGCTGACCACCGGGCTCAACGCGCCGGCATTGGCCATGCTGCCGCTTGACGATCCCGATCTGGCTGCGTATGAATCGGCGGTCAGCGAGGCCGACAGAATCTTGGACGCCATCGGCATTCGGCCCGAAGCCGACAGCATGTACGTGCGCCTGAAGGCAAAGAGCGTGCGGCCGCCGGTCGTGCTGACGACGCTGTCGGCGATTCGAGAGCTGTTTGAATCCGAGAATTACGTGGTGGGAATCGGGATACTGTGCGGCTCGATGCTGTTTCCGTTCATCCGCCTGGGCTTGTTCCTGGTGCTGTTTGAACGAATGCGGAAGGGCCAGCCGGTGCGTCTCTGGGTCCGCCTGGCCGAAACGGTGGCCAAGTGGTGCCTGCTGGACGTCATGATCCTGGCGTTCCTGGCCGCGAGCTTCTCGACCCTGCCGATGCAATATTCGGTCCGACTCCAGTGGGGAGTATACCTGACAGCCGGCGCCGTGCTCCTCAGCGTACTGGTGCCATGGCTGCTGACCTCGCGGCCGCGCGACGAACGGGACGCATCCCAACAATCGGCATGAAAACCGCCGCCGGCTCAGTCGCGGACACCGCGTCCCAGGCACGATATGTCCCATATCCTGAGTTGCGGGCGCCACGAAGAACGTATCGCTTTCCTTGTCGAACACTCCAGGAATGTTTTTCCGTCCGGAGCGAAGTTCACCGAATCAAACCCTTCGTTGCACATTGTCCAAACCGTGGAGCCGGTGGTAGGATCAATCATGTGCCATGCCGTAACGCCGGCGCCGCCGTGCCATCCGACAACGCCGAGGAATCTGCCGTCAGGACCGTATTTCACCTCGGTTCCGCTCCTGGTCAGGTCCCGCATGAACTTGCCGGACTGGAAGTTGTAAACCCAGACAGTACGGTTATTGTAGCCCGGCAACATTACGCAGATCGCCACGTACTTGCCGTCGGGAGAGAAGGACATCGATCCTGTATCTTTGCGCGATTTCATACGAGAAACCTGTTTGCCGTGGAGTCCCTTGGGCTGCGGGTCCAGGGCGACACGTTTAACCAGCGCCCCTGTTCGCGGGTTCCAGACGTGGATGTATTCTATCTTTCCGGTAGTGGTGTTGGCGTACCGACCGGCCGATGCGATCATCCCGCTGTCGGGCAGGAATTCGCACGCCTGTATTACGCCGGTCAGCCCGTGCTTCGGCGGTTCGATCCGCGACACGAGCTTGCCGCTGCTTGCGTCAAACACCTTGATCGAGACAGATGCGGGGACTTTCTTTCCCTTGCGCCATCGCGTAACGGCTTCGACCTGCTGACACATGAATATCTTGCCGTCCGATGAGAACTGAGCGTCCACGGCTCCTGCGTCTGCGATACGATTCCAGAGTTGACCGGTGTCCATGCGCCACAGCGACACCGAACGATCCATACTATCGACAGACGTCAGCATCTTGGCGTCAGGAGAGAACTCGACCGTGTAAATCCCCTTGTGACCTTCGAGCGAATACTTGCGCTTGCCGGCAACCATATCGAAGACCATCAGCTTGTCCTTGCCGGCCACGGCGGCTAACTTACCGTCTTTAGACCAGTCCATATCCACCGGCGAACCTATAGGAATATCAACGGTTCTTGTGATATACGGAACCGGGGCGGGCCATATCTTCGCCTTACCGGACACATCCTTTTCGGGCGTGACAACCACAGAAAACACAGTCGGATGAGCCCGCCAGTACAACTGATCGTGATCCAGTTTCAACGGAGCGCCCCCGGGCGCGTACTTCACGCCGTGGGACTTCAGGAACTTCTGAACGATGCGTGAGTCAATCGCCGTCGCCGGCTTGAGCCCCTTGCCGGTCGATTTCATATTCACCAGGGCCAGAATATCGCCGTTGCCCGCCAGCACCGCCCCGCCTGACATCCCGATATTCAGAGGGACCGTTAGCTGGCGCTTACCGCCGGGGTTCAGCGCCGAAACCCCGGTGTCCAACTTGTACATCACGCTCTTGCGGATGAATTCCGCCGGCGCGGCGGCATGCGGTTCGTACATGATTTCCCATCCGCACACATAGCCGGATGCCCCAGGGCCGGAAGCCGGCTGGGCTATCGGCAGACAAGCCATGCCCTTGACATCGGCCTTGAGCAACGCCAGGTCGTTGGCCTTGTCCACGGCGACAACTTTGACATCGTGCTTGAAGGCTTTGTTGCGGGTTCTTGATTCGATCCGAATGTGTTTGGCGCCCTGGACAACATGTCCGCATGTCAGGACGTGCCCGTCAGGCGAAACCGCGACGGCCGAACCTACAGCCTGCGTCCTGCCGGCTATGAGATCCAGCGTTTTCCTGGGACCGAGTTTGACGGGTTTCGGCGATCCCTTGCGCTGGGACGGAGTGGAGCCCTTGCGAACCAACAAACCGCCTGACTGGCCTGTGCCTGATTTGCCTGTGCCTGATTGGCCAGCGCCTGACGCCTTGCCGGCGCCGGCTTGCTTACCGGATTCCGTCTCGGCTTCCCGTATCAAACCAGTGATCCTGGCCATCCCGTCAAGCGGCATATAGAGCATGCCGGCGACAACAACCCCAGTCACGACTCCGATAGTCCTGCGGGAATTGTCCCGATAGATCGCCGCCGGAACAAGAACCAGCAGCACGCCGATAGACGCCGACACCCAGCCTCCGACAACAAGAGCAATCCCGGCGAAAACGCCGAATGTTATTCCGGCTTTGACCACCTCCATGACCGGTCTTGCAGGGGTGTCGTCGACCGGCCCCGGTGAGGCCGGCGGCTGAACATGTCGCGAAGGGTCGAACACAGGGGGCTGCTCAGGATTTGACATCATTGCCTGTCACCTCAATTCTCTCGAATAGATGGAGATGCCAGCCAGGTCGTTGCACGCGCCCACAAGAACGAAAACTTCCCAAACCCGTCCCTTTCGAGTCCCGTACAAAACAATCCGGCTCAAACATCGTCTCTGATACGGAATCATAACAGGACAGAACAATAGCACTGATCCCGACTTGCGTCAAGCATCCAAGCTTCGGCCTGTGACTATGGAACAAGACCAGACGGCCGGCTGATCGCCTAGATCGGTTCGGTTTCGAGCATTTCGCAGAGGCGTTTCGACGTGAAGTCTTTTATGTGGAGGAACTGCATGCCGACGGATCTGGCGCCGCGACCGTCGCGACTTTCGCGATCGCCTACGAATACTATCTCCGCCGGCTCGACATCCAGGCGGCGTGCGATTTCGGCGAAACCTCTTGACGACGGTTTGAATTCGCCTACGCCCTGCTGTCCGGACCAGATCACCGCCTGGAATCGCCCGGCCAGGCCCAGGGCCGCGAGTTTGTCGTCCGGCGGGTAGTCCGAGTAGACGCCTTGGGGTATCCCGCGCTGGGCCAGTTCGTTGATCGTGGCCAGCAGTTCTATGTTCTCGATTCGCGGCAGAAACCGCAGCGGTCTGCGTGCGACCCATTCGTGGACGATGTCGCGGATATCTTCGGCGTTCATGCCGAGCTTGGCCGCAGTGGCATGGAGTTGCGGATCGCCGGCTTCGGCGTCCTGGGCCTTCCGGCCGCGGAGTTTGTCGAGCATGGAGCGGTAGACCTGCAGGATTCTGATCTCCCGCATCAGGCGGATCGGCGAATGGGCCAGCCGCCAGACCAACTCGCGGATCATGTAGAACCGCATCGGCCAGAGCGGGTACAGCGTCCCGTCAACATCGTATGCCACCGCGCGGGTCACTACTTGTCTCCCGCGGCCAGCCTGGCCAGCTCTACGAACCGATCGCCCCGCTGCTGGTAGTTTGTGAACATATCGTAACTGGCGCACGCCGGGCTGAGCAGCACGGCGTCGCCGGCCTCGGCTAGTTGGGAGGCGGTCTGGACCGCGGTCTCCAAGTCCGCGGCGCGGTGAACCGCGGGCGCGGCGTCGCAGCGAGCAGCTTCCACTGACGCGGCGATCTTCTCTGCGGTTGTGCCGATAACGACTATCGCCTTGGCTCGCCTGGCGATCGAGGAGCCCATCTTGTCGAACGAGACGTCCTTGTCCGATCCGCCGGCGATCACGATCACGGTTCGCGGGTCGAATGCATCCAACGCGACGATGAGTCCGCCCGGCGTGGTGCACTTCGAGTCGTTGTAGAACTTCACGCCGCCGCCCTGGACGGCTAGTTGCAGCCGGTGCGACAGCGATTCGAATTGCCCCAGCGCGTCGGCCGCCGTAGGACGATCCACGCCGAACTCGCTGGCCACGGCCCATGCGGCCTGGGCGTTGTACTGGTTGTGGTCGCGGGTTACGTGCTGTTGGAACGCGTCGCCGCTGGTATCGAAAAACGCGACGCGGCCGGGCGCGAGTTCGGCCCAGCCCTGGGTCTCCGGGTCGGCGGAGTTCAGGATCAGCAGGTCCGAGGGCTTCTGGAAGCGGAAGATGTTCTGCTTGGCCCGTCCGTAGGCGTCCATGGTGCCGTGGCGGTCCAGATGGTTCGGCGTAAGGTTCGTAACCAGCGACACTTGAGGGCTCACGCCGAGAGCTTCGGCCTGTTCGAGCTGGAAGCTGGATAGCTCCAGCACGACGAGATGATCGGGCCGGATATCGTCGAGCTGCCCCAACAGGCTCTTGCCGATATTCCCGCCGACGTGCACCTCGTATTTGCGAGAGAGAATCTCTCCGATCATCGCGGTGGTAGTCGACTTGCCTACCGAACCGGTGATCCCGATGATCGGCGCGACGCATCGTTCTATGAACAGGTTCATCTCGCTGGTGCGCGGTATTCCGGCCTCGGCGGCCGCCTGCAGAGGAGCGATGTCCTGCGGGATCGCGGGGCTCACTACCAGCAGATCAGCGTTTAGAAAATCGTCGAGATCGTGCGAGCCTAGATGAAGGGTTACGTCCAGCCCGTCTAGTTGGGCTATCGAGCCGGCCAGCGCGTCGGCGTCGGCCCGATCGGAAACTGTCACCACGGCGCCTTGGGCGCAAAGCCATTTCGTAACGCCGATACCGCCTCCGAAGCGACCGAGCCCGACTACCGTGACCCTGCTTCCGGCGAAATCGATCATATCTGCTCCAGCGGTCCAAGCGCGAGGATAGTGACTTTCGTCAGGTCGAACTGGCGTGCGACTGACATTACGTCGTCGGCGGTGACTTCAAAGAGCTTCTCGATCTGCTGGGCCAGCGGCATGTAATCCTTGCGGTAGACCCAATCGAATCCGACGGCCGTCAGGCGACCCATAGGCACTTCGCCTTTGAGCGTGGCCGCCGATGCGATCTTGTTCTTTGCGGCCTGGAGTTCCAGATCGTCGAACCCGCCTTCCATGATCTTGGCGAATTCGGCCAGTGCGATATCCGCGGCTTCGGCGCCGCGTTTGGGATCCGTCGAGATGAACGTCATGAACCCGCCGGTCCCGTCGAGCATGTCGTAGGCCATGGATGCTTCATCCGCTATCGCCGGATCGACCAGCGCGTAATAGAGCCTGCTGCCGATAACGTCGCCGATTATCGTCGCCAGCAGTTGCGCCGCGAAGCGCGACTCATCCTGGGCCGCGGGGGCCGGAGACATTATCCCGATCTGCTGGCGGTTGATCTTCGGATCGACAACGGCCTTTCGCACGCCGGTTCCGCTGCAGCGGTCAAGCGTGCGGTGCGTGTCGAAAGGTTTCCAGTGCGAGCACATTTCCTCGGCTTTTTCGCCGAACGCGTCCCAATCAATGTTGCCTACTCCGATCAGCGTCACGTTGCCCGGCGAGTACCGGCGATCGAAATACTGCTGCATGTCGTCGCGTTTCAGGGCGGTCACCGATTCGGGAGTGCCGAGCACGTTCCTGGCCAGCGGGTGGCCGGCGAAGTGCGCGGCCATCAGGTTCTCGTACATCTTGAACGTCGGCTGGTCCTCGTATCGCGCGATCTCGTCGAGGATGACTTCCTTTTCCATATCGAAGTCTTCCTGGCGGAGCGCCGGGCGGAGCAGATCGCCGAGCAGGTCCAGCATCGCGGTCTGGAATTCCGGCAGCACTCCGGCGTAGTAAACGGTGTTTTCCTCGGAGGTGAACGCGTTGTAGAGCGCCCCGAGCTGGTCGAACTCCAGGTTGACCTCCAGAGCGTTGCGCCTGTCGGTTCCCTTGAACATCATGTGTTCCAGGAAGTGGCTGACGCCGGAAATCTCGTCGGTTTCGTCGCGGCTGCCGGTCTTGGCGAAGAACCCGGCGGCCAGCGATTTGGCTGACGGGTTGACCTCGGCGATAACCGTAAGTCCGTTTGACAGTGTTGTAGTCTTGAACTCCATAAGTTTCTTTCACTCCGGCGATCAGGCGTTCAGGCAGGAGGTGTCCAGTGGTTCGGGGCCTATTACGAGCATGGTGAAATCTTCAGCCGGCCGCTGGGCGAGATGCTCCTTGACTTCGTCAACGCTGACGGCGCTGACGGCGTCTGCGATCTCGGTAAGGCTCCTGAGCCGCTTGAGATGATAGTAGTCCGAAGCCAGCGCCCCGGCTCGCGAGCCGGTCGATTCGCCCTGCATGACCAGGGAGCTTTTCAGTTGCGTTTTGGCCTTGGCCAGTTCGGCTTCAGTGATGTCGCCGGCCAGGCGCCTGAGTTCGCCGACAGTTACTTCCAGCGTTTCCTGGGCCTTCTGCGGAACGGTCCCGGCGTAGGTGAACACCCCTGCGTGGTCCTTGAGGCTGTGGTAGCTGGCCGACACGTGATAGACCAGCCCGCGTTTCTCGCGAACTTCGGTGAACAGGCGGCTTGACATGCCGCCGGAGAGCACCGTCGCGGCCAGCCGGGCGGCGTAATACTGATCGTCCGACAGGGTGACGGTATCGTGGGCCAGGGTAATGTGGGCCTGGGCCGAATCCTTGGGTATGTGCGTTATGCCGCGCGGCGGCGGAGTGGTCTGGATCTCGGCCGAGTCGCGAGCGCACCAGTCGCCGAGGTATTCTCCGATCATGTCGCGCAGGCGATCGTAGTCGAACTTGCCGGCCACGGAGATAATCGCTCCGTTGGGGTTCATGCATTCAGCGGCATGGGCTCGCAGTTCTTCAGCGGTCAGGGCGGCCAGCGACTCGGCCGTCCCGTAGAGTCCGCGCCCCAGCGGGTCGGGGTAGAAGCTCTCGCGAAGCTGCATCATCGCCTTGCGGGGCGGTTCGTCTTCGAGAGCTTCGAGGTCCTGGGCGATCAAGTCGCGGCTGGGATCGAACGCCTCCTGGCTCAATGCCGGTCGCCGCAGTATGTCGGCGTAGATCTCCAGCACGGCCGGTAGATTCCGGGCCAGTTGGGTGGCCGAGAATACGGTGTGACGACTCAGGACGCTCTCGTGATGCTGGCAGCCCAACGCGTCGAGCGCGTCGTTCAGTCCGCGCGTGTCGCGATCGCCTGCGCCGCGAAAGCACCACTCGGCCAGTACGGCCGCCGAGCCGCCTCGATCCGACGGATCAAAACATACGCCGCTGGGCAGGCTGATCGTGATCGCCGAGGATGAAACGTCGGCCACTGCTTCGGCGACGAGAGTCAATCCGTTGGGAAATTCTTCTGTATGAAATACCTGTGACACTTAATAGGTCTCCGCGTGGGGTTCAAGGCCCGGTGCGACCATTCTACATATCGCCACGGGGGAATCAATGCTGTGCCTCTCCGTTTAGCGGCGGACACCCGGGTCCGCCCCGTCCCGACGCAGTCGGGATTGTTCGCCGTTCGTTGCCGTTGTCGTCGCCAATTGCCAATTGCCAATTGCCACTTGCCAATTGCCAGCCGTTTAAGCTACCGTGGAGTGCATGTCACAACGAATAACGATAATTGGCGACGGAGCGATGGGCACCGTCTGCGGGATCATGCTCTGCGAGAACTCTCACGATGTAACGGTCTGGTCCGCGTTTCCCGATGCGGCCGCCGACATGGCCCGCGCCCGAGAGAACATAAAGTTCCTGCCGGGATACCCCATCCCGGACAACATGACGGTAACATCCGACGCGACAGCAGCTTTCGACGGAGCCGAACTGATAATATCGGCGGTCCCGACGCAGTTTGTCCGCCCGGTCTGGAGCCGCCTTACCGAATACTACACCGCCCCGACACCGATATGCTCGATCGCCAAAGGAATCGAAAACGACACGCTGCTGAGACCGTCTGAGATTCTCGCCGACGTGCTTACAACCGCCGGGCGCCAACCCGGACCGCTGGCGGTGCTCTCCGGCCCGTCGATCGCGCCGGAAATCGCGGACAAGCTCCCGGCAACTGTAGCCGTGGCCGCCGATGATCCCCAACTGGCCGAACGCTTGCGGGACTGCTTCGTCCGGCCGTATTTCCGGGTCTACACGAATCCGGACATGATTGGAATGGAGCTGGCCGGCGCCACGAAGAACATTATCGCCATCGCCGCGGGTATTCTCGACGGCCTGAAATCCGGCGACAACGCCAAAGCCGCCCTCCTGGCCCGCGGACTGGCCGAGATCACGCGGCTGGGAATGGCGCTGGGCGCCCTCCACGACACATTCGCCGGCCTGGCCGGAGTTGGCGATCTGGTCACGACCTGCATTTCCCCGCACGGTCGCAACCGCAGCTTCGGCCAGATGATCGGCGAGGGCAAAACAGTGGAAGAGGCCCTCGGCGCCAACGATTCGGTGGTGGAAGGCGCCGCCAGCACCAAGAGCGTAGTAGAACTGGCCGCCAAAGCAGGAGTAGACATGCCGATAACCCAGGCGGTCCACGAAGTCCTGTTCGCCGGTAAATCGCCGGCACAAGCAATAGCAACACTAATGGAGCGCCCCCCGAGAGCAGAAAGCTAACGGCGTTTTCGTTTGGGGAGTGGGCCGGCCTGTTTTCGGAAGGTTGTTTCTTTTTCCTGCCAGAGTTTTGATAGTTCGGCGACTTTTTCGGGGTGCTTGGCTGCGAGGTTCTTCTGTTCGCATCTGTCGGTCTTGAGATTGTAGAGTTCCCATTTGCCGCCTCGACCGGCCGACACCAGTTTCATGTCGCCTACGCGAATCGCGCGATTGCCGGAGTGATGGAAATATATGAACTCGTGATCGGCGGAGTTGTCCTTCGTAAACACAGAGGCGATCGATCGTCCGGCCAGCGGCGGCGCTGATCGGCCGCGCAAACGTTCGGCTTCCTTCACGCCGGCAAGTTCCAGGACCGTCGGCAGGATGTCCACGAAGTGGCCCGGATTGTGTCGCAACTGGCCCGAGGCCTTCTTCAGCCCGGCCGGCCAGTGAACGATCAGCGGCGAGGCGATCCCGCCCTCATGATTCCACGACTTGTGCATGCGCAGCGGCGTGTTGGACGCCGTTGACCAGCCCGGACCGAGGCACAGGTGCGAACGCCACGAACCGGGGGCGGCTTTGGGGTCGTGTCCGTCGGCGCGGATCATCAGCTCGGCGCTGGCGCCGTTGTCAGACAGGAACATTACAACCGTGTTATCCAGCACACCGGCGGTCTTGAGCTGGTCGAGCACGCGCCCGAGTTCGCGGTCCATCCGATCGATCATCGCAGCGTGAATCGCCATCTTCAGCGACTGGAAACTCTTCTGCTTGTCGGTAAGCTCGGCCCACGGAATCGCTCGCCCCGCTTCTCCGGGCCCGATGCGCTTGGCCATGTCGGCTTCCTTGAGATTCCATCCGGGTTTCACATTCGACTCCAGCGGCGAGAGTTCGCAGTTGATTATTCCCGCGTCGCTCATCCGCTTGAATCGCTCGGCGCGCACAACATCCCAACCCTTGTCGTATTTGCCCTTGTAGCGATCGATATCCTTCTGCAGCGCGTGCAGCGGGAAGTGCGGCGCGGTGAACGCCAGGTAGTGGAAAAACGGTTTGTCGCTGTGAGTTTTGGCGTGGTCTTTCAGGCACTCCACGGCGTGATCGGCTATGGCGATCGTGGCGTAGTAGCCTTCATCCGGCTTGACGGGGGGCAGCTTCTTGTCGTCCTTCCAGTGAACCGTAGGCGAGAAGAACCGGTTCTGGTCCCTGAGGTGGTACGACTTGTCAAACCCGCCGTTAGCGACAGGCATAGGCGCCCCGCCGATATGCCACTTGCCCGAATGGTAGCAGCGATATCCCTCCGGTTTGAGATAGTGCGGCGCCAGCCGAGTCCACCCCGGCAGCCGCCCGCGCGGCGGGTCCATGCGAATCTGCTGTGCGTAGTATCCGGTAAGCAGACACGATCGCGAAGGCCAGCACCGCCCCGTCGAGTAAAACTGCGTGAACTTCAGACCCGCCCCGGCCAGCTTGTCCAGATTCGGCGTGGCGATCTCGCCGCCATAGCAGCCGGCGTCGGAGAAGCCCATGTCGTCGGCCAGGATGATCAGAAAATTCGGCCGCTTGGCCTTCTTGTCCATCTGCTTGTCGGCCGCAGCGCGAGCAGAACCCCAACAAAGCGCCCCGACCCCAACAGCCGCCGATGCGAGAAAACCTCTCCGAGTAAGTTTGCGATCGATCATCATTGAATCTCCTGTCAGCGGATTTTCCCGGCCCATTGCTGCAGCAGCGTTTTGTGCGACAGGCCGTAAACTTTCTTGAGCGCCTCTTCGCTGCCTGAGCCGTTCTTGAACTCGGACACCAGTTGAATAAACTTGGTCTTCCCCTTGCTGAGCAGAAACCGGACCAGGCTATGGGCCGCGCCGTAATACTCGAACTCGACCGGAATATGCTCAGCCGTGAGCATGGGCAAGAACTGATCGCCTTTACGACGCTGCTTGACTATCTTGTGTGCGGCCTGGACGCCTCGCAAGCTGTCGCCTTTGGGCACAAACATCGCCGACAGCATTTCGGCAATGCCTTCGTTTAACCAGCTCGTGATCCACTTGTACTTGACATACCGCATCATAAAAGCATGCGTCGCTTCATGCACCAGCAGTTCATAGAACTGGGCCTGCGACTTGGCTTTGTTACTTACTTTGCGAATGGCGGGGCCGAGATTGACAAATTGGAACCAACCTCGATATCCGGCGTAACCGCTTACCTGCTCAGTCATGGTCTTGGAGATACCGGAAACATTGACACAGAATTTGACAAAATCATTCCGCTCCCAAAACACGAACACAGGCAGCTTTCCGATCCAGACATGCTCGGCCTCGGGCATATCGAATTGCTTGCACAGTGCGGTATAGAGTCTCTCGAAAATGCTCTTGAGTTTGGCGTCGTTGCTCTTGCTCCATGCCGAGTAGATAACAAAGTGCGGCGTTTCAATCCGGTGCGTTTTAGGGGCGATTTTCTTCATCTGCTGGCCCCAGTGGTCCCTCTTCTTGATCGCCGATGCAATGGCCTTCGGCGACGGCAACTCGTATCGGCGAGGGCGGAAGGTTCTGCTCCTGGCTCCGCCCAGACGAGTCGGCAGCTTGACTCCGGCGGCGCTGTACATCGTTTTGATCGCCCCAGGGACAGGCGCTTTGAGAGGCTCCTCGGCCAGCGCAATCTCCATCTCCCACAACGGCAGGGTCAGCTCGCCGGGCTGGTCCTGATCGAAAGTTCGCATCAAGCCGCACAGCAGTGTCGATTCAGCCAGGAAGACATGCTTTTTCGCCAACAGAGATTTGGCGTG
Organism: uncultured Planctomycetaceae bacterium; assembly: GCA_964392945.1. GTDB lineage: Bacteria > Planctomycetota > Phycisphaerae > SM23-33 > SM23-33 > BS750m-G57. The sequence continues at coordinate 6,836 of CAYMSH010000009.1, read as the reverse complement.
TCCGCCCAGCGGTATTCCCTTGACGTCAGCAGGAATCTTCTCGTCCGTCACTCGAATCGAACATTGAACCACATTGGCGGTTATGAAGATGTGCGTTTGCTTGTCACCTCTTAAGCTCAATCGCCATCCGTCATCTTTCACCAACTCTCCGCTGAATACCTCCCCTGTCGACAGTATCGCCTTTACTCGAACGCCGGCGAAAATCGACGAAGTCCGCATCCCGCCCAGCAGAACAGACAGGATCACAATCGTTAGATATCTGAGTTTCATAGTACGCCCCGTGAACTCCGCTCGCGTATGCAATTAGTCACCAGATGTTTCAAACATCATACCCGCTGCGACGAACATCTGCGAGCCTGCGAAACTAAAACAACGCATACCTGGAATTCACAGGAATTCGAACCGGGCCGGCCGTTATCAAAGTAAGACGCCCCGTGATTCAGGAAACGCATATGGAAAAACTTGCTGACATTAATGTCGGTCTCATCGGCGCCGGAAACCAGGGTCAAACACTGCTGCATACGTGCCTCAGGACGATCGGCGGATTGCAGTTCCGGGCCGTCTGCGACATCTGGGATTACAACCGCAGCAAAGCCGCCAATTCGATCAACGCCTACAACCCTGGCGACGTCAAAGTCGCAGAATTCGTCGACTACCGGCAGATGCTGTCGGAGAACGACAAGCTGGACCTCGACGCGGTGATTGTCGCCACCCCCGACTGGATGCACGCGGCGTGCTCGATCGCAGCCATGAACGCGGGGCTGCACGTGTACTGCGAGAAGGAGATGTCAAACTCCGTCCAGCAGGCCAGGCGGATGGTCATCACATCCCGGAATACCCAGAAGCTCCTCCAGATCGGGCGTCAACGCCGCTCCAATCCGCGTTACCTGCGAGCGATAAACGATATCGTAATGGGAAACAGATTCCTGGGACGCATCCGGCAGGGATACGCGCAGTGGGGCCGAAGACCTTGCAGGGATATCGGTTGGCCGGCCGGACGCGGCCTGGGGGCCAGGGATCTGGCCAGGCACGGATACGACACGATGTCGCGCCTGCGCAACTGGCGATCGTTCCGAAAATTCAGCGGCGGACCGATCGCCGATCTGGCGTCGCACCAGATCGACATCTTCAACTGGGTATTCCGCACCGGTCCGAAATCCGTAATAGCATCCGGCTCCGGCGACTACTACAAGCATCGCCAGTGGTATGACAACGTGATGTGCATCTTCGAGTACGACAACCAGAGCCGCGGGCGTGACGATGGTGATAATGATAGTGAAAAAAATGTCGCGCGAGCGGCCTGCAGGGTCAACACCGCAAGCAGCTACGGGGGATTCTCTGAAACGTTGATGGGCCCATACGGAACATTGGTGATCTCGGAGGTCCCGCAATTCGGAAATTGGCTCGAGAGAGAGATCGAGTCGCGGGACTTCAACCAGTTGACGGCGGCCGGGCTGACCAAAAAACAAGTGATCTGCAAAGAACCGTCTCACAGGCCAAGAGCATTCCTCCGTTGCCATCCTTCGTTGTGCCTGCTCCAGTGGCCGCTGCGCACCGAGCTGAAGCTCCCGCCGCACCAACCGCACCTGAGCAACTTCTTCGACGCAATACGAGGAAAAGCGAAACTCAACTGCCCCGGAGAAATCGGATACCAAACAGCAGTAGCATCCCTGGCGGTGAACCAGGCGATAAGGAGCCAAAAGAAGATCAACTTCACAAAAGAGCAATTCGAAATCTAGAGCGGCGATTTGCGTTCGCTCGTCCCTCGACAACGGAACTCTTGCCTGGCGTTGAGCGGTATGCGACGATAGCGCCATGAAATCATCACTTCTTATCGTCGCGATGCTACTGCCGGCCGCTGTGGCGTCCGGGCGGGACATTCCAGCTACGCCGGATAACTACCGCACACTCATCAGCAAGCTCCAGCCCGGCGATACGCTCCGCCTGGCGCCGGGTAAGTATACGCGCGGTCTGCGTATACGCGGTATGCACGGCCAGCCCGGCAAGCCGATCACGATCCAGGGCGCCGGCGCCAAGACCGTAATGCTCGCGCGGAACGGTTCGAACACGTGCGACCTGACAGACGCCAGCTGGATCGTGATCCGCAACATAACTTTCGACGGGCGAAACCTGCATAACATCGACGCGATCAAGGCCGGCGGCGACGCCAGCAAAGGCGTTCACCATATCACGATCGAAGGCAACACGATTGTCAATCATGGCGCCAACCAGCAAACCGTGGCGATCTCGACAAAGGTCCCCTGCTGGGACTGGACGATCCGCGGAAATACGATTATCGGCGCCGGCACGGGCCTGTACCTCGGCAACTCCGACGGCCGCCAGCCCTTCATCGGCGGGATCATCGAGGGCAACTTCGTAAAGGACCCCCACGGATACTGCATGCAGGTCAAGCACCAGTACAAACGCCCCGAAACGCCCGGTATCCCCAAACAGAAACGCACAACGATCATCCGCTATAACGTTTTCGTGAAGAACGATCGCAGGGGGAGCAGCGGAGACCGACCCAACCTGCTGGTCGGCGGCTTCCCGAAAACAGGCGCCGGGTCGAAAGACCGCTACGAGATATACGGCAACCTGCTGGTGCACAATCCGCGGGAGAGCCTCTTCCAGGGGACCGGGAGCATCTCGCTGCACGACAACATATTCGTAGACACCCCGAAAACCGCGATCACGATAATGCCGCATCATCGCCAGTCGCCGCGAAGCGTTCGGATATATCACAACACGTTCTTCCGCACGGGCAGGCCCGTTCGGATATCAGGTCTGCCAAAAGGCGCCGAGCGACTCGTCGTCGGGAACCTGCTGCTGGCGCCGAGCGGGAAAAAGCCGGCCGACTGGTCGCTCAACGCCGCACTGATCGGCCAGGCGATGACCAAATCCGTCGCCGCGCCCGTGCTGACGTTCGGAAAGATGGACCTCCAACTCCGCAGCCCGATCAAACTCGACGTATTGAAAACCCTTCGCAGCCAAGTCGCCGACGACACGCATTTCGATCGCGACTACCACGGCGACAAGAAACCGCAGTTCACGCATTGCGGCGCGATGGCCAAACCCTACGCCAAGCCCCGACCCGTCGCCCTGGAGTTGCGCAAGAAGACCGCCGATTCGGACTAGCGAGCAGAATTCGAAGCGGGATATTTGCTCGGCATATCGTTATGATTGAGGTTATAGTTACTGATGGCGCCCGGCAGGCGCGACAACAACTAACCAAGAGAGATTCATCATGGAATTCAAATCTCCAGTTCTCCTGACATTGATAGCCATGACGGTCCTGTTATCAGCGTCGATCGCGGCCGCCGATCCGGCCAAGCCCATAGCCCTGAGCAGTCCGGTCAAATTGGACTTGACCTACGATCCGGGCAAAGCAGAGACCAAGAAGCCGGTCCGGACTCGCCGAAAGCCCGCAACTGTCCAGCCGCTGCTGCCTAAGTATTTGACCCGCGCCTGGGCGGTCAGAGGGTATTGGATGGACGCGAAAACATCGATCACCCAGATAAACATGGACGGCAAACCGGTCCAGACCGCAGGTCTGTACGGCAAGACCGGTCTTCGGCTGGGCATTGACTCCAACGGCGACGGAGTTGTGGGGCTCAGCGAATACCAGACCGTTTCCAAAGACGGCTCGGTGATGCTGAAAGCCCAATCCGGCGGCAAGGAGATAAGCATCCAATGCACCAATGTCGAGATGCAATACGACGCCAAGAAGAGCGAAATCACGCTCATGAGATGCAAGGCCTGGGCCCTGCACGGTTGGGTCGGCCAGATCGATTCGGTCAAGTTCCGCATCATCGATGATAATGTCGACGGCATGTACGCCAACGACGGCTCCGACGCAATCCTGATCGGCGATTCGAAACTCGCCCTGCCGCTCCGCCATTACCACAAGATCGGCGAGCACTTCTACGCTCTGCGAATCAGACCCGACGGTTCGAACGTTGAGTACCAGAAGCTCAAGTTTCCCGGTCTGGGATTGGTGAAATCCGCACTGCCGGAGAAGAATCTGCAGGGACTCGTGATTGAAAACGGAGCCGGCGCATTCGAGATCGGCAACTGCAGCAAGACGGGAATCCCGGCCGGAACGTACCACCTGGCCTACGGCGTTATGGGCGACCCAAAGGCGCCGATGCCGTTCTTCCGGGCCACAGGCTCTACGAAATACAATATCGAGCCGGACAAGACCAATACAATGCGCATCGGCCCGCCGCTGGAGTTGGTCTTCGGCACGAGGTTCTACAAGGAAGACAAACAGAAGAGAAGGCCCAATACAATCGTAATCGGACGCCCGCAATTCATAATGGGCGCCTCGGGCGAATGGTACGGACCGATCAAATTCCCCCACGCTCGTCACGAGAAGGGACGCCCGGCGATTATGATCGCCCAGGGCTCCAAGGTCCTGGTCAAGACGATTCTGCCAGAGAGAAACGGAGGGATCGGACAGTTCGACTGGGCGATCCCGGAGAAACTCAATCTTCGAGGCATAAGAGTAATTATGGCCGTTCAAACCCCGCAACTCGGGAAAATCCTGGGCACGAGAACGATCAAGCAGATAGCCGCTGAAGAAGGTTTTAAACCCAAGCCGACCGACAAGCCGTCAGTAGCCGTAACGCCATGGACCAAGCCGGAGAAGACCGCAACGGACACCAAGGACCCCAAGGATCCGGAGGATCCCAAAGTCGCGGTAACCAAGCCCGATCCGACAACGCGCCCCAGCAGGCCTGTTCGTACGCCAAGGAAGCCCAAACCCCCGGCCAGCAAGGAAACCCGAGCCGGGCGACTGGTGAAACTTGCGCGGAACTACATAAAAGTGGGCCATCGCGACAAGGCCGGCAAGATACTCCAATCGGCGATCGAACAGTACCCCGACACCAAAGCAGCCCGAGACGCAAAGACACTCCTGAAGTCCATGAAGTAACACATCGACCGCCCCCCCGCCGGCCGGAGATACAACCAGAGCGATTTAGAACAAGCCGCCCGGACCGATCTTCGGCCCGGACGGCTTGATAATGATAATGCCGTAAACTTCGATTAGCTTTTTCGTACGGCCATCAGGCACATTCCGGCCAGGACGCCGGCCAGGATTATCGCCGTGGTCGATTTCGTCGAGGCGGTCTGGGCTTTGCCCCAGGTGACTTTGTCGGCCGGGACTACGCTGACCTTGTCGGCGGTCGGGAATTCGGCGGGGATCGGGATAGTCACCTTGCCAGTGGCCGCGAATTCGGTTCCGCGAGCGAATATCGTCTGGAATCCGACGCACTGGATCGGCTCGAGTCCGCCGACGTGGCCCATCGTGATATGGCAGGTGACACCCTTGTGGTACTTAATGATCATGACTTGAGGTTCATCAACCTTGGTCTGCTTGCAGGGCGAGGAGGCCAGCACCGTCAGGTTCTTACAGGGTCCGCGCATCGAGTTGTACATCTCTTCCCTGGCGTGCTTCCAGCCCGAAGGAATGCCCTTCATGATCGGGTGATCATGAGCCTCGGTATTCACCGGGAAAGCCCACCCGCCGCCGTGGCTGCCGCTGCGACCCTTGGGAGCCGGGTCGGGAACCCACTTGCCGTCTTTCTTGCGCATCAGGCAACCGCTCTTGGGATTGCGTCCGCCCCAACCGCCGACGCCGATTATCTCGTTGTACGCCGGCCAGGTGTTCGACGAATTGTCGGCAGCGTGGACGGGCACAAAACCGCCGCCTTCGGACATGAACTTTTCGAACTCTTTCTTCCGCTGCTCGGGCCAGCGGCACTTTCCGCCGTCGTTGTAGTTGCTTACGATCACGTCATACTTGGCGAACTGCGGATCCCATGCGGCCCAGTCTTCCTTCTTGCCCTTGTTGCTGGGCAGGGTGGAGACCGCGACGGTGAATCGACCGGTCGCTTCAAGCGTAGCCTTCATAGGAGGCGTCATCTTCTTCCAGTTATGGTTGTTCTGGCCGTCGATGATCAGGACCTTGATCTTCGCGGCGTCCTTGGCCACTGCGTGCGAAGCAGTCAGACTCACAACCATCGCCAGCAACACGACTGATAGAATCACAATTCGTTTTGACATTTCCAGTTCACCTTTCGTTGAATGTTCTCGACTATATTCCTGACAGCATACCCGGCGGCGATCCCAAGGCAAGCAGCTTCTGGACGCCGCGTGCTGCGGTCTGTAGGCTAATGCGACACAAGGAGACCGCCATGAATAGATACAAACGCCTGGTGAGCCGCAATCTTGCAACGATCGTAATCCTGGCCCTCGCGGCTACAACCGCACTGGCGGAGGTCCGGTTCAAGAAGATCGTAGTCGATCCCGAGTTCCGATCAGAGGGCGTCGCAACAGGCGATGTAAATCGCGACGGCAAGTTGGATATATTCGCAGGCGACATGTGGTACCAGGCGCCTGACTACAAATCGCACGCACTGCATGCGGTCCGGAAGCTGAATTACGCCAAGGGCTACAGCAAATGCTTCGCCAACTTCTCAGACGACGTAAACGGCGACGGATGGATCGATTCGATCGTGATCGTCGGATGGAACAATTGCCCGGCGATCTGGCTGGAAAACCCAAAGGGTAAACCGGGGCATTGGAAAGAGCATCTTTTCACCAGGTCCGCGGGCAACGAAACACCGCTGTACGGCGACCTTCTGGGCGACGGCAAGCCGGTGGCGATCTTCTCGGCTCGGGGGAAGGTGTCGTGGTACGCCCCGCCGCGCGACGCGAAGAAAACCGAGTGGACCCGCCATGACGTCAACTCATCCAAACACAAACAAGCCGCCACCGGGCACACCTTCGGGTTCGGCGACGTAAACGGCGACTCTCGCCGCGACATCCTGACA
>CAYMSH010000008.1:0-36988 GCA_964392945.1 uncultured Planctomycetaceae bacterium | reverse complement strand
ACCAGTGGTAATCGTAGCCGTACCACCAGTAGCCCGAATCGAACAGCCAGTCCCAGCGGGTCCAGGGGTACCAGTTGGCCGAGTGCGCGGTGCGCATGACCTTGTACTTGACCTTGGCGTCAGTTACCGGTGCGCCGAAGTAATACTTGGCCTCGATAGTCGCAGTGACTTTCTCGCCGAGTTTGACAGGCTCTTTCGGGGCCTCGATTTTGACTTCGAATTCGGGCTTCTTGTATTCTTCCACGCGGAAGCGCCCGTGGCCGTAGTAGCGATTTCCCTGTCGAATCTGGATCGAATACATCCCGAGCGTCGCGTCATCTTTCAGTGTCAACTCGCCGGCCGCTCCGCCGAATTCGTCGAGCTTGACGTTCTTTTCGAAGAGCTTTTCACCCTTGGGATTGTGGACCCTGAGCTGGTAGGTCTGTCCGGCGAATTCGCTCTTGCCTTCGACATCGTACTTGGCGGTGTTGATCCAGAATTTGAGGTTAACCTTCTGCTTGGGCCTGTAGACCGGCCGATCGGTGATCACGAACGTCTTGCGCTGGTTGTACTGCTGATCGTAATAGTTTCCGTACCACACGCTGGAGAAGCCCAGGTAGGCCATTCGTCCGGACTTGGTCCGGGCGATGGCGACCCATCTGTAGTTTCTCGGCATCTGGTCCGGTCCGAGGGTGATCTGTCCGTCGGCGTTGCTGAACTCCGAGAAGTTCTTCGTCAGCGTGTCGTACCTGCGTTTGCCGCGCGTGCCGGTGTATTTTCGCCACCAGCCGAAGAACTCGACGTTGGCCTTGGCCAGCGGTTTGCCCGTTACGGCGTCGGCGATGTAGTACCATGTCTTGCCGTTCAGCGGTTTCTTCACGATAGCGGTGTCTGCGACCCAGATGATTATTCGCGAGAGGTTGCCGTCGGCCATTTTCGCTGTAAGGAGATAGGCGCCGGCCTTCTGCAGCGGGGTGGTCACGGTTATTCGCTTGTCGAAGTGGCTTGCCCGGGGCTTAACATCGAGGTCCCATTCGGCGACTTTCTTGTCGATGTACTTGGCCTCGTTGTTCCTTACCAGGCGGTAGCCGATGTTCTGGATTCGCGTCTTGTTGTAGTCGCCTTTCTGGTGATTGGCTTTGATGTAGGCCTTGACGTCTTCCAAGAGCTGCTCGATCTTGATCGAGCGGGCCTCGAAGTGAACCTGCTCGCCGTTGCGGAAGCGGAACTCGACAGTTGCGCCTTTGTCCGCCGGTTGGGTCATAACCGGTTCGAATACTCCCCAGGCGTCTATGATCTGCTTGAGGCGTTTGCCCTTTGATTTGTTGTGGTCGTCGCCGAATCGCTTGATGTTCGATCGCCATTTGTCGGCGGCTTTGGGGTACTGGCGACGGTTCTCGAATGTGCTGCACAACTGGCCCATCGCGTTGTGAGCCCAGTTGCCCTTGCCGGCGGCGAGTTTCTGGAAGATGCGGATGTAGTTGTATTCGTCCGGCAGTTTGAAGCGTCGAATGCCGATCGCCAGTCGGGCGATTGTTTCATCTTCGCCGAGCGTGTGCAGTTCGTAGGTGCCTGAGGTGTCTTTCTTTCCGTCGTCGCGCGGCTGGCTCCTGCGCCACGAGCCGAAGAATCGCCCGTATCTGCCCATGGTCTCTACGCCGAACTGGGCCTTGAGGAATGATGCGAACTGGTAGTCGACCGACTCTTTCAGCGACGGCGAGAATTCGACGGCCTGCAGGAGAGCCCATCGCCATCGTTGCCCGTCTGTTTTCGCCGCGGCCCAGGTCTTGGGGCGCGAGTGGTATACCGGTTTTCCGTCTTTGTCCACCGGTGCTCCGCGCGAGCCGCCGCGGTAACCGTATCGCCCGTAGTAGTATCCCTTCTGGTAATCGGGGAGTTTGGCGATGTCGGTCTTGTACTGCAGTCGCCAGGCTCCGGCGTATCCGCGATTGCCCATCATCATGTTGGCCAGGGCCTGGTAGAACGATCCGACAGAGGAGTGATCCCCGTCGTTCTTCGTCAGCGGTATCGCCTGGACCATGAGTTGCAGAGCCCGCACGCGATCGCGTTCGTAGCTGTTTGCGTATTGCCCGCCGCCGCGATGCCGCCCGCGACGGAACTCGCCGCTGATTATGTACCCGTAATGGCTGCCGCTCTGGTAGGACTGCGCCGCGGTCCAGAGCAACCGCCAGTTCTTTGCGTGAACCTTGATGACCTTCTCGCGGAAGGCGTCGATCTCGTTTTGCCGGTTGAGCCTTTGCAGCGAACTGATCGCCATGTTCATATCGGCCCCGACTGTCTTCGGATCGGTCTTTGCGTTCAGAGCGAGTTTTGAATAAGCCTGGTAGGCCTCGTTGGAGTTCCCGTCGCGGTAGAGCTTCAGGGCCTTGGCGCGATCTGATTTCTCATCGGCAAAAACCGGCGAGGCTACAGTAAACGCAACGGTAAGCAGCATGCTGATTTGCAGTAAACGTTTCATGGTTCATTCCTTATAAGTGATCCGGCTCCGCAGATGCGGTTATCTGGTTGATCCGCAGGTATTATAGACGCACAAGAGGGCCTCAGGTTCCCTGATGATGGAATTTTCGGGCTCGCGTGGGGTGATTGCAACGGGTTTTTCGCCACGGATTAACACGGATGGACACGGATGAACACGGATACGGCCAAGGCGACAAGGATGCAACGGCAACGACGGCGCCGTACACCGCTAGAGGCATCAGTATTATCCGTCGCTATTCGTGGTGGTCAAAGCTGTTGTCCAGTGCCGCCGATTCTTGGTGTTTTGGTCTGGTTTCAGGCGCTTCGGCAATGACTCCGAGCGACAATTCTCTTGACATTTGGCCGTTTTTATGACATAGATTACGGTTCGAAACAGGAGAAATTCCTACTTTATACCCCTGGCGGTGAGTTTGCCGGATATAAAGGAGCTGCTTTTTAAGGCATAGGCTGAGATATGACAAAAGGATATATTGAGATTAACCAGGAGCTTTGCAAGGGGTGCGAAATCTGCATGGCGTTTTGTCCCAAGGATGTGATCACCCACGCGGACAAACTAAACGCAAGCGGTTATTTGCCGGCTTCCTTCAAAGATAACGGCGAGTGTACCGGCTGCACCACTTGTGCTGTGGTATGCCCCGAGGTGGTGATAGAGGTGTATCGTGAGTAAAGTATTAATGTACGGCAACACGGCGATCGCAGAAGCGGCGATAAGGGCTGGCTGCCAGTGCTATTTTGGGTATCCCATAACGCCCCAGAATGAGCTTACCGAATACATGGCCGCACATCTCGGCCCGAGAAAAGGTTGCGCCTTTGTCCAGGCCGAAAGCGAAGTTGCCGCGATCAACATGGTCCACGGCGCCGCCGCGGCCGGAGTAAGGGTGATGACATCATCCTCCAGCCCCGGGATCAGCCTCAAGCAGGAGGGTATCTCCTACATCGCGGCTTGTCAGCTTCCGGCGGTTATCGTCAACATGTCGAGAGGCGGACCGGGCCTGGGAAGCATAATTGCAGCCCAGTCGGACTACTTCCAGTCAACGCGCGGCGGCGGGCACGGCGATTACAGGACTATAGTCCTGGCGCCGGCGTCAGTGCAGGAACTGGCGGACCTCACGCACAAGGCTTTCGATCTTACCGACAAGTACAGAGTACCGGTGATGATCCTCGGCGACGGCATGCTGGGCCAGATGATGGAGCCTGTCGAATTCAAGCATGAAGCCCCGGATGTTCCTCCGGTCCGAAGCGACGGCCTGCGAGGCGCAAAAGGGCGTTCCAGCAAAATCGTAAAGACTTTCACTTCGAATCCCATCGAGTTGGAAGAGATCAACTGGAGCCTGTTTAGAAGATATCAGCTGATCAAGAAGAACGAAACTACTTTCGAATCGTTCATGACCGAAGACGCGGAAATGATAGTTGTCGCTTTTGGGATATCAGCAAGAATCGCCAAAGGCGCCATAAAATCCGCACGAGCAAAGGGTCAGAAGGTCGGAATGATCAGGCCGATCTCCCTGTGGCCTTTCCCCTATGATGCGATTAAACAGGCCGCCCAGTCTATAAAGTCGTTCCTTGTGTTTGAAATGAGCATGGGCCAGATGGTTGAAGACGTGCAGTTCGCCGTTGGAGACGCCGCAGATGTGGAATTCTACGGAAGACCCGGCGGCGTTATTCCGACACCCAGCGAGTTCGCCCGGGTAATCTCACGCAACTACGTCCAGAAGGGTTTGAAATAGTCGAATGAAAAAAGTATACGCCAGACCGAAAGCACTGAAAGAGGCGGTGTTTCACTACTGCCCCGGCTGCGGCCACTCGATAATACACAGACTCGTGGCCGAGCTGGTTGAAGAGATGGATATCCAGGACAACGTCATCGGCATTCCCCCGCCGGGATGTTCGGTATTCGCCTACAACTACCTTGACGTGGACATGCTGGAATCAGCCCACGGTCGCGGCGCTGCTGTGGCCACCGGCATCAAGAGGGCCAACCCCGACGTGCTGGTGTTCACCTACCAGGGCGACGGAGACCTTGCCGCTATCGGCACCGCCGAGACAATCCACGCCGCAAACCGCGGAGAGAAGATCACCGCGATCTTCATCAACAATGCGGTTTACGGGATGACCGGCGGGCAGATGGCTCCGACTACGTTGTTGGATATGAAGACCACCACGAGCCCTTATGGAAGAGATGAAGCATCAGAAGGCGCTCCGATCAAGATGAGTGAAATGCTGGCCCTGATCAAGGGCGCGGTGTACATCGAACGCACGGCCGTTACTTCCCCGGCCGGTATTCGAAAGACCAAAAAAGCGCTTCGAAAAGCTTTTCAGGTCCAAATTGACAATCTCGGTTATTCCGTGGTTGAGATTCTCGCGGCCTGCCCGACCAACTGGAAGATGGGCGCGCTGGAGAGCTGGAAATGGATTGACGAAGTGATGGTCAAAGAGTTCCCGCTGGGATTAATAAAAGACACAACCGGGCTTTAAATATGGCATCGAAAACCAAAACAATATTCGCAGGATTCGGCGGCCAGGGCGTTCTGTCGATGGGCCTTAATCTGGCCCAGGCCGGAATGCTCGAGGACAAGAGCGTGACCTACTTGCCGGCTTACGGCGCCGAGATGAGAGGCGGAACGGCTAATTGCACCGTGGCGATATCCGACGAAGAGATCGCATCTCCCGTGGCCTCGTCGCCGGAGTTTCTCGTCGCTATGAACTGGCCTTCTCTTGTCAGATTCCAGAATCAGGTCAAGTCGGGCGGCGTCTTCTTCATCAACTCTTCCCTGATGGAAGCCAATATTTCCAGAGAAGATATTGATATGATCGAAGTGCCGGCCAACGACATGGCCGAGGAACTCGGCAACCTGAAGTGCGCCAACATGGTTATGCTCGGCGCCTTCATAAAGAAAAGCGAAGTGGTCTCCCTGGCTACGCTTGTTAAAGGGCTCGAAGAGTCGTTTAAGAATAAACCCAAGCTGATCCCGCTTAACACACAGGCCCTGACAAACGGGTATGAGTTATATTAACCCAAGTTTCTATTTGGGGCCCTATGGGGCGAGATGGAGTGAATTATGGCTATGTTCGTAAAACAGATTTCCGTTAGTCTGGACAATACCCCGGGTACTTTCCTCGCCGTAAGCGACTGCCTCGGCGCCGAAGGAATAAACATCAGAGCCATCTCAGTGGCTGACACGTCAGACGTCAGCACCGTTCGGTTCGTGCCGGACGACCCTGATAAAACCATCACGGTTTTGAACAGCAAGGGCTATTCGGTAAGGGAGAAAGAGGTCGTCGCAGTTGAGATTCCGGATCATCCCGGCGCACTGCAGGCCGTGCTCAAACCCCTGAACGGCGCCGGAATCAACGTGCTTTATCTCTACCCGTTCCTCGGCAGAAGAGAAAGCGCCAATCCGATAGTCATTATCGGCGTCGATAAAGGCCCCGAAGCCATAGAAATCCTGAAACAGAACTGGGTTCACACCTTCGGCGAAGAGATCTACACTCTCTAGCAGTTAATATGGGGTTGGCGCGTTTTCGAACCAGCGATGCTCCGGCGTTCGGCGCCTCAGGTGCGCATACGCACACGGGGACAGATTTTCTGTCGGCCGCGGGCATGTCTTTATCACCGATGAAGGATTTGGTAAAAAAGTGCATGTCAACAAGACCTCGATCTTTGTCAATAGCCTAAGAGCCGGACCGGTTGGGTTTGCAGCTGGCCGGATGAGATCTATCCGGAAAGGAACGACAATATGCCGAACAAGACGACACTCCTCATATGCGCCGCGGTGTTCTTCTTCGCGGTAACCGGTGTTTTCGCCGAGACCTACTTCAATATGAAGGAAATGCGGGACGCCAGTACGCTGAAGGTGTCTGTCATCAAAGATTGGCATGCCGTTGGCGGGCCTGCGCCTACGCGGCAGAAAGTTATCGAGATAACAGTAGGCCAGTCCCACCCGGGTAAGGATTATCGGATCAAGGTTCAGTTCGCCGTTCCCGCCGACAAGAAAGCCAAAGGCTTTTATCTCACCGGCGGCGTGTCGGATAGGGATATGCAGATGCGCGGGACTGAGAGCGAACTGATCCAGGCCGGCGCAGGACTCGTGAGAACCCATATCGGCAACCTTCCGGGCGAGATGAAGAAACCAAGGGACGAACTGTTCTACAAGACGCTTGATCCTCGTTACCGGAACTTCTGGATCTGGCCGGCCACGTTCATGCGCGCCATTACCGCCGCCTACGCGGAGACTGACCACTTTGAAAAGGGCAAGGTCCTGGTTTCGGGTTTCTCGAAGGTCGGAGAGACCTCGGCGATTACTCTGATCAACGACCAGCGGGTGACCGCGGCGTTTGGAGTGGTGTGTCCGATATACGCATCTGACGTGCGACTTTCGGATCCGAAGGCTCTTGCCAGGCTGGAGGCTTACAACCAGGCCGAGGCCGCGAAGAAGCCCTCGGGCCGGCACCGCCGAAGAAGGCCCGGAGGCGGCCGCTGGTTAGGCGGTCTGGCCGGTCCGAGCATGAAACGCGGTGCTCTCGCCGCGGGCAAGACGCCGAAGCAGCTCCAGAATTTTGCCGAGAAGCTGGCGGACTATCTCTTTGTCTCCAGGAACGTCAACAAGCTGAAGGCACGCGGAGCCGAATTCCTGTTTCAGCCCGGAACTCACGACATGGTCTCCTACGACGGGATCTGGGGAGGTACAAACGCTCCGGACGTTCCGGTTTACAACGCCGCCAACAGCGGCCATGGGAAGAAGGGGCTCCAGGCCAATCTGAGACAGTCCAACCGAACGGCGTTCGTCCTGAATCACTTTATTGGCGGAAAGAAGCCGATGCTGACGCCGCCGGCGGTCACCACGAAGGTCCGAGACGGCAAGCTGGAAGTTACTGTAACGTTCAAGCCGGGTTCTGAAGAAGAAAGCGGGCGGATCTTTTGGATATTCGATCGCGGCCCGGACGCTACTTCCGCCTATCTTGAGAACATGTTCCCCGAGAAGAACTGGAAGGACATGACCCGCGACAAGCCCGGCAAGGCCTGGACTGTTGAAATAGACTTAGATAAGAACGCACGCTGCATAGATGTGTTCAGTAACCACCAGAAGACCTTGACCATCAACGGTAAAGAGTACAAAACAGCGATCTCCAGCCCTTACACGCGGGTGAAGTTATCGACTAAATGAACTCGCCGATTACCGCCGATGAGCATCGGCTAGTTGTCGGCCAGGGAATCGGAGAACTGCTTTTTGAGTTCTCTCACTAGAATAGCGCCTTTGAAGTTCCGCAGGACAGGCGCCAGCAGCAGGCGATCGGGCCTGGCGTATTTGCTGACGTTGTCCCGTGCTTTATCGAGAAACGTGGCCGCGACGGCGTCTTGCGCGGTCTGGGGGACGTCGGCCTTAAGTTCCAGAGTCACGCAGCAGGTGTCCTCGTGTTCGCTGTCCAGCGGCAGTCCGACTACGGCGATATCGAAGTTGACGGGGTCGAGATCATAGCAGTTCGCCAGGAAGTCGGCCAACTCGCTGTTGATCTGATCGTATGCATAGTTGGCCCCGCCCCGGATGAGCATAGCCGAATCGCGACTCATCCAGTAGTAGTCCCAGGCGCGGTCCTCGACGTTTCGCAGGCGGAAAGCCACATCGCCCAGGCCTGTGTACCAGCCGTCGGCCAGGACCCGGGCGGTGGCTTCGTCGTCGCCCACGTAGCCGCTCATAACGTTCCGGCCGCGTGTGATCAGGTAGCCCGGCTGGCCGGCTTTCCGGTCGACAAGAAAGCCTGGTTCGCCGCGCGTGATGCTGCAGACAATTCTACATTCGGTTAGTGATGGGGTGGGGCGACCGATGTAGTAGCCGCAGGCCGGGCGTCCTTGCTGGGAGTGGTTCCAGCCGCGCTGGAAGCAGGCCAGGCGGGCGGCGTCGTCCAACTGTCTGGGAATACCCAGCACCTGCAGGCAGGTTTCGGTGCTGCCGAATCGCACCGTGGGAATGCGCCCGGCGAATTCCTGCAGGCGGCGTATCGTCGTAGGGCCCACGGGAGCCGAACCGATCAGGAAGTCGATTCGCCCCATCGCAGGACCTAGAACGTCCATCGGAACGCCGAGACGATTAGTATCGTTCAGTTGGGCCAGGAAGTCGAAGTGTCGCGAGACCGTTGGCGCCACGATGCGATCGTAGCCTTGCTCGGCTATGTCGGCCAGGATTCCCCAGTATGCCCTCGAGTATCGCTGGACAAGGTGCAGACAGCTTCCCGGACGGCGCATCGCCCAGTCCGTGATCGCCGTGGAGTTGGTGTGATGGAGCGGGTTGACCACTACTACGGCGAAGCTGTCGTCAGGGCGGATGTCCAGCAGCGTCTCGAACGTGGCGCGATTGGCGGCATAGCTGCGGTAGGGCAGCCGCACCCCCTTGGGCCGGCCCGTCGTGCCTGAGGTGAAGATGATGATCCGGGAGTGTTCGCGGTCCTCGTCATGAAAGAACTGCTCTTGGGCCAGCGCCGCAGACCCAGGCAGGTCCTCGATTCCGATGACCGGCAGGTTTGGATGTTCCCGACAGCAGGCCGCGAGTATCTCCGGGTCGAACTCTTGATCGCTCAGCAATACCGTCGGTTGTGTCGCGGCGATCTTGTAAAGCACCCGCTCGATAGTGTCGGCCTGCCAGTTAACCGTGACAGGCACGGCTCCGATCATGGCCGCTCCGAGTCGGAAGGCCAGATCCGCGTAGTGGTTGCAGCCAACAGCGTGCAGGACCCGATCGCCTGGTCGGCATCCCTGCGCCAGCAAACACCCTGCGGCCTGGCGAGCGAGATACAGGAACTGTGCGCGAGTGAAGCTCTCGGTCCGTACTGTTCGGTCTTCGGCGAATGCGTAGTACGTCAGGAACGGAGCGTCAGAATCTGCGAACGCCGTCAGGTAACCGGCCAGGTTGCTCTGGGTCACGGGATCCATTCGTTGCTCCTTTACCGGGCCGGACATGATGGCGAAATATGCACTTGGGGCGAATAACGTGTAGACGTGTACATTCTATCTCCATGGCGGCGGGATTTCCTGACGATGTCATTTAAGAATCATCTTTGTTGGCCCTCGGCGATTCGGATCACACGAAACACCCGTTGGATTGTAGAATCGGGTCTTTGACCCGGTTGCGATTGAGTGCTATATTGCCTGCAGTTGGCCCGGGCACGGTCCCTGGGCTTTAGAGAACCTGCGAAACAGGCTGAACGGATGCGCCGCGTCAGGCAGATTCATTACAGGACGATCACCAGGCCGACGCGGACGGTCTTCGCCACGTCGCTGGGCAGCAAGTCGGCGATCACCAGTCTGCTGGTGGAAGTTTCGCTCGACGATGGGCTCCGGGGTCTCGGCGAAGTCCCTACGAGTTTTTCGTTTCCGCTGGAGACTCCCGAGGCCATCAAAGGCGTGCTCGCAGAAGCGCGTCGGCTGATGCGCCGCATGCCGATAGAAGACTACCCCGGCGTCCTGGCCGGGTTGCGGGAAAGCCATCCCGCGTTTCACATGACATTGAGCGGTCTGGAGGTGGCGCTGTTTCGCGCGGCGTTGGCCTGCGGCGGCAAGAGTGAGTTTGCTCACTGGGGCGGCCGGCTGGAGCGATTGGAAACCGACATCACTGTGCCATTCACCCCGGGCGGCGCCGGTCTGAGCCCCTGGTTGGACCGTGCTGCGAGCAAGCGGTTCAACACGTTCAAAGTTAAGGTCAGCGGCGAGGTGGAGGCCGACCTCTCGTTTTTGGGTTGGGTGTCTGAGCAACTTGCCGCCCGGATGCCTGAGTTCACGATCCGGCTTGACGGCAACCAGGGCTACACTCACCAGACGTATCGCCGGATGCTTGACGGTTTGTCTAAGGCGAAGATCGACGTCGAACTGTTCGAGCAGCCTCTGCGGTGGGACGACTTTGCCGGCCTGAGGCGCGTACGACGTCATAGCGACGTACCGATGATCCTTGACGAGACAGTCTTCGACGCCGACGCGTGTCGCCGCGTTATCGACGAAGATCTCGCTGATGGCGTGAACATCAAGATCGCCAAGAGCGGCATCGCCGGCTCTGCGGCGATATGCAACCTGGCCCGAGGCGCGGGCCTCAAGCTGATGATCGGATGCATGACTGAAACTATGGTGGGCCTGTCAGCGGGCATATACTTCGCCGCCGGCACAGGGGCGTTCGATTACGTGGACCTCGATGGCGTGCACTTTCTGTTCGCTCGGCGCCAATTCGGTCCGATCACTGTCGCGGGGCGAGAATATATCCTGGAGTCAGACGCATGATCAACGATCCGTTGGGAATCATCATGGTGTTGCTGGTGATCGAGGGCGCCATCCTTTACACCGCCGGGCTTAGCGGCGCCAAGAAGATGTTCAAGTATGTCCCGGCGATGTTCTGGATATACTTCCTTCCGATGCTGGCCAACACGATCGGGCTGATCCCGCCGAAGGAGAATCTCGCCGGCGAGGTCATCACGCCGGTCTACGGGGCGATCACGACGTACTGCCTTCCGGCGTGCCTCGTGCTGCTGCTTATCAGCGTGGATCTTCGTGCGATATACAAGCTTGGTGTCGTTGCGCTGGCTGTCATGCTGGCCGGCAGCCTCGGGACGCTGGTCGGCGGGCCGGTAGTCATGCTGATATTTGGCAACTGGATGCCGCCGGACATCTGGTCCGGTCTCGGCGCGTTGAGCGCCTCGTGGATGGGCGGCAGCAGCAACATGGTCGCCGTCAAGGAGGCTGTCGATACGCCCCAGAAGATATACGGCACGATGATCGTAGTCGACACTATCGTCCCCTATGCGTGGATGGGCCTGTTGATCTTCTTGTCGGCCCACCAGGCCAGGTTCGATCGCTGGAATCGGGCCAGGAGCGACATTCTCGACGATCTCAAGCGTCGCGCCGCCGATGCGGCCGAGGCGCGGAGCGAGCCGATTACGTTGCGGCACTTCGTCGTGATGCTCGCCGTTGCAGCGGTCGGCACGTACGCGGCGATCCAACTGGCCGGGGTCCTGCCCGTCGTTCCGCAAATCATCAGCCGATCGGCCTGGGCGATCATATTGGCTACGGGGTTGGGACTGCTGCTGTCATTCACCCCGGTTCGCCGGTTGGAGCGATTCGGAGCTTCTACTATCGGATACGGTTTGTTGTACTTTGTGCTCGCCTCCATCGGGGCGCGGACCAGCCTGGCCAGCCTCGTAGATGCGCCGCTGATGATTGTCGTCGGGTTCGTCTGGGTGCTGATCCACGGTCTGTTCATCCTGGCTGCGGGCCGACTGTTCCGCGCGCCTATGGCGCTGATGGCGACCGCCAGCCAGGCCAATATGGGCGGAACGGCGTCTGCGCCTGTAGTGGCCGAAATATACCACGTCGGTTTCGCGCCAGTGGGGCTCCTGCTGGCGGTGCTGGGCTCGATCGTGGGCACGTTCCTGGGCATAGTCTGCGCAAATATCTGCCGGTTCCTCAGCGGCTAGCGGCGGGGGCTGTGCGCCCTGACAAGCTAAATCCGGGGGAGATACTGAACGTTGAGTCGTCTATCGCCTTTGACCGGGCCGCTATAGCGTGCTATAGTACCGGACCATATGCGACGGCGCGAGACCCTTGACCTGAATACTTGAAGGACCCGGAACCAAGATATGAAATCACTCCAAGAATCGTCGGGACTAAGACTGATCACGCTTTGTGCACTGTACATCGCCCAGGGAGTTCCGTTTGGCTTCCTTACAATCACGCTGGCGGCCTATCTGGCTGAGCGAGGGGTCTCCTCGGGCGATATCGGGCACTTGGCGGCGATGTGCTCGCTGCCATGGGCGCTGAAGTGGATCTGGGGACCGGTTATCGATCGGTTCACGTTTGACAAGCTTCGCATGGGGCGTCGGCGGCCTTGGATTCTGATCGCCCAGAGTCTGATGATGTTCACCGTGATTTTCGTAATTTTCGTACCGGATCTCACCTCGTCGGTTCGAACGCTTGGATGGATCATGTTTATCCACAACATATTCGCCTCGCTGCAGGATGTTTCGGCCGACGCACTGGCCGTGGACATGTTGACCGAGTCCGAGCGGGGTAGAGCAAATGGAATGATGTACGGGTCGAGCTACTTCGGGGCGTTTCTCGGCGGAGCCTGTTTGGGGTGGGTCACCAGTCAATATGGCCTGGTCGTGGCGATGACGGTCCAGTTGTACATGCTTGGTATTATTATGATGGCGCCGCTGCTGCTGAAGGAACATCCGTCGAACCGGCGTTTTCCCTGGAGTAAAGTCGGTGGGGATCTCCCTGCGATCGACGAAGAAGAATCCAACGCTTCACTCGGGATATTGATGAAGCACCTGTTCAAGGCCTTCACCCTTCGCTCGCCCCTGATCGCAGCCGGATTGGCGATCCTGGTCAGCATAGGATCGTCGGTGCTGTTAGCGGTATTTGTGACTCACATGACCCAGGAACTCGGATGGACCCAAGAGGAGTATAGCTCTGTTATTGGCGGATCGGCGGTCTTCTTCGGATTGGGCGGATCGATTGTCGGCGGATTCCTGGCTGACAAGGTTGGGCAGAAACGCCTGGCGGCGATAGCGTCGGTTCTGTTGGGAATCCTCTGGTTGGCTTACGCGGCCACCGAGAGCCATTGGGTTAACAAGAGCTACCTGTCGTACATGGCTTACGCGCAGGAATTCCTGATCTCCGTGATGACGGTTTCGCTGTTCTCCCTGTTCATGAGCGTTTCGTGGCCCGTGGTCGCCGGAACGCAGTTCACTGCTTACATGGCCCTGTTGAACATGTCGCGAACCATCGGCTCCTGGCTGACCGGCCTGCTCGAAGGAACGCCGGTGCCGACCCTGTTTATCGGAGCGGGAATTCTGCAGATATGCCTGATCAGCCTGCTCTGGTTCATCGATCCGGGCCAGACCCGGCGCGTGCTTGGAGAAGGCCATGGCGAAACGGGTGAACCGGGCGAAACGGAACCCGCTGTTGGCTAGAGGAACAAAAGGGTCCTGTTCGATATTCGGTTCCGGCGTCGCAGGCGGTTTCTGATCGAATCCGACGGTTCGGCGTCCTATGATTAGTCAGCAGCGTGCCGGCAAGTCCGGGCCTCCTGGAGAAACAATCGAATGATCCGAGCGAAATTCATAATCGTCGCAGGACTTCTGGCGTTGAATGGAGTATGCCTGCCGGCCGTTGGTCAACAAGCTGGAGCCAAACGGAATCCCAAGATTGCCGGGCCGACGACGTACGTAGTGATGCACATTCGAAGTTCACTCAAGGGTCACGGTGAATATCAAGCCATGACATCGGCCGAGGCGAAAGAGGCGATCGCCGCGGCGAGGAGAGAATACGTAGAAGCCTACAAATCGTGGAATACGCAAAAGACGGCATTCTATAGAAACAGAGGTTCGTCGAAGGAGAGATTCCAGACGCCGCGGCCTGTGCGGAAGGTGTTCAGGGCCATGAAGCTGAACATCAAGACCCAGACCGACGCACAGAAGCTCGCACAAGCCTATCAAGAGAGGCTCGATAAGATCGCCCCGAAACGCCCGGTCGGCTCGGGAACCGGCGGCAAGCGAAAACCTTCATCGACACCGAAGATCACTATCGACACCGGCAAGCCCTGGAGGCCGGTGCGGCAGAATCTAGCTGCGGTGCTCAATGCGGCCGGGAAACGGACCGTAGAGGATATCCTCGAACCGGTTCACACGGTTCGTTATGACGGCGACAAGAATCTGATCTGGGCCCCGAATCCTGACGGCAGGACGTGGGATGTGCTTCCTATATACTTCAGCGGATATGGCGGGCGGAGCACCGTGCCGATCATCGATCTCGGCAGCGGTAAGATAAAAGTCCAGAACTATCCGCGGGGGCTGGGCTGGCACTTGTGTCCGTATGTCCTGGCGCCAAACGGCAAGGTCTACATTTCAATGGTCAAGAGAGGACGCGTTACGATCCTGATCTACGATCCGGCGAAGAACGAGCTGAAACTTGACGCTATCCCGGCTCCGGAGCATGTGCGCGGCGAGACCCACCCTCTGATACGAAGCACCGACGGGATGCTCTTTGCCGGAGGCGGGCATAAAGACCAGTCGGCCGCCTGCATCATGATCAATCCCAGGAATAACGCCGTAACCGACTTCGGGTCCTGCGGTCCGAGCCACAGACCGTCAAACGCCTACAACTATTCCATGGGCGCCGACGACACGCACGTTTACATCGCCAGCGGCAAGGTGCCCTGGTATCTGATCGCCGTGGATCGCAGGACGAAGCGATCGACAGTGCTGGCCAAGACGGCAAACAGCGGCGGTCTGGTCACCGTCACCCAGGATATCCATGGGGTCAAGGCTTACGTAAGGACCGGCTCCGGAGCGAAACCTCAAAGATACTGGTGTCTCCGGGGAAAGCTGATTCCAAAGGAAAGGCCCTGTCCATGGGGCAAGACCGGGACCGACTGGAAGAAAGCGTTGCCGCCGAAACCGGAGATTTACACCGAACGCATCGTGCCGCCTACTCCTGACAGGCAGGCTGAGTTCTGGGTCAAAGCCGCGATACCCGGAGTTAGACCCGATCGCAAGTTTCGCGGTTGGAGCTGCTTTAGTTACGACCTGCCGCTTTACCCTATGACCAGCAACCGTTTGATCGAAATGCCCGACGGACGTCTTCTCGGCACCGCCGGCTCCTACACCGGCAATTATATCTACGATCCGGCCAGCGGTAAGAGCACCTACATGGGCAAGACAAGCCTGAGCCACTACGCAACGGCGATATCTGACGGTAAGATCTGGATGAGCGGGTACCCGTCTTCGAGTTTGTACGTCTTTGATTACACCAAACCCTGGAATGTGCTCATGCAGGGCCCGGGGCCCGGCACGGAACTGCCGTCGCACAAATCGCCGGACAGCAACCCGCGGCTGCTCGGGCGCCTCTCGAAATCCGGATGCCACAAGATGTACGGCGCGGCTGTCGGAGCCAGCGGGCGAGTCTACTTCGGCGGGCGCTGGATCCGCAACGGCAACGGCGGCGGATTCGGGTGGTGGGATTCATCGACCGGGAAAGATGACGGGTTCTGGAAACCGTTCAGCAATCACCAGATCGCTTTCCTCTGCGCCGCCGGCGGGGGCAAGTACATCGTCATTTCGACAAAGCGACAAAAAGACACCGTCCTGAAGAAGCCCACTCCGAGCGAAGGCAAACTGTTCATCTTCGACGATGCGAAGAAAGAGATCGTTGGCGAGATCACCGTAGTCAAAGGCGTCTCTGGCCCCGGGCCGATTGCGTGGGCCGGCGGCAATCGTGTTATTGGCTGGACAAACGACCCGAGCGATGCAAAGAAGAGTATTCTCTACGGCGTAGACGTCGAGAAACGCCAACTGGCCTGGACCGTGGGGCTGCCGTTCAAACTTCCGATCGTGATCGGCTCGAACCAGAAGGAAGGTTGGGATTTTCGACTCGGTCCGGACGGCCGGATCTGGACGTTCATGGGCCCTAATGGCAAAACACTGGTTCGGATCGATCCGCAGACCGCTACGGTGAAAGCCGTCGCGCAAGTTACTCGCGGCGGGCGACTGGCTTTCAGCGGATCGGACGTGTACATGTCCGGCACAACGTTCCTGCGCAGAATACGGGGAGTCGCAGCCGGCAGGTAACGCTCCGGCGCGGCGGGACTGGAATCTGGAGCATCCGGTTCCATAGCTCGGTGCGCCGGCAAGTTCCGGCGTTTTCAGAGTTGTTGGCCCAATCGCCGACACGCCCGGAACGGCCGGGTCTCTGCGCCGTGGCGCCAGATAGGAAAACCGTAGAATATGTGTTAGCCACAAAGGTTCTCTGCGTTACACACAATCTCAATCCATGACATCCTTTCCCGGGAGATTTAGACATGATCACGAGAACTAGAACCAATAGACCGACGGCTCTACGACAATGCATAGCTGCGATCTCAGGTGTGCTTGTTCTGTGCTTCGCCGCGGGAGAGCTACCGGCCAAGACACCCGCCGCAGCCGAGTTTCCCGAGTTGGTGGAACATTTCAAGCCGTTCGATCCTTACGTTTGCGGCAACTCGATCTCCGCAGGCGGAACTGTCGCGTTCGACTCGGCGACCTCGAAAAAGGCGTGCAGCTTGATCGGAGCTGAGGCTCGCATTTTGACGTTCGAGGAAAATACTCGTTTTCTTTGTCTGACCGCACAGAGCCCGAAGTCCTCGAAGTTCGTGCGGCGGATCATCTTGATAAAACCGTCGACTCTAATCGTGGATGACATAGCGACAGGCCTTTCGCCGGATCGGGCGTTGCGTTGGCAGTTGTCGTCTGGCAAAGCGCCGACACTCGCCGATGGGCGATTGGTCTTCGCCGACGCAAACGGAAAGCTCGTCTGCTCGACGCTCTGGCCGGCAAAGGCGCCTTCGTGGACCGTGGCGAAACAGGCCAAGCCCGTTGCGCAGAGCCGCGTCGAGATTAAACCGGCCCAGGCCGCCAAGACCGTGCGATGCCTGCACGTTCTGTCAGCTTACGCGAAACAGGACAAAGCTGCTCCGGTAAAGACAACCATCAACGATAAGGCCGGAGTTCTCACGCTTACGCTCGTCGTCAAGGGCAGTACGTATCGGTTTGAACTGCCCGGCCTCGGAACCGACGCCGGGGTGATCAAAGTAACAGGCGCCGACGGCAAGGTCGCCGTGCCGCTTCGACCCTTGCCCGGCGGCGTCTTGCCGCACGGCCCGGCTGGCATGAAGCTGATCGACCGCTGGGACAAGAAGTATCGCAAGGGGCGATGGGCCCCCTGGAACAGCGACCTGCCGGCGGCTCCGGTGCTGCAGGAGGCTATCAAGAAAAAGGAGATCAAACCGTGCCGCACGATCGTGCTCGGATGCGGATCGGGCTCCAACGCCATCTTCCTGGCCAAGAAAGGTTTCGACGTCACCGCCATTGACGTTGCTCCAAGCGCACTGGGCATCGCGATGGCCGACGCCAAGAAGGCCGGCGTAAAAGTGCGATGGGTGCTGGCCGACGTGCTGAAACTGCCCGAGTCGAAACCGTACGATCTGATTTTCGATCGCGGCTGCTACCACAACGTGCGTTACGTCGATGCGGCCGGGTTCGTGGCGTCGATGAAGCAACTCACGCGTCCGGGATCGCGCTGTTTTGTCTTTTCGTGCAATCGAGACAGTGCTCCGGGCATTCGCGAAAAGACGATGAGAGACGACTTCTCGGAGCTATTCGACTTCGAGTGGATCCGCAAGGCGACGCTGCATACCGGCATAAACGGCAGAAACCACCACGACGCATGGTCGGTCATGCTGCGTCGAAAAGGAAAGAAATAGGCGATCTTGGCCCGCGCCCGCGCGGAATCACGGTTCATATCAGTTAACCAAACGTTACTAGCAGAGCCCCCAGCACGGCCGCACAGATCGCCGCGGTTCGCAGCAAGGTGATGCGCTCCTTGAGGAACCAGGCGGCAAAGATGAAGACGAAGATGTTGCTGGTCTGGTTCAGGGCCGCCGCTGTGGAGGCCTGGGTGTATTTCATGCCGCCTATCCACAGGAGCATCGCCACGAATCCGCCTAAGAACGATCCCCACAGCGTGTACTTCCAACTCCGGGCGCATATCATGGACTTGATAATCCTGCGTCTCTGCCGGTGAATCAGGAGATGCACGCCCAGCCCCAAAGCGCCGCCAACGAGACGGACTCCCGTGGCCCACAGGACAGGCGATCGATCCAGCAGCGGTTTGACCATCACAATGCTGATTCCCATGATCGCCATGGCCGACGCGCAGCAAATGACACCCAGGATCAGGTCGTGGCGATTTACTGCGCCTCTGCCCTTGAGGCTGGTGGCCGTGAGCACCGCCGAGATGATCAGCAGGACTCCCAACACCTTCACCCAACCCAGGGATTCGCCAATGAACAGCACAGAGAACAGAATGATGAACGGGCTGTACGTGCAGTTTACGATCGCGGACAACCCGGCCCCCAACAGGTTGAGCCCCTTGAAGACAAGGGAGTCCGCGATGGCGATGCCAATGGCTCCGCTGAGCAGGAGTAGGGCGTAATCAGTCCACGAGGCCGGGTGGAAAAAGGATCCCGAGATTAGAAAAAAGATCGGCAGCACCAACACTATCGCCAGGGTATTCTTGAACGCATTCAGGGCGATCGGATGCACCGATTCCCCGCTCTTTTTAAAGAGGATAACGGAAAAGGCCCAGGTGACAGCTGCGCCCAGTGCATATAGTTCACCGATGTAGGGAATAGCCCGATCTCCGAGAATAAGCGTTTGGCCAATGCAAGGAGTGTTTATACCATGGTTGTCCGGGAGCTTAAACCCCTCACCGGCGGAGTGTCCGCGCACGCTCGCTCGGAATCAAACCTCCTGGCGGTCAGGTTCTGCACCAGAGTGAAAAATGCGGTATGATAATGGCGCGTAAACTCAGCGACCGGTGATCCTAATACGTTAGGCGACAACAAAATGAAAAACGATGGACAATGGAGCTTGATCTCGCCCGGCCGCTCGGGCGGCGCGTTGACGAGGTGTCTCTTCTTCATAACGCTTCTCTTTTCGGTTTCGTCGATAGGGTGCTCCCCAGGCTTCGAGGTCGAGGACCTCTCGTATCACACCTATGACACCATGTTGAGCGAATTGCGCCGGTTGGAGAAGGCGCATCCGAAGGTAGCGAAACTGCATGACCTGGGGCTCAGCTCGGACGGAAGTACGCGCGTATGGGCGTTCAAGATATCTGACAATGTTGAAAAAGAAGAGGACGAGCCCAACGTACTCCTGACAGGAGGCATCCACGGTAACGAACCGGTTGGGTCGGAAATGGCGCTCTTCACGATCCGGCGGCTTCTTTCGGAGCGTTCCCGCCGCGCCCTGATCAACAAGACGCAGATATGGGTGATCCCGATTCTCAATCCGGCCGGTCACAACGCCAACCACTCCCACAACAACGCTAACGGGATCGATCTGAATCGGAGCTTTCCTGTCGATTGGACAAGTGACGATCTGGACGGCATCGAGATAGAATTACAGAACCTGTTCAAGAAGTTCTATCGCCGTCGCGCTCACGTTGTGGCCGGAATCGACCTGCACACCTACGGGCGCGCCTATCTCCTTCCCTGGGCCAACGCCCACAAGAAACCAGCCGACTGGGCCGCGATGAAGGACCTGGCCGATAAGATGGCCAAGACCTCTGGGCACCGTTCGCTGCAGCTAACCGAGTACTTGAATAGAACCGTTCCCGGGGGAGCGGCCGACTACCAGTACGGTCGCTACGGAACGTTCTACTACGGGCTGGAACTGGGAACGTCCCACGAGCTTCCAGCCGAGCAGCTCGGACCCTTGTGTCGCAAAAACCTCCCCGGGGTAATGCTCATGATGAACCGGATCCACAGCTCAACGCTTACCGGGCACGTGACGAGAAACGGCAAACCGGCAGCCGCGGTCATCGGCGTTGACGGGATCGACAAACCGACCAATCTTCGCAGGCCCTACACTAGCGATGCGGTCTTCGGCCGCTACTACCGGATATTGCTGCCTGGGACCTACACAGTTCGCTTCACGTTTGAGGGAAAGACTGTGGTCAAGGAAAACGTGATCATCTCCGGCGACCGCCAGACTGTCTTGGATATCGAGTTTCCCTTACAAGCCCAACTGTAAGCCGCTGGCCTTGTAAGGGGTAACTCTCGCGCGTGGCGGGATTCGAACCTGCAACCTCCGGTTCCGTAGGAAATACCGGCAAAGCTCTCCAACAGCTTCTAGAACTGCTGTTCTGAGAGAACACAGAACCAGTGGAATGTCGGAATGCTGCAGAATGGGGCAAATCGCGATATGCCGGCAAGCCTGGCCCCCGGAGGAGCAGCCAGCGGACTGTCGAATTCCGCCCTTGACTGAGCCGGAGTCGAGTGTTAGTTTGCCTGTAATCGGCTCGGTGACAAGTCCGGCATGTTCCTGCAAGACCGAAGGCTCAGGGCTGTTTGGTCGCGAATCCGGTCGTCTGTTCAGGTGGCGTATGGCGCCGGGCTTGGTGGTCCCGTGCAGCGGGCTTAGAACTCATCTGTCCGCTTCAGCGTGGAGTTGATCGGTACGGTGGACCTCAGCCCTCCGTTCAAGCTACCGGTGACCTTCGCCGTCCCGTATGATCCGGGGAAAGTGAAACCAAACCCGATGTTCTACTCCCTGTCAGCTCGCGTCTATACCGCTGTCGGCGCCCGCGAACTGTTGTATTACATCAACGATACACACCACGGCGTCTTCCGAAAGGCTGGAGACACCCGCCGAGATATCGCCGTCAAGAAGATCCGCTGACAGGCTCCATGTGCTCTCCGACGGGACGTTGTGATACGTCTGTGATTGTTAGGCGTCTACGACCCAGTGTAGGATTCGGAATTCTGGCTTTTCTCACTTGCGGTCGGATGCGTCCGAGACCTTCAGGTTGGCGTTCTTCTCATCGTACACGACGGTGAATTCCTTCCTGTCGGGCGTCAGGTCGAACTGGGTTGTCAGTTTCTCGCCCGCTTCTGTACTCAAGGTTAGAATGTACTTCCCGTAGTAGCCTCGGAAACCGAATCGTCCTGACTTGTCAACTGAGCCCTTACTTCGAGTGTGGAGCCTGGTCTTGATAAGGTTCTGCAGGGCCTTGTAGGCCGGCAGGCGGGTGTAGTCGTCTTTGATCATCTGGTTCCCGTCCATGAACATCTTTTTCGGCCCCATTCCCCAGAAGCAGAAGGCCCTGACCGCCGGGTGGCTGAAGCATGTCATCAGGGTCTGCACAAAGTACTGTGCCTTCAGGTCCTCGGTCCATGCCTGGCCGTCTGTGTCACCTTTCAGTTCAAAGGCCTTGGACCATTCCTGCGAAAGAGTATCCACCGGGCGTACGAGCCCTTCGCGAATTCCGAATTCCGTAACGTGAAGTTTGATCCTGCTTTTCAGGTAGGGCTCGAAGCATTGATAGATCACCTTCGGGGCCACCCGGAGTCGGCGCGGCGCGTGAGCGTGGATTGCGATGTAGTCAATCCCGGGGAACCGCCTGGAGACCTCTTTCGGATCCGGCAGCCGCTCGTTCAGTCGCCAGCAGTCGCTTACGCCGAATTTTACGTCCGGGTACTTCCGTACCAGTTGCTTGAAGAAAGGTGTGGCGTCAACGAATGGTCTTGCTTTCGAAACGGGCAACCGCCAGAGTTCGTTGTACACCTGGAAGTAGTCGATGCTCTTGTGATATCGCTCGACGGTCCTGAGCATGTGGGCTTCCTGGCTGGCCGCCTTTTCGGCGTCTGTTTTGTCGGCAAGCCACTTTGGATGATATCCGGCGAGAAAATGGTATTCGACGGCGTAGTTATTGGTCTTCAGGAAGTCTACGATCGAGTCCGACACGCTGTAGTCGAACTCTCCTTCCTTGGGTTCTATCCTGTACCATTTCTGTGAATTCTCCGGAACGGCGTATTCCCAGACGCTGCGCCATGCCTGGCGATAGGGGCCTTCCTTTCCGAGTTCGGCTTTGGGTGCGCAGCCGAAGTGAAACCTGTGTCGATGCAGTTCAACGGAAACTTGCCTGGCTTTGAGCGGCTCGCCTTTTGATGATAAGAACCTCAGGCGAGCGTCGGCTTTCCGGTGTCTCTCGATATTCGGCAGGATCGTTTCCTTTATGAAGGCGTCATCGCTGTTGAAGAAGGCCTCCACGAACGGATTTCGCGCCGCGGCAGGGGAGGCCGCCGAGGCGGTCACCGACCAAAATGACCAGAGCAGGCCTAGAGCAAGGGTCCGCAATGCCATGCTGGCGAATGTGGTTCTATTAGCGATGATCATGCTGCATGTGCTCCTTTGTTTACTGGCAGCGGGGCGACGAAACCCACGCCCGGGATGATCTCGGGGCGGCTCTGCTGATTATATCCGGCTCAGCGCATCGGGCAAGAATGCTCTCAACTCGCACGATGGGCACCCCGCCGGTCACCCCTACGCGGAATCAAATTTCCTATCAGTTATTGTTCATGCTGGTACAATGCATTCGGTTAGAAGTGATATAGAGCTTTATGTTACCGCTTTCCTTGTTCCTGTAGTGGAAGCATAACAAAACGCCCCATCGGACGCGAAACGGCCGCGCCGCTGAGCTTAGACGCCCTGTGCTTGAACGGAACGCGGTCGTTTAGTAACGTGGGCACTGTTGAAAACAGTGAGGTCATAATGAAACTGAGTTCCTTAACTATGGTTTTGATAGTCGGATTGATGAACGCCCTGGCCGGAGGCGCCAGTCCGACATCTGTGCCTCGAACGGCCGAACCGGATCGGCCATTCGATAGCGCTGTGTTCATACGAAGCCGAGTAAAAGCCCCTGAAGGGTCGAAGTCCAAGGCAACAGGCGAACCCAAGCCTTCCGATAAGAAACCGGAGAAACGAAAGTTCCGGACGCTTACGGGAACCGGTTTCTTTGTGCATGACGGCGAGCGAATGTTCTTCGTCAGCGCCAAACACGTTGCCGAGAAGCTTGCGCCGCACACGCAATTGGCATTCCTTAATGAGAAAGGTGAGTCGAGGGCGTTTCGACTCGGACAACTGCTTCGGGGGCCGGATGATTTCAAATGGAAACATCACCCCGACGCCGATGTGTCCGTCATCGAGGTCTTTCCGCGCGGGGGCGCAAAGCAAGAAGTGATGGACTTGAGCCTTTCATTGGGGACGCTGGCTTCTGTTATTCCACCTCGCACGACCAAGGCCGTTATTTGCGGATTCCCCATGGGCCAGGGCACCCACGGAAAGATATCAGCGATCACCGCGGTAGTTCATGTGGCCAGCAAGAGGATTCCGGTGGCGTTTGCAGAGAAGCTGATGCACGCTTTTCTGGTGAGCCCTCCGGCTGGCAGCGGGTTCAGCGGCGGACCGGTATTTTATCTAGACCCAAAGACCCATAAATATGTTTGCATTGGTCTCCTAAGCGGGTCCATAGCGGATGTCTCAGGCGGAAAGCTAAGCACAGTCGTGCCCGCCGAGTTCATTCTCGATATGCTGAAACCCAAGGATCAAGCCAAAAGACCAGCCCCGCCGAAGTAACGATCGAACTTCGCCAGTTCAACCGGCGAAGAACGTTCTAAACCCCTCACCCCCGGGCCACCGACGCACGCCACCGCAGAACGTGGCTCTCAGATCGGCACGCCCAGGCAAGCCTATACACGCCCAACCTCCGTTCCCAATAAACAAAGGCCAGCCGTAAGGGCTGACCTTGTAGGGATTAACGAACACGCGTGGCAGGATTCGAACCTGCAACCTCCGGTTCCGTAGACCGGTGCTCTATCCAATTGAGCTACACGCGCAACTGCTTAAATCGTAGTGTTTTGTAGTGGGTGATTCGCGGGGCGAAACAGGCTGGGTTCGATACCAGATATACCAGCTGACTCAACTACAGGTCGGGCATTATTACAAAACCATGTGATTAAGTCAAGCATTTTTGGCCGGCAGGAAATCTTGGACCCTTTCATGGGGCTTTCCCAGCCGGACTCAGATCCGGCTAGGCCAATCTCGCTTGCGACGCCATCGATGCGGCCGGCAGGGTGCAAACGACCACCCCGTTCGTGGCGAACTTACCCATAATATGCCTTTGAAAACGTATCGAAAAGTCTTGGATGTTCAGGGATGTGTGGTATACTTGGACGCTGAGAGATCATTACGCACGGAAATGGGGCGTCGCTGGCCGTGTCCTCCTGGTTTCGCGTGCTATTGTGCCTGCCTTCTTCGCATGGAAAGGTGGTTGGGAGCTGTGGATTCAGCGAAACGCAAATACCGAAGCAGGGCTATTCTGGAGGCCCTCGAGCCGAGGTTGCTGTTGTCGGCGTCGGTCTCCGGACAGAAATTTGACGATCTCAATGCAAACGGCGTGCGCGACCCGGGCGAGTTGGGCCTGGACGGATGGACTGTCGAACTGGTGGAGCTTGAGACCGGCCTGGTCGCAGACACCGCGGTCACCGCGAGCATCGATTTGGACTCATCCGGCGATATCGACCCCGAGACCGAATCCGGTCTTTACACGCTGTCGGTGCTGGATACTCTCCCGCCGATCGGCCCGCAGGCGCTGCAGATACTGGAGAACGATTCCTGGCCCGGAGCTTACTTCAACGCCGATTGGAATGACACTACGGCGACCAATTCGTACAGCAACAAGAACAAACGCAGCAGCTTTGCCGACTCTGTCGGTCACTGGGTGTTCGAGGGTCTGCCCGATGCTCCGTATGAAATCTGGGTCTGTTGGGGGCAAAGCGAAACCAAGCCCACTGCTGCGAACGTGCCGTACAGGGTGTATTTTGGCGGAGAGATAGCGAGTTTTGCGTACGCCAACGGCGTTCTGCAGGACGAGTTTGTCATCGACCAGACAGTGCTGCCGTCTGACATGTTCGCCGATGGAGTTTGGTGGCGTAATCTGGGCATTTATCACGCTGAGGGTGTACTGGCCGTAGAGATCCAGGGCCCGCAGAACGTGCCCGAAGGCGAGCAGCAGTTTTCATTCGCCGATGCGGTGCGCATTGAAGGGACGACGAACCGCTACACCGTTCGCGAGGTCAACCAGCCGGGATGGGTGCAGTCTTTTCCCGCAATTCAACAGCATCAAGTCATCCTGAGTGATGGAGAGTCTATAGAGGGAAAGGACTTCGGCAACTACCAGTCGGCCTCTGTTTCCGGACAGAAGTTCGAGGACCTGGACGGCGACGGGGTCACCGAGCCCGGCGACGAAGGGCTCGACGGATGGACTATGGAACTGGTTGATCCCGCAGGCGGAGGCGTGATCGATACTCAAACAACCGCCGGAGGCGGATGGTACTCGTTTACAGATCTCAAGCCGGGCGATTACGAACTGAGGGAAGCGGCCCGGCCAGGATGGATACAGACGCTTCCGATCCCGGCGGTCTATTCGCTGACTCTGGCAAGCGGAAGCTTAGTTGTGGACAAGGATTTCGGAAACCAGGCGCTTCCGGGCGCTATTTCCGGACGAAAATTTGAGGATACAGACGGAAACTCCGTTCGCGACCCCGGCGAACCGTGGCTCGACGGATGGATTATCGAACTGGTCGATGCTTCGAGCGGTCTGGTGATTGACACACACGTGACCAGCGACGGCGGGATGTACTTGTTTGACGCACTGACACGTGGAAGCTACATCGTACGCGAGGTCATTCAGCCCGGTTGGGCCGCCTCGGCTCCAAATCTCTCCGGCTACACGGTCAGTATTGCTCCCGATGAGACAAGGGATGATCTCCATTTCGGCAACTATCGGCCCGTTTCGATTTCCGGTCTGAAGTTCAGCGACCACAACGCCGATGGTGTCAGGGATGCAGGCGAAGAGGGGCTGGACGGTTGGACAATCGAACTGGTTGACCCCGCCACGGGCGATGTGATTGATACACGAACAACTGCTGGCGGAGGGTTCTACTCTTTTGTAGGCCTCACGCCCGGCGATTATGAACTAAGGGAAGCGGTCCAGCCGGGATGGGCGCAGACGCATCCGAGTGCGGGTGGGTATTCGATGTCTCTGGCGAGCGGTGATACGGCCGGTGACAGGGATTTCGGCAACTACAGAATACCGAGCATGATTTCCGGCCAGAAGTTCGAGGACGTCAATGGCAACACAGTGCAAGACCCCGGCGAGCCATGGCTTGACGGCTGGACGATCGAGTTGGTCGATTCTTCCAGCGGTCTGGTGATTGACACTCGAGTGACCAGCGGCGGCGGATTGTATGCGTTCGGTGATCTGGCGCCTGGAAGTTACATCGTACGAGAGGTTGTTCAGGTCGGCTGGGCGGCCTCCGCGCCGGGACCCTCCGGCCACACGATCGATATAGCTCCCGGTGAGACACGCAGTGATATCCGCTTCGGCAACTACCGGCCCGTGTCAGTTTCTGGTCTGAAGTTCTTCGATCACAACGGTGATGGCGTCAGGGACGGAGGCGACGAGGGTCTCGGCGGTTGGACGATTGAATTGGTTGATCCGGCCACGAACGGTGTGATTGATACTCGAACAACCGCCTCCGACGGGTCCTACTCGTTCGAGGACATCATCCCCGGCGACTATGAAGTGCATGAAGTGCATCGATTCGGATGGGCGCAGACTTATCCGAGCCAGGATATTTACTCCCTGACTCTTGCAAGCGGCGACCCCGATGCCGAGAACAGGGATTTTGGCAACTATACGGTTCCGGACACGATTACGGGACAACTGTGGAACGATCTTAACGCCGATGGGGTCAAAGACGCCAGTGAGCCGGGGCTGGACGGCTGGACTGTCGAACTTACCGACCTGCTGCTTGGCGATACGACGACGACAGTTACAGCAGCCGGGGGCCTGTATTCATTCGATGCTTTCCTGCCCGGTAGCTACGAGGTGCGCCAGATCGACCAGGCCGGATGGCTTCAGACTCACCCAACGGGTTCGGGGTACTACGCTTTCGAATTGAATGGCGGCGCAGCGGGGCTTGATTTCGGCAACGTAGAACTGGCGTCGATATCGGGCGTTAAGTTCGATGACCTTGACGGCGACGGTGTCAAAGGCGCCGGCGAACCCGGGCTGAACGGATGGACGATCCTGCTGGTTGACAGTTCGACAGGTCAGGTTGTTGAAACTGCGATCACGGCTACCGGCACAGAAGCCGGGCAGTACTCCTTCATCGGAGTACCGCCCGGAGACTACGAAGTTCGCGAGGCAAAGCAGGCAGGTTGGCAACAGACGTTTCCGGCCGGTGGGACGTACTCCTTCGTACTGGGTTATCAGGATCGAGAGACAGACATTGACTTCGGCAACTTCGAATTCGCCTCCATTTCGGGGCAGAAGTTTGAAGATGCGGATGGGGATGGTGCGAAAGATGCCGGGGAGTTGGGCCTGGATGGTTGGGCGATCGAATTGGTTGCCGGCGGCACGGGCGAGGTTGTAGCTACGGCCGTCACCGGAGGCGGAGGTTTCTACGCATTCTCCGGCCTGACCCCCGGCGACTATGAGGTCCGCGAGGTCCAGCAACAAGGCTGGCGGCGAACCTTACCGTCATTGCCGACATATTCGCTGACGGTCATATCCGGCGATGACCTGGATGATTTGGACTTCGGCAATGAGGGGCTCTATGATTCGATCTCCGGCCAGAAGTATGAGGACCTGGACGGCGACGGCGTCCATGATCCGGGCGAACTGGGTTTGGACGATTGGACGATTGAACTGGTGGACGCCGCTACAGGCGCCGTGGTGGGCGTGCAGGTTACGGCAGGCGTGGATCTCGATAGTGACGGAACCATAGATCCGGAAACAGAAGCGGGATTGTACTCGTTCCAAGACCTTGTTCCCGGAGCCTACAAGATAAGGGAGATACCGGCCCCAGGTTGGGAGCAGAGTTTTCCGGCCAACCCGGGGCCTGGGGTCGCCGGGGCTACGGTCCTGCTCAACAGGAACCAGTGGTGGTATGATATCCAAAGCCAAGCGGTTGCCATCAACAGTGCGGGCGAGACCGTAGTTGCCTGGATCGATATGGAGGAGGGCTCGCACGGGATGATTCGTGCTCAGAGGCGCCATGCTGACGGGACCCCCAACGGCGATTCGTTCTTGGTCAATGTCTCCAACGAATGGCAGACCGAACCATGTGTCGCCCTGAGCGACTCGGGTGCGTTTTTTATTGCGTATTCCGAGGTAAGCAGGCCAGAGGCTCGGGCTATTCACAGTGTCTTCATTCGGAGATACAATGCCGATGGAACTCCGAACGGTGAGGTAACCCAGGTCAACACGTACGCAACGGGCGACCAGGAAGCCCCCGCGATCTCAATGGGCGCCGCTGGCGACTTCGTTATCGTCTGGCAGAGCGAATACCAGGATGGATATGGTTTCGGCATTTTCGGGCGGCGATTCACCGCAGCCGGAGCGCCAATAGGCAGTGAGTTTCAGATCAACACCACCAGGATATGGGACCAGGAGCAGCCCGCCATCGCCATGGCCGACAGCGGGGATTTTGTGGTCGTGTGGCAGAGTTACCTGCAGGATGGCGACGAGTACGGAATTTCGGGCCAGCGGTTCCACGCCGACGGGACGCGAGATGGCGACGAGTTTCGTGTAAACACAACGACACTGGACAGTCAACAACACCCCGCCGTTGGGATGGACGGTGCTGGAAACTTCGCGGTAGTCTGGAAGACCTACGTCAGCAGCCAGGCGCCGGTAACGTACTACTGCCAGCGATACCATGCCGACGGCACGTCCAACGGGCCGGAGTTCATGGTCGACGAAACCACGTTGACGGATCCAAGCGACCCGAATGTCGCGATGAACGATACCGGCGATTTTGTTATCGCCTGGTCGCGCATTGATGATCCCAACGGGAGACATAGGCTCTATGCGCAGCGATACACTGCTGACGGATCGCACCTCGGAAGCAGATTCGCAGTCGATACCGGTAGCCAGGGGTGGTGGCAGACCCACCCGCACATTGCGCTTAATGATTCGGGACAGTTTGTGGTCGCCTGGCAACGCGCGGTTGCGAACGGACGCGTTGACGGCAGTACGGTCAAGTCGTTCTACGGCTTCTCCGAACTCGGTGCGCACAACGCCGAGATCAACGGGCTTGGGCAAATCTTCAACGATCTGGACTTCGGTAATCTCTCGCAGACCGGACGCCTCAGCGGGCAAGTGTACGAGGACCCTGATCTCAACGGCCGGCGCGACGCCGGTGAGGCGGGGCTGGACGGCTGGATGTTGGAACTGGTCGACCCCGACACGGGGGCCGTCATCGCCAGTACGGTAACGATGAGCATCGACTTGGACGACAGCGGTGACATTGATCCGGAAACCGAGGCTGGCCTGTACGCCTTCGAACGTCTTCTCCCTGGAACCTACGAGGTGCGCCAGATGCTGCCGTCAGGGTGGACTCAGACGGCTCCGATCTCTTCGAACTACTCGGTTACGCTGCGTTCTGCGGAAGAAGCGTCGGGGCTTGACTTCGGCAACTTGGCTATTGTCCCGGAGATTCGCGGACAGAAATTTGAGGACCTGGATGGCGATGGAGTGCATGATCCCGGTGAACCCGGATTGGATGGCTGGACGATCGAACTGCTTGACGCCTTTACCGATCAGGTCGTCGCAACGACAGTTACAGCCGGCGTTGATCTTGATCAGAGCGGGGATATCGATCCCGAGACAGAGGCTGGCCTGTACTCTTTCACTGTGGCGCCTGGACGCTACAAAATCCGAGAGGTTCTCAAGCCGGGGTGGATACAGACGTTGCCCCAAGATTATGACGCCGGTATCGTTGGACCCGTTGTCAGTTTTGATGATGGCGGCCACCCGGGGTCAACGGCGGTCGCTATGAACCATTCGGGGGATTTCGTTGTTGCCTGGGGGAGCATAGGACAAGATGCGACCACAGAGACCTGGTTCCCGACGCGAGACGTCTTCGCACAGAGATACCATGCTGACGGTACACCCGCGGCGAACGTGTTCATTGTGAATACGTTCGCCGATTACACCCAGGAAATGCCGGATACGGCTATCGGAGACTCGGGGGATTTCATAATCGTCTGGAACAGCAGACATCGCGATTGGGACTTCTCGGACATACGTGCACAGCGGTATGGCGCCGACGGGAGGCCCGTCGGGACAGAATTTGTTGTAAACACCTATGATGGGGGCGATGTAAAGAATGCCGCAGTCGCCCGCCACACTGATGGGTCGTTCGTAATCGTCTGGTGCAGTGAGGGGCAGGACGGTGACGGAATGGGGGTCTACGCTCGGATGTTCCATGCCGACGGAGTCCCTAAGGGAACCGAATTCCAGGTAAACACATACACCAGCGGCGACCAGGCAAATCCGGCGATCTCGATGGATGGAACAGGGAACTTCACTGTTGTCTGGCAGAGCAACGGCCAGGACGGCGACGGTTACGGCGTTTACGCCCAACGATTTGGCGCCGACGGCGCCCCCGACGGCGGCGAGTTCCAGATCAACGCCTATTCAGTCGCCGACCAGCAGATCGCCGACGTGGCCATAGACGAAGGTGGACGGGGCGTGGTGACTTGGGAGAGTTATGGGCAGGATGGAGACGATTTGGGAATCTACGCTCGGATGCTTAACCCTGACGGGACGCCCAATGGAGATGAGTTCCGAGTTAACACGCATACTCCCGGAGAGCAGACTAGTCCCTCGGTGACTATAGCCGATTCCGGACGCTTTGCCATCACCTGGTCCGGGGCCGGCCCCAGCAGACGTGAATTGAATGTGCAGAAATACGATGCTGATGGTGCTCGCGTTGGCTCCAGCGTACTGGTCTGTCTTAACGGAGGTCATTCTTCGTATGCTCCGCAGCGCCCGGATATCGCCGCGGATGGATCCGACCGCTTTGTCATTGCCTATCAACGCGGTGTTACAAGAGTGGTGTTCAACCAAGTGACCGGCTTGCACGATCCCGGCTTGTATTGCGCCGAGGTCGCATTTGGGGATGTGGTCGAACTGGACTTCGGTAACTTCAACCCCGCTTTGGTCTCAGGCCGGAAATTCGAGGACCTTAACGGCGACGGCGTGCAGGACCCCGGCGAATCCGGCCTGGACGGCTGGACTATAGAGTTGGTGGATGCAGCCACTCAAGAGGTCGTCGCGACAACTATGACGGCAAGCGTCGATTTGGATGAGAGTGGTGATATTGATCCGGAAACCGAGAGC
Source organism: uncultured Planctomycetaceae bacterium (assembly GCA_964392945.1). GTDB lineage: Bacteria > Planctomycetota > Phycisphaerae > SM23-33 > SM23-33 > BS750m-G57. Next base: position 5,901 of record CAYMSH010000008.1, on the reverse strand, counting down.
GGGCTGTACTCCTTTGCGGGAGCATATTACGGAAGCTTCGAGGTCCGAGAGGCGGTTCGGGACGGCTGGAGGCAAACTATGCCTGCTGACGGAACATATCTGGTTACTCTGGCCCAGGGTGATTACGTAACCGGGAGGAATTTCGGCAACTATCCCATTCCGTCCGAAATCTACGGCCGGAAGTTTGAAGACGTTAACGCCAACGGTGTACGGGATGCCGGCGAACCGGGTCTTGCTGACTGGAAGATATACCTGGATCTGAACACCAATGGGCAGTGGGATCCAGATGAACCATTCGATCTGACCGATTTATCGGGCAATTACGAATTGACCGATTTGCCCCAAGGTCGCTATATGCTGGCCGAAGAGGCCCGGGACGGTTGGCGCCAGGTTATGCTCCGGGAAGAAATAGATCGCGTAAGTGATGATTCATCCGGAACGCAGGCCAACGCCGGCAGCTATAATTCCAGCATCAGCGCCGATGGGCGATACGTGGCGTTTGCGTCTGATGCATACAATTTGGTAGCCGGAGACACAAACGGTTATACAGATGTTTTTGTCTACGACCGCCAGAGGGGCCAGATCGAACGCATAAGCGTTGATTCATCCGGAATGCAGGGCGACGGCGTCAGCAATAATCCCAGCATCAGCGCGGATGGACGTTACGTAGCATTTGAGTCTTACGCGTCTAATTTGGTAACCGACGGTCTAAGCATAGGAAACGTGTATGTCCACGATCGCCAGACCGGTATTACCGAGTGTGCAAGCGTGGATATTACGGGCAAGCCTGCTTCCGGCGGCGCCTCTCATCCCAGCATTAGCGCCAACGGGCGATACGTGGCGTTTCGGTCCAACACCGACAATCTGGTCCCAGGTGATTCAAACGACACAGTAGATATTTTCGTTTATAATCGCGAGATTGGACTGACTGAGCGAGTAAGCGTTGATTCTGGCGGAACACAGGCCAATGATGACAGCGCCTATCCCAGCATTAGTGCTGATGGGCGGTATGTGGCGTTTGAAACAAACGCGACAAACCTGACAGACGACTCAGACGGCGGCGACCTCGATGTCTTCGTCTACGATCGCCATACTGATGTGATCGAGTGTGTGAGCCTGGATTCCACTGGGGCGCAGGGCAACGATAACAGTCTATCGCCCAGCATAAGCGCTGACGGGCGGTACGTAGTATTCGAATCGTACGCATCCAACCTTGTAGCCGACGACACAAATGGCGAGGGGGACATCTTTGTCCATGACCGCCAAACCGGCCTGACCGAGCGAATGAGCGTCGATTCCATCGGAACACAGGGCAATGATGACAGCCAACATCCCAGCATCAGCGCCGACGGACGATACGTCGCGTTTCAGTCGCTCGCTTCCAATTTGGTTACAGTAGATGCAAACGCCGAACGGGACATCTTTGTCCACGACCGCCAAACCGGAAAGACCGAATGTTTGAGCATCGATTCAGCAGGAATGACCGCCGGCGGCTATAGCATGCTTCCCAGTATCAGCCCCGACGGGCGACACGTAGCGTTTCAATCGAGCGCATCCAACCTGACAGCCGACGATACTTACAGCGGAGTGGACGTCTTCGTAGCTACTCCGACATTTGTCGATCCCGGACCATACCATATTCAGTTAGGGCCGGACGAGACTCTGGCCGGAATGGATTTCGGGAATTACCGGCCGGTTTCGATCTACGGGCGGAAGTTTCATGACATCGATGGTGATGGCTCTATGGATCCGCTCGAGCCCGGACTGGACGATTGGACAATCCAACTGGTGAACCCGGTGACTACCGCGGTGATTGACACTCAAACAACCGCCGACGGAGGGTTCTATTCGTTTACGGATCTCATACCGGGCGATTACGAACTGCGCGAAACGCTCCAGGGCGGGTGGGTGCGGACTTCTCCGAGCTCAGGGGCATATTCGCTGACGCTGATCAGCGGGGATGCGGTTGGCGATATGGATTTTGGCAACACCCAACCGGGCTCGATATCGGGTATGAAGTTCGACGATATTGACGGCAACGGTCTCCAGGATGAAGGCGAAGACGGGCTGGACGGATGGAACATCGAGTTGGTCGATGCGAACACCGGTCAGGTTGTTGACACCGAGACAACTTCAGCCGGCGGATTGTACTCGTTCACTGGGGTGCTCCCCGGTGATTACGAACTGAGAGAGGTCCTCCGATTCGGATGGGGACAGACCTATCCCCAGGCGGGAGACTACCAGTTGACGCTGCTTAGCGGCGCCGACATCGTTGACAGGGATTTCGGTAACGCCAGGTTGGTATCCGTTTCCGGACAGAAATTCGCTGATCTGAATTCCAACGGGGTCAGGGACAGCGGCGAATTAGGTTTGGACGGTTGGACTATTGAACTTGTGGACCGCCAGAGCGGCCAGGTCGTGGCGACGACCGTTACCGCCAGCATGGACCTCAATCACAACAGTGTTATCGATTTTGAAACCGAGAGGGGCCTCTATGAGTTCGTGGGCGCCTTCTTCGGGAACTACAGGATTCGAGAAGTACAGCAACCGGGCTGGACGTCGACCTGGCCGATTACCGTTGGCGACGAGTTCCGCGTTAATACGATGGTGGCCGACGACCAGGACGGGGCGGACGCGGCGGTCGCTGGTTCGGGACGTAGCGTCATAGTATGGCAGAGTTCCGGCCAGGACGGTTCGGGAGACGGTATCTACGCACAGATATACAATGCCGACGGAACGCCTGACGGGGCAGAGTTCCCTGTCAACACCACCACACTTGGTAACCAGGGCGACCCGTCGGTGGCTGTTGATGCAACGGGCGCATTTGTGATCGTCTGGACGGATGATGCGCTGGACGGCGAAGGCGAGGGGATCTTCGCACGCATGTTCGACGCTGACGGAACTCCGCAGACAGGTGAGATTCCGGTGAACTCGTACGTGACTGGCGACCAGAGCAACCCGGTTGTCGCGATGGACTCCGGCGGCGGGTTTACCGTCGCCTGGACAGACGCCGCCCAGGACGGTTCTGATGCGGGCATTTACGCTCGGAGATTCACATCCGCCGGACTGCCCGCGACGGTTGAGTTTCCGGTCAACGCTACTGTGGCGGGCAATCAGCAGCATCCGTCGCTTGATGTCGATGTCGGCGGGACAATAACTATCGCATGGGACAGTTTAGGGCAGGACGGAAGCGGTTATGGAGTATACGCCCGCCAGTTCGATCCCGCAGGCACGCCGAGTGGCGGCGAGTTCCCAGTAAACACCGAAACCGCCAGCCATCAGTTGCTCCCGTCAATCGCCGCCAACGGTGCCGGGCGTTTCGCCATCGCCTGGAACAGCTATGGACAGGACGGCGACAGCTACGGCGTCTACGCACAGCGGTACAATTCTGATGGTTCGGCCGATGGCGGTGAGTTCCGCGTCAATACCGAGACAACCAGCAGCCAGTCCTCTCCCTCTGTGGCCATGGACGATGCGGGTAATCTCGCCGTTGTCTGGGTTAGCAGCGGACAGGACGGAGACGGGCTGGGCATATACGGACAACTTTACAACTCCGACGGGAGTCTCGCCGACGGAGAATTCCCAATCAACAGTTACACCATTGGGAACCAGGTGTCGCCCGTGGCCGGTATGAGCGGGGCGGGGCTGCTGACCGCAGTTTGGGCTTGCAGCAGTCAGGATGGCGACGGTTATGGAGTATACGGCAGGCGTCTGGGCGCATTTGATGCACCAGGATACATAGTATCCCTGGCGCCCGGCCAGGACGTTAACGGAATGGACTTTGGCAATTATGCGGATTTAGGGTCGATTCGGGGGCAAACGTTCCATGATGCTAACGTCAACCGCCTCCGCGACCCGGGCGAGATCGGTCTGGACAGTTGGACAGTTCAACTGGTTGATTCAATCACGGGCCAGGTCATGCAGACCGCCGTCACCGGAACCGTTGATGTCAACGACGACGGGGCGATTGACCCGGAGACGGAAGTTGGCCTCTACGAATTATCGCAGATTCCGCCCGGAGCCTATGAAGTGCGCGAAGTCGCCAAACCGGGATGGGTGACCCGATATCCGCATACCGTAAGCTATACGCTGGTCGTTGGGTTGGGGCAAGTTATCGCCGATATTGACTTTGGCAATGCGGTTAACAGCGTTCCGACTGTCACAGGATTCGCCGTGGCGACAGATGAGGACACGCCTGTAAACGGTCAAGTCGCCGGCGACGATAGCGATGGCGACCCGTTGGTGTTCAGCGTGGCCAATCTTCCTGTTCACGGTCAAGTAGCGATCGCCGCTGACGGCGCGTTTACCTACACGCCCGAATACAATTACTTCGGCTCCGACAGTTTCGCCTTCTGGGCCTGGGACGGCTTTGCATATTCGAATATCGGAACAGTGTCGATCACAATCGCTCCGATAGGTGACGTCCCGATTATAGACGACCTGTCGCTCCGCGGCTCCATCGGTGCGACTCTGACGTCTCAGGTCTCCGCATACGATCCGGATGGAGGTCCCTACAGTGTCGGGTTTGCAGTTCAGCCCGCTGGGCCGAACCATGGGACCCTTACGTCGTTTAGCCGTTCGACCGGTGAGTTCACATACGTCGCTGACGCCGGGTATGTGGGCGTCGATAGCTTCGTTGTTGCAGCCTCCGGCGGACCGAGCGTTTCGACGCCTGGAACGGTCAGCATAATGCTGGGGATGTGGGAGTCACAGGACATTGGCTCGGTGCAGTCGGCCGGATCAACGACCCAGGCCGGCTCGACAACAACGATTGTGGCCGGCGGTGAAGACATCTGGGACTATGCTGACGAATTCCACTATGCCTACTATACGCTGTCGGGCGACGGCGAGATTATAGCCCATGTAACCAGTCTCGAAGACGCAAGTTCGTGGACCAAGGCCGGTGTAATGATCCGCGAGACCCTTGCGGCCGATAGTAAGCACGCGATGATGGCGGTGACTCCGCGCCGGGGCGGCGCCTTCCAACGCCGGGAGAATACGGGCGGTTTTAGTTTGCACACCGGATCTTCAATCTTGTCGCTTTCGTATTGGGTCAGATTGGTTCGCGATGGCGATTCCTTCACCGGATACCTGTCGCCCGATGGGCTGGCATGGAACCCTGTGGGCAGTGACATTATCGTCATGAACGAATATGTCTATGTTGGTCTGGCGGCGACGGCCCACAGTTTCTCCGGCGTCTGCACTGCTACGTTTGAGGATGTACAGATATACGAGTACCCCTGGAAACCGATAGTCGCAGTTGACAGTCTGGTTACGACCGATTCGACTCCGTCTCTGAGTGGCGAGGTGGATGACCCTACGGCGACAATTCAGGTTTCTGTTGATGGAAACACGTATCCCGCTGTCAACAATGGCGACGGTACGTGGACTCTCGACGACGACACCATATCACCTTTGCTGGATCCTGGAATATATGATGTCGCCGTTGTTGCTACGAACGTTGACGGCTACGGAGTCGATGGAACTGTCAATGAGTTGGTTGTGATATCGCCGTATGTCGTCGGCCGCTATGTCTTCTACAACAACTCCGCCGGCGACGGGAACAATCCCGCCGCCAACGCCGCCGACGACGCTGCGATAGATTCAGGCAAGGCTGCGCTCTTGCCGGGCCATATGCCCGGACCGGCCAACTACACCAGCTATAGTCGCGGGATCAACGGGGTAATGGTTGATATAGACGGCCTGACGGGCATTCCGACGTTGGACGATTTTTCGCTGCGGATGAGCGATCCGTCCGACCCGAGCGGCTGGACTGCGGCCCCGACTCCGGCGATAAGCGTTCGGTTCGGCCAGGGCGTCGGCGGCTCCGATCGTGTTACGCTGATCTGGAGTGAATATATGAAAGGTGCGATTCCAAGCCGCCAGCGGTAAGCTGACGGT